>NZ_BAAGTM010000002.1:0-400160 GCF_054781915.1 Aquaspirillum soli | reverse complement strand
GTCGCATTGAACAAAAAACCCCAACAGGTTCAAGCATTCAAGAAGAGATGAAAGGCAATGGCTTTACCTTCCTCAATGCCCTGCCTGCCAATGAAAAACTGATTGTGCAAACGGTGGTGCCGACAGTGACAGCCAACACCACCACTGCACCGAGTCAACCACTGATTGTGAGTGGTTCGAGTCGTGCCAGCGATGGCAAACAAGCGGTGGTGATTGATGTTAGCCAACTGCCGAAAGGCACGGTGATTCAAGTCGAGAATATCGACTTTATCGCCATTGTCGGTGAAGTGCGCGCCATTGGTGGCAGTGGGCAAAACGTTGCTGTCGGGGATAACCTCAACCAATTTATCGTATTAGGCGCCGACAACGACAGCATCTACGGCGGCGGTGGACAAGACACGGTGGGGTCACTCGGCGGTGACGACCAAACCTTTGGTGAAGCGGGTGACGATACCGTGTATGGTGGTGCGGGTAATGACACCCTCACCGGTGGCATAGGCAATGACCGTCTTAACGGTGGCTTTGGCAACGACACTGCTATCCAAAGTGGTGCCCGTAGTGACTACACCATCAGCGTGGATGGTCACACCGTCGTGCTGACCCACAAGACCACTGGAGAAATCGACCGCCTGCTGGATGTTGAGCTGGTCAAATTCGACAGCGGCGACAACCTCACCATCCGCTATGGCGAAGTGTTTACCGCTGAATACGACCCTAACGTCCTCAATGTCACCGCCAATCGCTACTTTATCGGTCACGCCAACGCCGAAGAAGGCTATCTGCCGATGGGCTTGGCGCTGTTCATCGACGGTAAACAAGGCCATGATGTGCTGCACCTACTCGGCAAACGCAGCGACTATGCTCTCGAACGCAACGGCAACCACCTCGAGATCACCCGCTACAGCGATGGGGCCATGTTTGACCTCAACAACGCCGAAACCCTCGCCTTCGACAGTCAAGAAGTCGTGATTCTGGCCAGAGATCGGGTAGAAGGCATCTTAGCGCGCATGGTGCAGGTCTATCTCAACCGTGATGCCACTGCGGCAGAATGGAAACTTGGCACCAAAGCCGTTGCCGACTATTACGCCGGCTTCCTCCAACCCCAAGAAGTGTTCGACTGGTTCAACGCCCGCAACACCGCTTTGGCCAAGATGGACAACGCCACCTATGTGCAAACCCTGTACCAAAACGCCTATGGTCGCCAAGCCACCACCGCCGAACTGACCCCGCTGGTCAACAAACTCGAAAAACAACTCATCACCCGCGACTGGCTCGCCGTTGACATCGCCGCCAGCAGCGAAGCCATTACCGCCATCGGGACGGTGATGCAGTTTGATGGCTGGGTGTAAGCGTTTCTAAAAGATTGGGTTGCCGGTGGTTGGCAACCCAATTTTTTTGTCAGAAATGCTAACAACTCATGGTGTGTCGCCCCTTCGGGGTGACAGCACCCTACCGATTTTTAGCAACGGTTAGGCCGATTGTGCTGCCCAAGTGTCTTTTAGACCGACGGTGCGGTTAAAGACAATTTTCTGTCCTGTTTGGTGATCGTAGCGGTCGGTGATGAAATAACCGATACGTTCAAACTGATAACGGGTTTCTGCGGCTGCACTGTTCACAGCAGATTCGACATAACCAGTCACCACTTTTAACGAGGCAGGGTTTAAAAACCGCATAAAATCAACATATTCGCCATCCTCACCCCGAACAGCATCAGGACGTGGTACGGTGAATAAACGATCATACAAACGCACTTCGGCTTCAACGGCATGTGCAGCAGAAATCCAATGAATCACGCCTTTTACCTTACGACCGACAGGATTTTGTCCTAAGGTATCGTGGTCGATTGAGCATTTCAGTTCAATCACTCGGCCCGTATCATCTTTAATCATCTCATCACACTTGATGACATAGCTATAGCGCAAGCGAACTTCACCCCCCAATGTTAAGCGTTGCCATTTCGGGGGAGGCACTTCGGCAAAGTCGTCGCGCTCAATGTAGATCTCACGGCTAATCGGCACTTCGCGCTCACCAAACTCTGGGTGGTGAGGATGGAAGGGCGCACTACGGCTGCTGGTGATACCGTCGGTGAAATTGGTCAGCGTGACTTTAATCGGGTCTAACACCGCCATGACTCGTGGTGCTTCTCCTTCTAATGTCTCACGTACCGCGCCTTCCAGCACGCTCATATCAATGATGTTTTCACTTTTCGACACACCAATCCGCTGTGCAAACAGGCGAATACCGGCTGGACTGTAGCCACGTCGCCGCATGCCTTCAATGGTTGGCATACGTGGGTCGTCCCAGCCAGTGACCTTACCTTCGGTGACCAAGGCGTTCAGTTTGCGTTTTGAGGTCAGCGCATACAACAGCTCTAAACGGGAAAACTCGTATTGGCGTGGATGGCAAGCGATGGTGATGTTATCCAAAACCCAATCGTACAGTGGCCGATGGTCTTCAAATTCCAAGGTACAGATAGAATGGGTAATGCCTTCTAGCGCATCAGAAATACAGTGGGTGTAGTCATACATTGGATAGATACACCACTGATCGCCAGTCCGATGATGATGGGCGCGGCGGATACGATAAATCACCGGATCGCGCAAATTCACATTGCCCGAACTCATGTCGATCTTTAGACGCAAGGTTTTGCTGCCATCGGGAAACTCGCCGTTTTTCATGCGGGTGAACAGATCGAGATTTTCCTCAACACTGCGGTTGCGGTAAGGGCTTTCTTTGCCGGGTTCGGTCAAGCTGCCACGATAGGCACGCATTTCCTCTGCCGTTAAATCACAAACAAAGGCTTTGCCAGCACGAATCAGCTCAACTGCATAGTCATAGAGCGCTTGGAAATAGTCCGAGGCATAACGTACCTCGCCATCCCAATCAAAACCTAACCAGCGCACGCTTTCTTTAATCGATTGGACATACTCATCTGATTCTTTCTCAGGGTTGGTATCATCCATGCGTAGATTGCATTTGCCCTGATAATCCTCTGCCAAGCCAAAATTCAGACAGATAGATTTAGCATGGCCAACATGCAGATAGCCATTTGGCTCTGGCGGAAAACGCGTCACAATCTGCTGATGTTTGCCCGAAGTCAAATCCGCCTCGATAATTTGGCGGATAAAGTGAGAGGGCATTGCGGTAGGGGTGTGATCGTGGCTCATCAGGGTTCAAACATCCTATTAGACAACAAACAATGGGGGCTGATTTTACCGCAAGCCTTTTCATTGCGCGGTGGCTTTGCGTACTAATGTTAAGAAAAAAAACAAAAAAATGCCGTTGGCGAGAAAATCTGTGCATAAACTATCGACAGATGAGAAAAGAAAGCATACTATCTTTTTGTCATTTCTGCTTCATGTCATTTTTGGTTGATCAACAACCTGCTTTTCTAAGGAGATTTGTCTATGAGTGAAAGCCCTACTAAAGAGACCCCCGTTGTTGAGCCAACATCCGCGCCGAATGCGAGTGCTGCGATTGAAGTGACACCCGAAGCACCGGCAGCGCGTCCGCGTAAAACCAATACGCCAAAAACGTTAAACCAAACTAAGCCAACTGAAACCCCTGCTGCTTCGCAAGAAACCGCTGTTGCCAATACGATTATCGCGCCTTCTGCGCGCTTTGCGATGGCACCACACGGCAGCGATGAAGACAGCAGCAGCGCACCTCTACCTGCCGATTATCCTTATAAAACTCGGATGCAGCGCCGCGAGTACGAGAAACATAAACGCGAATTGCAAATTGAGCTGTTGAAGGTACAAAGCTGGGTGCGTGAGAGCGGACAGAAAATTGTTGGGTTGTTCGAAGGCCGTGATGCTGCAGGTAAAGGCGGTACCATTAAACGCTTTATGGAACACCTCAACCCACGTGCTGCGCGTGTGGTAGCCTTAGAAAAACCGAGTGATGTCGAACGGGGTCAGTGGTATTTCCAACGCTATATCCAACATTTGCCGACTGCTGGCGAAATCGTGATGTTCGACCGTAGCTGGTACAACCGTGCTGGCGTAGAACGGGTGATGGGCTTTTGCTCACCACAAGAATACTTGGAGTTTTTGCGTCAAGTGCCGGAGTTAGAACGGATGTTGGTCAACAGCCACATTCATCTGTTCAAGTTCTGGTTCTCGGTCAGCCGCGAAGAACAAATGCGCCGCTTTATTTCTCGTCGTGACGATCCATTAAAACACTGGAAACTGTCGCCCATCGATGTGCAATCGCTCGACCGTTGGGATGATTACACCCGTGCCAAGCAAACGATGTTCTTCCATACCGATACGGCCGACGCACCGTGGATTGTGATTAAGTCGGATGATAAGAAACGTGCCCGCATTAATTGTATGCGCTACTTCTTACATTCTCTGCCTTACCCCGATAAAGATCCTAAAGTTGCTTGTGCACCCGATCCTTTATTGGTTGGCTCGGCGGCAACGGTGTTGAGCAAAGAAGAAAATGCCATGACCAGCTTCTAATTTTTGCTTTTGCCCCGATTGTCAACAACGGCGTGTCCTATTTGAGGTAACACGCCGTTTTTCTGTCGGTATGCCAAGAAAGGAACGACCTGTGGAATTACAGCAACAACAAGCCGTGTTGACCATTGCCCTATTTGCCGCCTTTGCCGATGGCAATAATGACGACCGTGAACGGGAACAGATTCGGCAAATTGCCGACAGTTTAGGGCATGTCAACCAACAAGCCGAATTAAGCCGCCTGTATCAAGATGTGTTATTCAAACGGGTTTCTTTGCCACAGGTCGCCGCGCTGTTGCACGATGTTGCACATCGGCAGTTTGCTTATGAGATGGCAGTGTGTATTTGTGATGCCGATGGTTTGCGTACCGCAGCAGAACAACAATTCCTGCAACAACTACGCGGTTTGTTACAACTGGATAGCCAACATACCCAGTCGTTCGAACAACAAAGCGCTGCCTTTACCCAATCTTGGGCACATTCCGCACCCCCTGCGCCGAGCCCCACCCCTAGTTCAGGGCTGGGTTTATTTGCTGGTCTCGCTGCTGGTGCTGCTGCCGGTGGTCTTGCCGCGAATGCCATGTCACCGACCCCAACGCCACACTACCCAACACCGGCTTCGACTGGTTTGCGACCAGCCAATGTCACCGAAGCGCAGTTAGATCGCACAGTGATGAATTATGCTTTGCTCAATGGTGCGCTGGAATTATTGCCCCAGTCGTGGGCTTCGATGGCGATTATTCCCCTGCAAATGAAAATGGTGCATCAAATCGGCAAGCATTATGGTTATGAACTAGACAGCGGCCATATTAAAGAATGGTTAGCCACCATTGGGGTGGGGCTCACCTCGCAGTATGTTGAACAATTTGGCCGCAAATTATTAGGCGGGTTATTTGGCAAAGTGGGCGGAAAAACGGGGAAAAAGGTCGGCGATGCTGCTACGGGAATGGCATTTTCATTTGCCACCACCTATGCCATGGGCCAATTGGCACGACGTTATTACGCCGGTGGCCGAACCATGAATAGCGCGACCTTGCGCGATAGTTTCCAAGGTCTATTAGGTTCAGCGAAACAGCTACAGGCTCAATCATTGCCGCAGATTCAACAACGCGCCCAAGGCCTCAATCCCAGCCAAGTGATGGACTTGGTACGCGGCAAACAATTGTTGTAATCGCTTTAAGACTGCGGTAGGGGATAGGCGGTTGGGGTGAGGGTGGTGAGTTGTCGGCCATCATCAATCCAAATCCGCCGTCCCGATTCACCCTTGGCACGATACATCGCTTCATCAGCGCGTTTCATTAACGCTTCTGCAGTTTGGGCGCTGTCGGGATATAAAGCCACGCCCATGCTGGCCGTGACCGGCAACAGCCGCCCCTGATATTGCCGCAACAGGGCAACGCTGCTTTGCAGCCGAGACAATAATTCGTCTAACTCCGGCCCTAATTCACACTGCGGCAGTAATAAGGCAAACTCATCGCCCCCCCAGCGACAGACCATATCTTGTTGCCGACAGGCCTGTTGTAAACGATGCGCCACTTCACATAACACATCATCCCCCGCTTCATGTCCCAATAAATCATTGATTTTCTTAAAACCATTCAAATCAATAAAGGCAATCGCTAACGGCTTGTGCTGTTCGCGTGCTTGTTGCATGGCTTGTCGCAGTTGTTCGTTAAATAAACTGCGATTCGCCAAACCAGTGAGGGTGTCGTGAAAGGCCAGATTGTGTAAACGTGCTTCGACTTCTTTAATGCGCCGAATATCGGTGAAAATCCAAACCCAACGTACCACCTGCTGTTTATCGACCACACGTGTCGCAGAACACCACACGGCACAGGGCTGGCGGTTGGGGGGCGCTAAGGTTAACTCTCCCTGCCAATGGGATTCCCCTGCCAGTAGATTTTGCAGTTCAAACAGTGTTAAGAGTGTTTGCTGTTGTCGCAAGGGCAAGGGCTGATCCGCTGGCCAGTCATCTTGTCCCAACATCTGACATAAAGCTGGGTTTAATGACAGCCAATGTAATTTGTTATCGCTCAACGCAATACCTTCTGAGCAATGCTCAACCGCCAGCTGTGACAGTTGTAATTGCTCCTGTAACTGCTTCTGTTTGGTCATATCAATGACCGTACCAAATAGGTAATCCATCGACCCATCATTACAGTAATGGACATGATTGCGTTCTAATAAATGGCGAATACTGCCATCAGGACGAACAATCCGATATTCCACATCAAATGGTTGTCCCAATGCCATGTAATGATCGAGCTCTTGCCGCACCCGTAGGCGGTCTTGTGGATGGACACAGGCAAAATAGCGTTCTTCTGTTGGATGAAAACTATCCGGATCCGTACCAAATATGTCGTGGACAGTCACACTCCAATCTAATTTGCCGCTATCAATATGTAATACCCAAGAACCCAGTCCTGCATCTTGCTCGGCAGTCTGTAGGAGTTTTTCTGCTAAATAGCGTTGCGGATGTGGAAACAGCTCTTGATTGGCTGGGCGCAATAAAAACACCACTGCCTTGCGTTCTGGTAACGAGGTAGCCTGAATGTGGACTTCACAACTGTGTTGTTGTTGATTTAACCAAGTTTTGATGCCCAAGCTGCCATGTGCGCGGCTTTCCCCAGCAAAAAATAATGCCTCCCACACTGGCCCATGTCCATCACCATAATGTGGAATAAAATCGGCCAGTGGACGGCCTTTTAGCTGGTCGATACTGAGCCCACCGCTGAGCTCACAGGCGAGATGATTGGCATAGCGGATTTTGCCATCTCGTCCCACGACCAACACCGCTTCAGGACACGCATCTAGCCACTGCAAGACTCGCCCCCGCTGTCGCCAACAGCAAAACAGCAACCACATCCCAAGCAGCGAACACAGTACCGTGCCAAGTAATAACCACGTTAAGACAGGCATTCCATGACTTCCTAACAGAACAGCGACTTGTCAAGACTAAGTCGTTGAAAATTTGTACTAGATCAGCGGAGGGATTGTAACGGATTCGTTGCCAAATGAAATTTAATTGATTGTGGCAACCATGGCTTGATGTGCAGATAAATTGAAAACTATTTTGCTTTTCAGGCAAGAAAAATTGGTTTTTTTGATAGAGATTATTTTTAATTGTTAATTAAATCTTTTTTCCTATTCCATGCTCCACGCAAAAACAAAGGAAAAATGAAGTTTACAATTAACCGACGGTTCAAGTTTTACTTTTCTGCGGCAGCGATGGCGGCGTGATAAGGCGGTCGGCGGTGGCATTGTGTTTGACACGCGGTGGTGTGGCGGATTTTGAGAGAGTTGACAGCGCGACAAACCACGCTTTAGGCATATCGGTTGGCAGACCAACAGGAAAACCAGCCACTTTAGGGGTTTCAAAAAAACCATGCCCTGGGTTGGCAAAATCTGGCGCTGTGCAGTTGATACACGGATACCCTGCGGTGAGACAAGAGCCCTCGCCATTCCACGGGCGGATATTGCAATCTGCATGAGCCTGCGTGCCCTTGCAACCAACAAATTCCATTAAACACCCTTGTTGACCAACACTCTCGGCACTGGCTTTAAATTCATAAAACTCGTTTTTATCGCAGCCGTGATGAACTAATTTATCTGCATAAAAGCGTGGTCGGCCAATGGGATCAAGATCGGATGCTGTGAGTGCATCATGTGCTAACAAACCAAGCGTTTCTAAAACCCAATTTGGGTGAGTGGGACAGCCGGCTAAATTGATGACTGGTAAACCGGCTTGACTGACAAATGCGGCACCCAACAGCCCACCTGCATGATAATCGGCATACGCCAAACCTGTGGCACCTGTCAGGTTGTCCCCCGCTGCGGTGATGCCACCATAGGCAGCACAGGTGCCGACTGCAACCACATAGCGTGCTTGGTGGGCAAGCGCGGTGATCCAGTGGTGGAAAGGGTGTTGTTGTGGGCCACTGACATGAAACCGTCCCTCACCCCCCAACATCGCCGCTCCTTCTACACACAGAATATCCAGACCGTGTTCGATATGATGGAGAAACAACGCTTCTGTGCCGTTACCGCTGACCGAGGTAAGGCTGGGGTGATAACAAAGCTCAATCCCCAAGTTATCCAATGCGGTGAAACAATCGGGTTGTTCTGCACATAGCAACGATAAGGTGCAGCCACCACACCCACCAGATTGCAACCACAATAAACGAATTGCCATCTCAAATTAATCCATGTCGTGCCAGCTTACTGCGTAGGCCGACCCGAGATAACCCCAGCTCTTGCGCGGCACGGGTTTTATTCCAGCGGTGGCGTTGCAGGGCATCTTGTAAAATATGTTTTTCTAAGACATCAAGGCGAGCGCGTAAATCGCCATTCAGCTCACCAAACCATTCATAGCCAACAGCGGCTGTGCTGGCCTCGGTGGTCAATCGGACAGATGGCGATAAGGCATCGAGATGCAACATATCATCATCCGCCAACACCAGCATACGATATAACTCATTGCGTAACTGTCGCACATTACCGGGCCAATCATATTGGCACAACGCGGTGAGTGTTTCTGGGCTTAACTGTAATTGAGGCCGTTGATAGAGCTGGCGCGCTTCCTGTAACAGCGACTCGGCAATCAGGGGAATATCTTGCGGTCGTTCTCGTAATGGAGGAACACAAACAGAAAAAGCCGACAGGCGGTAATACAGATCTTCGCGGAATCGTCCCTGTGCAACCAAATCGAGTAACTTTTTATTGGTGGCAGAGACAACGCGGACATCAACCTTAAGCGGGCGATTGCTACCAACAGGGCGAATTTCACCTTCCTGTAACACCCGCAACAATTTGGCTTGGAATACGGGAGAAGTTTCGCCAATTTCATCCAAAAAAACAGTGCCGCCGTCGGCGCGTTGGAACAAACCGATATGATCTTGATAGGCCCCAGTAAAAGCACCGCGTTTGTGGCCAAACAACTCACTTTCTAATAGGTGCTGCGGCATCGCGGCGCAATTTTCGACCACAAAAGGGCGTTCTTTGCGATGGCTGGCATAGTGCAAAGCGCGTGCTAATAGCTCCTTGCCTACACCCGACTCACCCTCAATCAACACCGAAATATCAAACCCTGCCACCCGCTCCAGCAAAGCACACACCTGATGCAGTGGGCTATCTGTTGCACGGATCACCTTTGCCATGGCGTGGCGCGAGCGCAATTCGTGGCGTTTTTGCTCAACGCGCTGTTGCAACCAAGGGGTAGAGGCACGGAGCTCGATATTGAGCAACTCATTCTCCTGCTGCAAGCGAAAGAGCTCGGCGGCGCCTTGGACGGTTAACAACAAACTCTCTGGATGCCAAGGTTTCAACAAATACTGATAAATGCCGGCTTCATTGATTGCAGAAATGATATCCGCCTGATCGGTATAGCCAGACAAAATAATCCGAACGACCTGAGGAAAACGCTCACGAACCTCACGCAAAAACGCCACACCGCTGACAAGAGGCATACGCTGATCGGAAATGACGACATGAACAAACTCGGCTTCAAGAAACCGAAAAGCTTGCTCAACACTCGAAGCCGAAAGGACATGGAAATCGTCCTCCAAACAACGGCAAAGCGCCTGTAAAGAACGAGGCTCATCATCCACCAACAAGACAGTGCACAAGGAAGACATCACGAATTAACAAATCCTGGGTAACTGATCAGAAAATAGCCAATCTAAAAGGCGCACCCCGCCGAAAGACGACCGCAACCGAACAAAACGATGGGGATCGGCCACCACCTCACCAATCTGTGCCGCCTGCCGCCCAAGCGGATGTGCGCGCAACGTCTCTAAAGCCCGTTCAGCATCCTCCGGCCCACACACAGCCACCAACTTACCCTCATTTGCCACATACAAAGGATCAATTCCCAACGCCTCACATGCCGCACGAACTGAAGCAGATACCGGAATTGCCGCTTCATCCAACACCATTCCCACCCCCGACTGCTGCGCCAACTCATTCAATGTCGTGGCCAATCCCCCCCGCGTTGGATCACGCATCAAGCGCAAAGACGGACATGCAGAAATCAAAGCAGAAGCGATGTTATGTAGCGGCGCAGAATCTGAAACAATAGGGCTTGAAAAAGCCAAGCCATGGCGCTGCGACAACACCGCCATGCCATGATCCCCCATTGACCCCGACACCAACACCACATCACCCACCCGCGCAGCATCCCCCGACAACACAACGCCCTCTGGCACCACCCCCAAGCCAGTCGATGTCACAAACAAGCCATCGGCGTGCCCCCGCTCTACCACCTTAGTATCCCCCCCCACCACCTGAACAGAAGCATCATGAGCGGCTGAGGCGATGGAAAGGACGATGCGGCGGAGATCGGCCAATGGCAAGCCCTCCTCGATGACAAAGCCGAGGGTTAAAAACAAAGGCTGTGCGCCGCCCATCGCCAAATCATTGACTGTGCCATGCACCGCCAAACTGCCAATATCCCCCCCTGGAAAAAACAAAGGCGACACCACATGACAATCTGTGCTCAAGGCCATCCGCCCGCCTCCCCCCAAAACAACAGCCTGATCGTTGCCTTGTCGCAAAATGGGATTATCAAAAGCAGGATAAAACAACTGCTCGATCAACAATGCCGATGCCCTGCCGCCGCTGCCCATGGCCAAATCCACATGGCCATTCACAAAATCCAACCGATCAAAAACCGCACTCACAGCGCCGCCTCCCCTGCCTCAACAAACCGCCCATACTGAAAATGCGCTGCACACGCGCCCTCACTCGACACCATACAGGCCCCCAAGGGATGATGCGGGAAACACGCCTTAGCAAACACCTTACACTCCCGAGGATGACGCACCCCACGCAAAATAGCCGCACACTCACACGCCTTATGATCAGGCACAGCCCGATAAGCCAAATCAAAACGCACCTCGGCATCAAAAGCGGCATAACGCCGAGCCAAAGCCAAAGCCGACAACGGCAACGAACCCAACCCCCGCCACTCAAAAGCCGGACGCAAACAAAAGGTATCCGCAATTAACCGGCGCGCCACCGCATTACCCTCGGGAGACACCGCGCGGGAGAACTGCGTCTGCACTTCGTAGCGACCCGCGTTAATCTGCTCCACCAACATCCACACCGACATCAACACATCCAACGGCTCAAAACCCGCAATCACCACCGGCTTAGCAAACTGCGCCGCCACCCCCGCATACGCCTCACTGCCAATCAAAGCACTCACATGCGACGGCCCAATAAAACCATCCAACCCCGCCCCACCCTCACCCAACAACAAATGCGTCATGGCCGGTGGCGTTAAAACGTGATTACAAAACACCGAAAAATTCCTCAGCCCCTCCGCCTCGGCCTGCCGCAACGCCAACGCTGTCGCCGGTGTGGTCGTTTCAAACCCAATCGCAAAAAACACCACCTGCCGTGTCGGATGCGCCCGCGCCACCGCCAACGCATCCTCAGTCGAATACACCGTGCGTACCTCACCCCCCGACCGCGCCCGTGCCCGCGCCTGCAACAAATTCATCCCCCCGCTGGCGGGGACGCGCAAGGCATCACCATAACTGCACAAAATCACCCCATGCGTTAACACCAGCTCAATCGCCGAATCAATCCGACCCACCGGCAACACACACACCGGACAACCCGGGCCATGAATCAAACGAACCGCCGGCGGCAACAACGCCGCCAAACCATACCGCGCAATGGCATGAGTATGTCCCCCACAAAACTCCATCAAACGATACTCACGCCCCACTTGCACCGCCTCGGCAATCCGCGCCGCCAAGCCCCGCGCCACATCCCCTTGGCGAAACGCATCCACATACTTCATAGACCACCCTCACCCCGTGCCCACTGCGCCATCAACGCCAACGTCCGCTCTGCCTCCGCCACATCCAACCGCGCAATGGCATAACCGACATGCAAAATCACATACTCCCCCACGTCCACCTCTGGCACCAACGCCACCGAAATCTCCCGCACCACGCCTTCAATCTCCGCCTTAGCGCGATCCACCCCCCACCGCTCAATAATCCGCACCGGCAACGCTAAACACATTCCGCCATCCCCTCAGCTAACCGCTGTTGACCCACCCACGCCTGACCCAACGCCAATCCTCCATCCCCACACGGATAACGCTCCGCCAACCACACCTCACACCCCGCCGCCACCAACCCCTGCCGCAGGCTTAACGCCAACCAACCATTCACCAAACACCCCCCCGCCAACACCACCCGCTTTTCCCCCGTCCGTTCCACCGCCGCCAACACCCACCCCGCCAATGCCGCCACCAACTGCTCATGCCACTGCCGCGCCATCGCCGCCGGCTCTGCCACCGTCAACAGCTGCTGCAACAACGGTGTCAATGACAAAACTTCCCCCACCATCGGCACCGCCGCCGCCGCCGCCACCGGCTCACCCGCCAAATTCTCTAACCACTGCGCCGCCTCGCCTTCCTCCTCCACCGGCCCAACAAACCCCGCCAACGCCGCCACCAAATCAAAATAACGCCCCATGCTGCTGCTCGTCGGACAATGCAAGCGGCGCGACCATTGCTGATGTAACAACGGCAAATGCGCGGCATAGGCAGCAAATCGCTGATCCACCTCCGCCATCAAGCCCTGCTCCCACAACCACGCCACCGCCAACCGCCACGGCTCGCGTGTGGCCGCATCCCCCCCCAACAACGTCAACGGTGCCAACTGACCACAGCGTTCAAACCGCGCCCCCTTCACCCACAACAACTCACCGCCCCACGCCTGCCCCGCCTCACCCAAACCAAACCCATCCAACGCCACCCCCAACACCGGCCCCACCAAACCATGCTCCGCACACACCGCCGCAACATGGGCATGATGATGTTGCACCGCCAAATAAGGCACCCCCCACCGCGCCGCCAACTGCTGGCCATAACTGGCGGCAAAATGCTGCCCCCAATCCGACACCACCAAACGCGGCGCCGCTGTCCCCGCCTGCCACTGCCACAAGCGTTCAACACTCTCCACCAACGCCTCACACGCCGCCGGATGCTGCAAATCACCCACATGACTGCCCACCACCGCCTGCCCATCATTCACCACACACGGCGCGTTTTTTAAAAAACTGCCCGTGGCAATCAACCCCGCCCCCGCCACCGCCACCGCCGGCAACAACCGCTGCGGCAACGGCACATGCCCCCGCGCCCGCCGTATCACCCGAGGCCGATCCGCCAACCACTGCTCCACACTGTCATCCACCCGCTGTGCAATCGGTCGGTCATGCAACAACATCCCATCCACCACCCCACCAAACCCCGCCCGCGCCGCCGCATTGTCAATCACCACCGGTGCCCCCTTTGGATTGGCACTGGTCATCACCCACACCATCGGCCACCCACAATCCAACCACCCCTGCCCCGCCGGTTGCCCTGCAGCATGGTGAAACAACAAGTAATGCAATGGTGTCACCGGCAAAAACACCCCCAAATGCCGCTGCGCCGGTGCCACCGCTGGCAATGCCGCCCCCGCCGCTGTTTTTGGTAACAACACCACAGGCCGGCTTAAATCATTCAACCGCTGTGCCGCCGCCGCCGAACACACGACATAACGCCGCGCACTGGCCTCATTCACCACCATCACCGCCAACGGCTTACGCGGTCGCTGTTTCCATGCCCGTATCCGCGCCACCGCCGCCGCCTGTGTCGCATCACACACCAAATGAAACCCACCGGCACTTTTCAGTAACAACACCCCCCCACCAGCAATCACCGCCGCCGCCTGTGCCACCGCATCACCCGCCTGCCGCCGCCCCTCGCCATCCTCAAACCACGCCACCGGCCCACAATCGACACAACAATTCGGCTCCGCATGAAAACGCCGGTCGGCAGGGGATTCATACGCCGCTTGGCAAGCCGGACATTGGGCAAATTCCGCCAAGGTGGTATGCGCTCGATGGTAGGGCAACGCCGTCACCACGCTATAACGCGGCCCACAGTGCGTGCAGTTCACAAACGGATGGTGATGATGTCGCCCGCCCTCGCCGAACATCTCCGCCACACAAGCCGCACACGGTGCCATATCCGCCGGCACACTCAACTGCCCCTGCGCCCCCTCGGTCGGCACAATCACAAACCCCACCGCCGGCTGACACGCCACCGCCTGCCAACCTTGCGCCTCAATCACCGCCAACGGCGGCAACGCCACCCCAAACCGCACCCACCATGCCGCCAGCGCCGCCGCGTCGCCTTCAACCTCCAGCTCCACCCCCCGCGCCGTATTCGCCACCCATCCCACTAAATCCAACGCCACCGCCAACCGCCAGACATAAGGCCGAAACCCCACACCCTGCACCCGACCCGACACCCACCCCCGCCACCGCTGTCTCATCACACCCGCATCTGCTGCTGTTGCCGTTCCAACCACCCCAACCAATCCGCCATCCCCTCGCCCGTTCTCGCCGACACCAACATCACCTCCAACGCCGGATTCACCCGCCGCGCATACGCCACACACTGCGCCACATCAAAATCCACATACGGCAACAAATCGACCTTGTTCACCACCATCACCGCCGCCGCCGCAAACAAATCTGGGTATTTCAACGGCTTCTCTGCCCCCTCGGTCACCGACAAAATCGCCACCTTATGCCGTTCCCCCAAATCAAACCCCGCCGGACACACCAAATTCCCCACGTTTTCAATCATCAACACACTGTTCTTTGGCACAGCCAATTGCTGCAACGCCTGCTCAATCATCGCTGCATCTAAATGACAACCCTTGCCGGTGTTAATCTGCAACGCCGCCGCCCCCGCCGCCCGAATCCGCTCCGCGTCGTGGCTGGTCTGTTGGTCTCCTTCAATCACCATCAACGGCGTCCGCGCCTGCCATCGCCGAATCGTCTCCACCAACAATGTCGTTTTGCCAGAACCCGGACTCGACACCAAATTCAACGACAACACCCCCAACCCCTCTAACCACCCTCGGTTGCGGTCTGCATACTCCTGATTTTTTGCCAACAACGATTGCTCCAACCGAACCATCCTCGATTGGCTCAACCCCACCACCGACCCCCCCGCCTCTCCTTCTCCATACCCATGAACGCACACCCCCCCGTTTTCTGATACCGCCGGCAACACCGCCTCGACTTGCTTCACCCGCCGACCGGCATACGGATATCTCACCCCAACTTTTTCAATCTTGACCTCATCCGGCCCACAACCACAGATCGTACACATCGCGTTCTTATCCCTTGTGCTATCCACATCCAACCGCCACACCCACCACGGCTAATCCACTTCCAATTCCACCACCTGCATCTCATCACCGCCGGTAATCTGAATCTGATACCCACCACACTTCGGACACGCATCAAACCGATTCGCCACCGTCACCGCCTCACCACACGGCAAACACCACCCTCGGCCCGCCTCGTGTAACACATGCACCACCGCCCCATCAGCAAGGCTGCCCTGTAACACCACATCCAAACAAAAAGTCAGCGACGACACCTCCACCCCCGCCAACGCCCCAATCCGCAACCACACCTGCTTCACCCGCTTGAAGTTTTGTTGTTGTGCCTGTGTCTCTAACAGCGTCAACACCCCCTCGGCTAACGACATCTCATGCATGATTGCCCTCATCAAAACCACAAAATACATACTCAACACAGGGATCGATTAGCAACACCCGCTGCCCTGCCCATTGGCGATCTCCCCCCGCCACCGCCTGCGAAATCGCCCCTGTACGATGGCTGTGCCAAAGTGTCGGCGGGACAATGTGATAAGACTGCACCCAGCCCTCTGGCGACAGCGCGGCATAGTGCAATAACGGCCCTCGCGCCGTTTCCACCAAAGCAAGCTGTTGGTGTGCCCCACCCACCACCTTGCAATACACCCCCTCTCCAGCCAACACCGCCAACAAGCGCATGATTCGCGCTAACAACCGCGCCGCGCTGTATTTCCCCGCCACAAGCCACGGTTGTAATTGGGTTTGGTAGCGAGCAAGCGCCGATACCTCCACCGCCGGCCCTTGGTACGACAACACCCCACCACGCCAAGCATCAGAAAGTGGGTAAAACGGCGCCGCCTCACGCCAATCACAAAGCACAACACCCGTTTCTCCCCTTTGTCCCAACCACCAGCCCAAGGCCCTCGCTAATGCACTTTGTCCAGCCGCCGCCCATGCCTCCCACCCCGCTACATCACGCCCCAAGGCATTGGCCAACTTGTCTTGCAATACCTCTTCTTCCGTCAGAACAATCAAATCCGCCACGCTTTGCGCCCGACCCAGCTTTTGCACCCCCACCGCGCTTTTGCCGTCCTCAACCACCTCACACCAATTTAACAACCACCGCCGCAGGGTTTCCCATGCCAATTCATAACCCAACGCTGCCGGCGGTGGACTGTCCGCCGCCACCTCGCCCAACGCTAACCGCGCCGCCCAAGTCTGTGCGTTTTTACACACACCAAACCAATGCGGAATTTGGTTAAGCACGTCTTTTTTGTGTTGACCAATAAAACTGCGCTCGATGTCTAGGCGATGCCATTGTGTGAAATAGGCCTTGTCGATGCAGTGAACCTCAAGCCGATGGAGATTTGGCACAATGGCTACCCCCGCAAACCAAAAAACCGCCGCCGGCTTAAATCCGGCACCGGCTCTGCGGGTTGATCAGTGAATAACAATTTCAATACTTCTTGTGCCGCAAGGCGTGCGGTTTGTTGATCGGCAAACTCTTTCACCGGAGAAAACAGCGAGCACATCAGGTAATCTCCCAACTCGCGTTCATGGCCAAACAGAAACGCTATTGCGCCTTCTGGTAATTCCAATACATACGCCGTCTCTCCTTCGCCGCGTGCCGGCAAAGGCCGGCTATCCGGTAAAATCATCAAGTTCATAAACCACGGCGTAATCAACACCCCCACCCGCCAACCTTGCCAATATCGAAAACCCACCGCTTCAACCTGCAACAGCGGATTGAGCAATTCGTCTAGCCCTTGCATCCTTGTGTGTTGAATCCCCACAAACACCCGTTCTAGGACTCGTATCTCTACACTCACGCCAACACCATAAACTGTGATTTATCACCATCACACACCGGACATTGCCAGTGCGGGGGAAGATTGTAAAAAGGGGTGCCCGCTGGAATTTGCCACACTGCATCGCCTTCGGCAGGGTCATAGATCCACCAGCAGATTTTGCACTCTAAACGACTGTGTGGGTCGAGTCGTTCATCACGACCAAGATAACTGCCTTCAAATTGTTCAGTCATGTGCCACCCCGTTGAGCCACGCTAAAGCCTCTTGCAAGCGCTGTTTAGCGTCTTGTCGATCTTCTTCCGCTGCTAATACCACATCTGGAATACGACATATTTCAATCGTGTCCAATAAAACTTGATTCATTCCGTTGAAGTATTGCACTCGCCAAACATGCTGTAGCTGGGTGCTCATCACACGGCATTTTCCATAACCACGCGAAAATACACCGCTATTCCCACCGCCAAGATGAGCGTCGATATAGGCCATGTCTTCTGGCGTCATCGGTAATAAACTCAAATTGATGACATGATCGTCTTCAGCTGAGCGATAGCTAACAACGCGTTGTGCCAATTCATGAATCACCGCTGGCGCATTCATCAAACAGGCTTCACCGATGGCAAGCGGAGTGAAGGTTGTGTTGGCAAAAGCAGCCGCTTGTTGCCAGACCGCACAGGGGATATCGCTGGCTTCTACCCAATCAGCAAGCAACTGCCCTGCGCTATCGTATTGCAACACCCGCCAGATGCCAGCGAATACCGATTCTTGAATACACAGTTCGTGGCCATTTAGGTATTTCACGCGCGCGCTGACCTCGCCTTCCCCTAATACCTGTGCCAATAAAGTACGGTTGGCAGCATCTAAATGGTCAACCGTCGCATAAGCTGTTGCTTTGCCGTCTGCCATCTGCTCGATCAGCGAGGCCAAAACAGCTTTTGCCGCCGACAGTTCAGTGGTTTCTTCTGCAGTCGGCAAATATGGCATGGCAAAGCTATCTACCTCGCGCGGTAGCGCCATATAGTGCAAATCCTCTTCCACCGGCTGCGACCCTGGGCCGAGCGTGACCAGTGGGATACCTTGAAATTGCATCATGCTTGGCAGCTCCCGTGGTTGGCGCGGACGGCAATGCCGATACTGGGCGGACGTGACACGGGCGCCTGTGCTAAATAGGCCACCCGTTCTACCATTTCCGGCCAATCCAACACACTGATTAACGCACCAACATAGCCCTCTGGCCGCAACCGCAGCAACGCCGGAAATTTCAATACACCATAGCGTTGGGCAATGCTGCGGCTGTCATTCGGGGTCGCCCAATAGATTGGCGCGTCGGGATGGCCTAAGTGTTTCCACACTTCGGGCAAAATCACTGCATAGTCAAAAACCTCTGGCACCTGTTTAGGGTCGGTGGTCAAAATCAGCCAGATACCCTGCACTTGTTCAGCCACGATTTGATCTAATGTGGTAGTGGTTAGGGCCTGATAACCTAAGCCCTGCCAGCGCGTGGCCATCATGCTTTCATCTATTGCCATGCTGTTTATATTCCTTATTGTCGTTGTAAGTGTGGCGGGAGCTGTGGCTCGCGGTGGCATAAATCAGCAAACGCCTCATCTGGTAAAGCCTCACCGCGTAATAAGGCGGCTAAACCCGACAAGGCTTGTTGAATCTGTTGTGCTCGTTCTGGACTGATCACTTCCATCGCCGCGCCGGTAAAGACCAATACCCAATCTCCGACCTCAACTTGGCCAACAAGACTTAAATCAATTTGATGCTGGCTCTGGTCTTCGCGTTGACACAAGGCCAATCCCGCGTTCACCGCCACGACTTGCATTGGAATACCCATGCACATCTTGTTCTAACCCCGCTCTAATACCCGCGCATCACCCACCCGACAGGCTTGTTCTGCCGAGGGACGTTCTTGTTCATAGCGGTTTAATTCAAGGCTGGCATCGTTCAGGCGTGCCTGTGGTTGTGCACAGGGACGAATCTCGATACCCCAATTGCCTAAAATAGTCAGTGCTTGTGTTAAGGCCTGTGGTAACAAGGCCCGCACCGAAGGCGACAGGCTGCCACCGTAATCTTCCAAGATCTCTGGCTGCATCCCTAATAAGGTAATTTCTGCTGGTAAACTGCCTTTCAATTCGGCAAGTGCCAATACCTCAGAAAAACCGGTTTGATGCAAACTCATTTTTTTGGCAGTCAAATAAGCTGGGACGGCCTGATTATGGAAGACCTGTAAGGTGGCCGGCGGTAGGCCAAAATCAATCGCGTCTAAAATCAATAAACAGTCGGCTTCTTCGACGTATGGCAGCAATAACAAGCCTTGTGTGCCCCCATCAATGATGTCAACTTGGGCTGGCCATTCATAGTTGGCGTACAGTTGTTCTGCCAACCGCACCCCAAACCCCTCATCCGCCCACAATAAATTGCCCAAGCCCAAAACCACAATGCGTGGCGCTGCCATGCTCGCCCCTTCGTTTGTTACAGAGTCGCTTGGACAATCAAAACCTGTGCCAGCTGATTGGTTCGTTTAATCTGTTGTTTTATTGAGGTAATGTTATTTACATGGTGAAAAAATAGCAAAGTAAGTTTCCATTAAATGTAACGGCTGGAAAGTTAATTTGCGGTTTTGATTTAGTCAATTTTGCAAAATTTTTTGTCCATGATTTGTTATTGACAAATAGTGATGATTATTTCTACTATGCGTCTATTGAAAGCCACAAAACTGCAGGGGAAAGACCATGTCTGGATTATTTAATCGGCTACCGCAGTTTCCTCCCTCGCCCTCGGGTATTGAGCGCGAAGTCTTACGGGCGATGCCCAAATTAACACTGGGTGGCAGTGCTGCTTTTCTATTGCCAGCGGTGTTGATGCGGTTGTGGTATGGCTGGTCATGGCCGCTGTCGGGTGAACAAGCGCTGATTTCGACTGATATTTTCTTGATTAGCCTGCTGATTTTGTATTGGACGGTATTGTTTACCGTGGCCTTGGGTGCGTTTATTGTGTTGGTGATGAAAGGCCCCGGCTATGTTGCTGACCCCTATCCATTGCAAGATGCTGAACGTCCTAATCCTCATCTAAAGTCCGTCTGGCCACGTTAACAATTAGTACAAATAAAAAACTATTTTAATAAAATAGGCTATCTGTTAAACAGATGGCCTATTTTTTATCCTCTCATTGCGGGTTATTTCTGATTCATATCAAATAAGAAATGCAAAGTGTGCGATAGATTCCGCAAAACTGCGCAATATGCTGGTTTTTCGCATCAAATCGTAAACAATTTATGTTCTTATAAGTTGTTTTGGCTGGTTTCTGTTTGACAGGATTTAACATGACCCTACGCAAACGCTTTGCGCTGTATGTCTCGGCACTGATTTTATTGACCGTGTTCAGTGGCACGGTGTTGTTTTCCATGATTGAAACTCAACAAATTGAGCATGAGATTGCAGCGAAAGCCAAACAACAACTCGACACGACTCGGCAAGTGCTGACCGTCACTGATGCTTTAGTCAGTGAGCAGGTGAAAAGTGCCATGCGATTGTTGATTGAACGAGGTGAAGCACTCGGGCCGGCATCGCTTGGTGATAGCGTACCCATCAAAGATAAAACCGTTCCCAATTTGCTATTTGGTACACAGCCACAAGCGGCACACTATGCCTTGGTCGATGGTGTGACCAAAATTGCCGGGGGGACCGCCACATTGTTTGTGAAAAACGGTGATGAGTTCGTTCGTATTGCCACCAATGTTAAAAAAGACAACGAGCGTGCTATCGGGACGATTCTCGACCCAAAAGGCAAGGCGATTGCTGCCATTCGGCAAGGGCAGGCCTTTTATGGTCTCGTTGATATTCTTGGTAACCCTTTCTTAACCGGCTATGAGCCGATTCGTGATAACCAAGGTCAGGTAATTGGGATTTGGTATGTCGGTTACAAAATCGACATGGCAGCCGTACAAGAAGTGGTGGATAAAAGCCGCTTGTTGAATACCGGCTTTATGGCGATTTTGGATTATCAAAGCAAAGTCAGATTTCGCTCTGGTCATGTCAGTGATGAGCAAGTCCAAACGTTGTTGAAAGAGAACACCGGTTGGGACATCTCGCGCTATCAGTTCGATAAGTGGGGATTTTCGGTGTTGGCTGCCTATCCTCGAGCCGAGGCGGTTGACATGGTGCGACAACGTGCGTTGATGATTACTTTGGCTGGGGTGGTTGCTTGTGTGGTGATTATCGGTTTGCTGATGGTGTTACTCAGTCGTTTGGTGTTAAAACCGCTGGGGGGTGAGCCCAGCCATGCCACAGCGACAGCCACCCGTATTGCTCACGGTGATTTAACACAACCGCTATCCGTTTCCGCTTCGACGACTGAAAATTTGCTGGCCGCGATGGCCACAATGCAACAAAAACTTGGCCATGTTTTTCAACAAATCACCCAGATGGCAGGGTCTTTATCCGGTGGTGCCAAAGAGGTTGCGACTGCAGCGCGTGAAATTGGCTCCGCATCCTATCATCAGGCCCAAGCGACGGCGGCCTCGGCTGCTTCGCTCGAACAGCTAAAAACCAGTATTAGCGAAGTATCGCAAACCGTTGGTTATACTGAAGAAAACTCACAGCAAACGGCCAAATTAGCAGAAGATGGTGAAAAACTGGTGAGAGAAACGGCTGTTGAGATGGATTTAATCTCTCAAACCGTGAGCCAATCAACACAACAAATTCAAACTTTGTTCCAGCACTCACAAGACATTGGCGGAATTGCTAATGTGATTAAAGAGATTGCTGACCAAACCAATTTATTGGCCCTGAATGCGGCGATTGAAGCTGCTCGCGCTGGTGAACAAGGGCGTGGTTTTGCCGTGGTGGCGGATGAAGTGCGGAAATTGGCTGAGCGTACCGCATCGGCGACGACGGAAATTGGCCGAATGATTGAGACCATTCAATTCGAAACCCATTCTGCAGTTGAAGCAATGGCGGCAGTGAATCCGCAAGTGGAAAAAGGGTTGGCGCGGGCACAATCGGCCTCGGCGATGTTGGTCGAAATTCACCGCCAAGCTCTCGATTCGCTCAATAAGGTGCGCGATGTGGCGGTGATGACACGCGAACAAGTTAGCACAGCCACTGAAATTGCCAACCACGTTGGTTACATCGCCAGCATGGCCGAGCAGACCAACGCCTCGACGCAACATAATGCAGTGGCAGCAGAACAACTCGAATCCTTAGCCAATCAACTGCGGCAAGCAATCGCCTTTTTCCGTCTGCCGCATCATTTAATGTCTTGATGGCACCGAGGCGGCTGGTAGGTCAAAACTAAAACGGCAGCCGCCGGTGGGGGTACTGTGGCAGCTGATATGTCCATCCACACTTTCGACAATCCGCCGCACAATGGCAAGGCCAATGCCGGTGCCGGTGGTGTGTGGATTCACTGTTTCAAATACGGCAAAAATTTTAGCGCGATAGGCCGGAGCAATGCCTTGGCCATTGTCTTCCACTCGAAAATATACCCGCTGCCCCGCCTGACGAGCTGACACCGTGATGAGTAACAGTTTGCCGGATGTTGGGTGGGCGTGTTGCAGTGCGTTGCTAATCAGTTCGTGAAACACCTCTTCCAATCGATTTTTATCAATTAACACCGGTGGTAAATGGTCAAATTCAAGACAGGCTTGTTTGGCTTGGCAAATACTGTGTAACCGCTGGCGCAGTTGTTCGAGTATCTGTTGTGTTTCTTGTGGCTGTGCTGGGGCAAGGGCCGTCCCTGCGGCAAGAAAGCGCTCAATATCATGCAATAACGCTCTTTGACGCGTCGCGCCTTGCTCAATAAACTGCATCGGTAATAATAAGTCGGCCTTGTTAATGTCGCTATGCGGTGGCATGTGCTCGATGGCATAAGCCAAAAGCTGGGCATACGAAATTTGGCGGCGCACAGGTTCTTGTAAATGATGTGCTGACACTTCGGCTAAGCGCTGTAGTTCAGCATTTTGCTGTCGAATCCGGCGCTCGGTTTGAATAGCATAGCGGGCAGATTGTTGCCGCTCATACAGCGCACTGGCTACTATCATTCCCGTCATGGTTAAGACAGCGATAAAAGCTTGTAGCTGTAATAAACTTTCGGTTTGGCTGTCACTACTAAAAATACCGACACCGTGGGCAGTGCCAATCACGGCTGGAATCGAGATGGCTAAGGCAGCATTGAGTGCACCGAACAGATGAAAACGCAGCGCACCCCACATAATAAAAGGAAATAACACATAGGCAGCAGAACGGGTGCCGGCTGGAAAGGCAAACAAATTGCCGAATAAGATCCAAGCCGTAAAAACGGCACTGAGTGTCAGCGCAAAAAATTCGATGGCTTTTTCTTTTGATAAACCACGCAGATAGGCCAGCAAAGAAAATCCTAAGATACAGCTTGGAGCAATCAACAGCATACCGACCGCATCACCTAACCACCAAGTCAACACAATATCCCAATACAAATTCCATCCAGCTATTGCGCCATAACACAAACTTAAAGCACCCAATAAGGCCGCTGGCGCTGGGGCAAAGATGGCACAGGGCAATAGGCACAACACAGTGCGCAATGAATTGAATTGGCCATGATCTTTTTGAGGGCACAACACATGCAGCAACAGATAAGCCAAGGCATATTCAACTGTATTGCCGGTGGCGATGCCGAGTGAAATCCAAAATGGGGTGGGGGTGGTGAGCGTAACGAGGAAATTGGCAAGGGTGAGAACCGGCAGGATTTTCCAACCATATAACAACAAGGCAGCAACAGCGATGCCAGACGGCGGCCAGACAGCAGACACATTGCCGTGGACAAACGCCATTGCCAACCCTGCTTTGGCCGCAACGAAATAACTGATAAAAACAAGCACGGACAACAATGCATAAGAGAGCGTGTCGTCCGCTGCCCAAATTGAAGGAGATCCCGTGTCAGAAGCCATGACGATCCTTGTTCCACTGAACATTCTACACAAAGGCATAAAATAGCCATGCTTTAGTGTAGTTGGATTTTTTATAACACGGGATTGTTCTCTGTTTTTGTGGTGCTGTCTATGCCGATGTGGGGTTAAGTTTGGAATTGCATAGACGAATGGTGCATATCATGCGCTAAGCCTCGCAAACGTCTTGCCGCTTGGGCGATTTGGTTAACCGCTGCATGCGTCTCTTCACTCATTTGGGCAATATGTTCCACTTGGTGTGCCAGTTGATGGCTGACAGTGGATTGTTCGCGGAATGAATGATTGAGCTGTTGCACCGATTGCACGGTGTGGCTGGATTCTTTCGTTACCCCATCAATCACCTCTTTAGCGCTTTGTGCCAACTGACTGCCAACATGCACCTGTGCTGATTGCGATTGCGTTAATTGATTGGCTTGGGCGGTGCAGTTCGTAACTTTTTGAATCATGTTTTGAATATCAAATGTCGCTGTGGCAGTGCGTTCGGCCAATTTCCGCACTTCATCCGCTACGACAGCAAACCCCCGCCCTTGTTCACCGGCCCGTGCTGCTTCAATCGCCGCGTTCAGCGCCAATAAATTGGTTTGGTCAGCGATGTCACGGATAATGCTGACCACAGAAGCAATCTGTGCTGACATGGCATCAAGCTGCGAGACAGTTTGATTCGATTCACTAGCCAAACTGGCAATTTTGTTGATCTCTTGATCTAAACGCAAAATCACTTCAATCGCTTGGTTAATTTGCTCTGTGGTGTGTAAAGAACGCTCACTGACACTGTCCGTTTGTTCTGAAACATGCTCAATACTCGAACTCAGCTCTTCCATCGAAGCGGCCATGCTGGCGGCGGATTGGGATTGTTGTTGTGCCGCAGTACCGATTTGTTCGGTGACGGACGATAACTCATTGCTGGCGCTATCCACTTCTTGCGCCTTGTTTTGAATCAGATTGACGGTTTGCCGCAACGCATGTTGCATCTGATGGACGTGGTGTAACAGGCTGTCTTTCTTGGCAGCAGTGGCAGGGGTGCGTAAATTACCGGCGGCAATTTGTTTGACCACCTCTAACACCGCCGCCGGTTCACCGCCCAATACATTCAGTAAGACGCGATAGCTATACAACAGACCCAAAGCCAAACCAATTAAATTGATGGCCAGCGCTGTCCATACCCACCATTCTGCGGTTTGTTTTGCTGCAACAGCTTGGTCAACCGCGCCTTGGGTGCGTTGGTCGAGCAAAACAAAAAACTCATCCACCGGCTTCATGATTTTGGCTTTTTCGCGGTGATAGGCCGCATCGTGCATCAGACGTTGTGCCAGCACTGGGTCGGGATCGGCGGTGCGAGTAAACCCCCCTTGGCCATCTTCAAATTTCCCCTTCATCGCATTCATGGCGATGGTTTCTGTTTTCACCAGTCCATCAGAATTGGCTTTGGCTTCGTTCAGCTTGGCGAATTCTGCTTCAGAAAAACCGGCTTCCTTCATCAAATCCAGTAAGGGTACTTGCCGTCCGTTGGGGCGCGGTTGGGTTTCTCCGGCTGCGACAAAATCCCAATAAATCCGTTCATACGCTTGTGGCATCGGTTTCTCGCCATTCCGAATTGCCAAAATATCCCAGTATTGTTGTTCATAGCGGCTCTCGCCGGTCAACACATACGTTCGCGCTAAACGAGTGAGGTCATCCGAGCTTTGCCGCAGCATATCGGCCAACAAATAAGACTGATAGCGTTTGGCATTGGCATCGGCAAGGTCATCTGAGGCTGTCGAAAGCTTGGTGAGCGATAACAATGTCAACGATAACAAAAGTGATGAGAACACTATCAATGCTAGAAAAATGGAACGTACTCGCACACCAGACATACCCCACTCCGTTTCTGAAAAAATCGAGAATATGATTATATGTTATGCGATTACATTTCATCAAACGTTAATTTCTAATTTTGTTGTTTTCGACAAAAAACCCTATTCCCGCGACGGAAATAGGGTTGTATAAGTGTCTGTAAATAAATATGTTATGACTTTTTAGTTCGATCCGCGCAAATTAAATTGCTTGACCACGTCATCTAATTGTTGCGAAAGATGTTGTAAATGTTGTGCAGAGTCGGCGGTTTGGCCTACGGCGCTGCTGTTTTCCTCCGACATTTGCGCCACATGCTCAACATTACGCGACACATCCATACTGGCGGTGGTTTGTTCTTGTAAAGCGTGGGAAATATCATTCACAGCGTGGTGAATGCTGGCGGTGCTTTGCGTGATGGCATCAATCGCCTGTTGTGCTTTTTCAGCCAACTCCACTCCGCCTTGCATGTGGGTTTCCCCTTCTTGCATATCCTGTACCACAATTTCAATTTCGTTGCGGATGGCGCCAATCATTTCACCAATTTGTTGGGTAGATTGTGCGGTTCGTTCGGCCAATTTCCGCACTTCATCGGCCACTACGGCAAAGCCGCGCCCTTGTTCACCGGCGCGGGCGGCTTCAATCGCTGCATTCAGCGCCAATAAATTAGTCTGTTCCGCAATATCACGAATCACCGCGACAATACTGTCGATGGCCTGCGAACGCTCTCCCAGTTGGCGTGTCATCTGAGCCGAAGCGCGGACTTTATCCGCAATTTTGCGCATTTCTTCTGCGGTATGGCTGACAATCTTTTTGCCCGAGATCGATTGTTCATGAGCATGGTCAACATCGTTTTGTACCGCTTGGGTGCGATGTGAGACTTGGTCGATGCTGGTGGTCAATTCTTCGACAGCAGCAGCCATAGCACTGGCGGCTTCGCTTTGTTGCTGCGACGCATGACGGATA
This sequence comes from Aquaspirillum soli, assembly GCF_054781915.1. Taxonomy (NCBI): domain Bacteria; kingdom Pseudomonadati; phylum Pseudomonadota; class Betaproteobacteria; order Neisseriales; family Aquaspirillaceae; genus Aquaspirillum; species Aquaspirillum soli. The sequence continues at coordinate 372,967 of NZ_BAAGTM010000002.1, read as the reverse complement.
TGACCGGCATTTTCGCGTAGCTGCATTGCGGCTGAGGTGACTTCTGAAGAGTTGCGATGAACTAATAAAAGTGTTTCGTTTAAGGCATCGCGCATCTGGCGACAGGCGGCTAACAGCTGACCCACTTCATTATCACCACCGCGTGGCACCGAGATGTCGAGTTGTTTATTGGCAATCGCTTGGGCAATTTTGACCGTTTCGGCAAGCGGGCGTGTCACACTGCGGCCAATAATCCACGCCAAACCCAGACTACCCACCACACCCAACACAATTAACACTAAGTTAATCCATTTCTCCCGTTCCGTTTCGGCTTGATTGCTGAGGTAATCGCGTTCAGCCGTGTCTTTTTGATAGGCAATGAGCGCGCTCAGGGCCTCATTCATGCTCCGTCCTTGTGGGGTGAGTTCTTTCAGACGGAAGCGTTCGGCATCACCTAATTGATCTGCACGAATCAAGGCGATATAGCGGTCGGCCATTTGATCGTATTGCCGCATGGCGGTGGCGGCAACTTCTGCTAATTTTTTTTCGTTATCGGTCAGATAAGTAGTCATATAGGCTTGCCATTGTTGATCGCGTTTGGCGCGTGTTGCAGCAATAGCATTGAAGTATTGATCGCGTTGAGCTGCGTTAGGAGGAATATCACCGAGTGAGGTGCTGGCAAACGTCCCTAACATCATTTGCATCCGGTTTTGGCTAATGGCGTTTTCGACTTCACCTAGCTGGATGATGGCAATAAGCCGATTGTCGTAGATGTCTTTGGCGCGGGTTAGGCTATCGTTAGAGGCAATAAAGGACTGTACACCAACAATTAACAGCACAACGATCATTGAAACAGTGAGAAGGAACAGCTGGACATGGATTTTGAGATGGCTTAATCGCATAACACACCTTGGCGATGGGAAAGAGGTTTGCACTAAAATAGTGCTTTTAGCGTGTCGGCATTTTAATATGGCATAAAATTTTGTCAATATTTTGCTATAAGTGGAGTTTTTGCAAAAAATTTCTTTTTTTATTTTGTTTTTGGTTTTGCTGTGTACCTAAGTTGGTGCATTGCTGTGACTATTTTCTCAGTCAGTCGCTGTCTACGATGCTGACTTTCATTCCTGAGTGAGTGTAGGCAATGACAGCAAAACAACAGACCATGACGTTTTATCCCCGTCTTGTGCATGGCCGCTTTAACTATTGGCGTGTCGGCATGGTGTTGCTGACACAATTATTTTTCTTTGTGATGCCGTGGGTAAATTGGCAAGGGCGGCAGGCCATTTGGTTTGATATCGAACACAGTCGATTGTTAATTGGGCCGTGGGTGTTTTGGCCACAGGATTTCATCTATCTCGCTGCGCTGTTGATGGCCTGTGCTTTTGCTTTGTTTTTGTGGACAACCATTGTTGGGCGAGTGTGGTGTGGTTATAGCTGTCCGCAAACGGTTTATTCACAAATCATGTTATGGATTGAGCGATTGTGTGAGGGCGACCATGTTGCCCGCCGTAAATTGGCACAACAACCGTGGCATCTTGAAAAAATCCTCCGCAAATCGGCCCGTTATGGCTTGGCTATCGCCTTCTGTTTGTGGACTGGTTTTACCTTTGTTGCGTGGTTTTCACCGGCACGCACTTTGTGGTCACAGCTGTTGACACTGGAAATAGGCTATTGGGAAGTCTTTTGGTTGTTATCTTACGCCGCTTTTACTTTTATCTTGGCTGATCGTCTGCGTGAGGCGGTGTGTAAACACATGTGCCCGTATGCAAGATTTCAGGGGGTGATGTTTGACCGTCATACTTGGGTGGTGGCCTATGATGCGCCTCGCGGTGAACCCCGCCGAGGGCAAGATGGGGCAACAGGCGATTGTGTCGATTGCGGTATCTGTGTCCAAGTGTGTCCGACAGGGATTGATATTCGTCATGGCTTGCAGTACGAATGCACCAGCTGTGCCGCCTGTATTGATGCCTGTGATCAGGTGATGGATAAAATCCATAAACCACGCGGTTTAATTCGTTATGCCCCTGCTGATGCAGAAAAAATGCCGTTATGGCGTTTCAAAACGGTGTTGTATAGCGCAGGGTTGTTGTTGGTGATCGCGGCGATGGGGTGGGGTTTGGCAAATCATATTCCTTTTAAAATGGATGTCTTGCGCGATCGGCAACAACTGGTGCGGCAAACCAGCGAGGGGGAATGGCAAAACGATTATGTCTTGCGTCTGAGCAATGGGCGAGAACAGCCGGTGCAATTCCAACTTGAAGCGCGTGGTCTGCCACAACTGACCCTGCCGGCACAACCATATCTGGTGACAGTGCCGCCTCTGTCGCGCACCGAACTGTCATTGAGTTTGACCTTACCGATGGATGAAGCTGTCACTGCAGGGGGGCATGAAATTGAGTGGGTGTTGACCGAATCACAAACCGGTCAGCAACGGATTGAACATTCGCGTTTCTTTACGGATTGAGCGAATGTTGTAACAGTGAACCGAGTTGGGTGAGATACGCGGCTTGAGCAGGCAAATAAGCACTGGCATTGAGTCGTAGATAATGGGGGGCTTGATGCGGTTGGCACAAGCTACCCGGCGCAAAGTGAATCCCCTGTCGCAGTGCCAAGGGCAACACCGCCATCGGATCGAGCTCACTCGGGAGTTTCACCCATAAAAAATAGCCGCCTGCTGGTGTCTCAATGTGTGTCCCTGTTGGGAAAACCGCTAAAGCGGTGTCCCGCATCAGCTGAATCCGTTGTTGTAACAGCGGGCGCAGGCGGCTTAAATGCGGTTCAGCTTGGTCTTCAGCTAAAAAAGTGGCTAGAGCGTGTTGGCTGGGCAGGGGCGAGCCGAGCGTTGAACTGTGTTTCAAGGCACAAATTGCATGATGAAAGCGCCCCGTCGCTAACCAACCGACCCGATGACCGCTGGCAAAGGTTTTAGAAAAAGAAGCAGTGTGTAACACAATCCCTTGTCGATCTAAGGCCAATAACGGCAAACGCGGTTGTCCATCGTAAATCAACTCGCGGTAGGTATCGTCTTCAATCAACGGGAGCTGCTGTTGCGTGGCAAATTCGACTAAAGCTGTTTTGCAGCGATCTGACAACGCCTTGCCATCGGGATGGCGGCATTGACTCATCAAAACCACGCCGGCTAAAGCGTTGGTGCTTGCCAATGCTGCCAACTGCGGTACCAAGTCATTTTCTTGTTCAACCGCAAGACAACAGTAGGGAATTTGAGCCTGTTGCAACAAATCAAACACGCTGGGGAAAGCCGGTGTCATCACCACAATCTTTGCCTGTGGCTTGGCCTGACTGACCACACGCAATGCCAGCTGTAAGCCTTCCATAGCACCACAGGTGATTAACAACTGACGCCAATCGACAGCCACCCCTTGCTCAAGATAACGGCGGGCAATTTGTCGTCGCAGCGGATCAAAACCTGCCATTGGGGGATGATCGCTGGGAGGATGGCGCAGGGCACGTTGATACGCTTGTGCCAAACTGGGCGCATAAGCCAAACTGGGATGAATAAAAGGTGAACCCCATGCCGCTGGCGCAGGTTGTTGTAATTGCCAACGCCAATCGGCCAATTCTGTGTTGTTGATCGTTGGCCGCGCACCGGTGAGCACACGAAAGCCCTCGCGTGGACAGGCTTGCACATAACCTTGCCGTTCTAAGTCGTAATAGACTTTTTTGGCGGTGGACATGCTCACCTGATGCACGCGGCACACCTCGCGCAAAGAAGGCAAGCGTTCGCCGTGCGCGTAAATTTCGCCTTCTATGGCTTGCAAGAAAAAATGCAGCAGTCGGGTGCTTTTATTCAAAACTGGCTAAACTCAGGGTTTACGGGCAATTAGCAGAAAAACCGGATAGCTGCGGCCATCTTTTTCAACATTCACTGCGGTGTGAAACGCGATAGCTTGATAGCCAATGTTCTGCAACATCGTGCTCAGTTGTTGCCGATCAAACCCCAAGTGCTTCACCCCTTTGCCCTCGTTATCACCATGAAAACTGCCATCTTCTTGATCGAGATCGGCAATGGCAATAAAACCACCACTGACGAGATGTTGAAAAAAGACGGTGAATAATCCGGCCGTGTCAGCAACATGATGCACTGCCATACAGCTGACTACACCATCAAAGGTGTCAGCCATGCCGTGAAAAATATCTTGATTCACAATACGCACATTCGGCAGTTGTTTCTCTGCCAACACCGCTAACATCGCATCGGACGTGTCCAACGCCACGATCTCCGCCACCTGTGATGCCAAGGCCGCGCTTAACAAACCCGTCCCCGCGCCAAAATCCAATAGCCGATGCTGTGGTTGTAAGGCAATCGCTTGTTCAATCGCGGTGGGAATGCTGCTGGCCAGTTGTTGTGAGATGGGACGTTGCTCCCAGCCTTGTGCCGCTTGATCGAAGTGAGAAACAGAGGTCATGGTGGATACTTTCTTCGGTTTTTGTCGATGACGGTGCGGCGATGTATGGGGGCAGGGTGGATGATATCAATTAAAGCGAGAAAAGTTTTTGTTTCTGCTTCAAGCTTATCTAGTGGTGGACGATACTGCAGATAAGCGGATTTTGCTTACTTTTGTGGAGAGTCACCATGACCTATTCTAGCGCCATCGCTGCCAACAGCCGCCCTGTGACAGCTGAGACCTCAGTGAAAAAAACTGAGAAAGAACAAACCAATGCGGTAAAAAAAGAAGAAAAAACCGCTGAACTGACCGCACAAGAACAACTGAATGCCCGAGTGGTGCAATCGGCGTTGGAAGTGTCGATTAAGGCGGGTGATAAATCACAGGCGTTGTTGTATCGCTCGGCAGTGGAAGCGATCAATGTCGAACTCGAACCCTCGCTGGGGCCCAATGCGATTCAGAATGCGATGGGGCAAGACAACTCGCCCGAAGGCACCGCCGATCGCATTGTGTCATTGACCACGGCTTTCTTTGGCGCGTATGCCGCACAAAATCCAGATAAAGATCCAGAAACGTTGGTGAAAGACTTTGTCGGTGTGATTCGTGGTGGGTTTGAAAAGGGCTTCAACGAAGCCAGCCAGATTCTGCAAGGCTTGGGTGTGCTCAATGGGAATGTTGCCGAAGGGATTAACAAAACCTATGAGCTGGTGCAAAAAGGCTACGACGATTTCTTAAGCAATGCCTTGTCGGCGATTCAGCAACAACGTGAAGCAAACGCGACACCTGCAGCAGAATAAAGTTTAATCGTGAAGGCGGGGGCGGTGAGTGCGACTCACCGCCCCCATTTTTTATTTCAAATTAAAAATTGAAATATATTAATTGAATGCGTTTTTTCTATTTTTATATTCTAAGGAATATTTGGTTTTTGAAAATAAAAAATAGATTGAATTGATTATGTTTTGTTTATTGGCTTTCTCCGCGCTGGCCATGCACCAACAAAGGGCGACAGAGTTGTCAGCGATGGAATTAACTGCTAATGTGGCTTGGTAACTACTGATACAACAACAAGTTAAGAAGAGGTGGTATGGTTGGTCTGACGTTTTTTCGTTCTCTCTATCAGTATTTTTTCAAACCCAAAGTTGTTTTTACCCGACGCAAAGGACGCACTAAAATGGATGATAATTTACAAATGGTTCGCCGTTTTTCAATCAATGAAACAGGCCGTGATTTTGTTGTGGGCGATATACATGGTTGTTATTCTTTACTAGAGCAGGCACTGGCCTGTATTGATTTCGACCCGGGTAAAGATCGCCTATTTTCCGTGGGGGATTTGATTGATCGTGGGCCGGAGTCGCTACGTTGTCTGGAGTTTCTACAACAGCCATTTTTCCATCCGGTGATGGGTAACCATGAAGATATGCTGTTGGATATGTATGTCGATGGTACGCCCGATCTGAGCCACATTGCCGAGTGGGCCAAGCAAAATGGGGTTGAATGGTGGTATGACATCTCCGATGACGACCGCTACCGTGTATTAGATAAAATTTGCGCTTTGCCATTTGCGATTGAAGTTGAAACACCGAATGGCTTGGTGGGTATTATTCATGCGGAAGTGCCGCTGGGCATGGATTGGCAAGAATTTACTAACGCCCTGCGCGCCGAAAAAACTAAAACTGTGCAGACGTGTTTATGGGGTCGCTATCGCGCCAATAAACAAGATCGTACGGGAGTGGAGGGCATTGCGCGTATTTATGCTGGCCATACCCCACAAGATTGCGTCACGCCACTCGGTAATCTGTTTGTGATTGATACCGGTGCGGTATTTGGGGTGAATTGTGCGTATGGTGATGGTCATTTAAGCTTGGTGCAGATCAATGCTGCACAACCGACTGCCCATACCGACCCCATTCAGCAACAACCTTATATCAAGGTATTCCAGTAAATCCTGTTATGTAGCACAACCTTTGGAAGCAGCAAGCCGCATCGGTTTGCTGTTTTTTTTGTGCTGACAGCGGTTACCATTCTTGACCTTTCTTTTGCTTTGTTTTTTTATGCAACTCGACAACCGTAAAACCCAAGCTTTGTTGGCTGTGATTGACAGTGGCAGTTTTGAACAAGCCGCACAACAGCTACATTTAACGCCCTCCGCCGTGTCTCAGCGAGTGCGTGCATTAGAAACCGAATTAGGTATGCCGTTGGTGGTACGCAGTCGGCCATGTCGTACAACCCATGCTGGGCGGTTTTTGGTGCAATACTTACGGCGGCAATGTGCATTGGAGGAAGAGTTTAGCCAGTCATTTCTCGACTTACGCAATGCCCCGTTGCGCTTGGGTCTGGCAGTGAATAACGACACCTTGGCGACGTGGTTATTGCCAGCTTTAGCCGATTTTGTGCAGCAGCAACGTCTGTTGTTAGATATTCGGGTGGATGACCAAGATCATACGCATGCTCAGATGGAAGCCGGTTTGGTGTTGGGATGTATTTCCAGCTCATCGCGTGCGATGCGTGGGTGTACCGCGTTGCCGTTGGGTATCATGCGTTATCGTTTGGTGGCTTCGCCTGCCTTTCAACGCCAGTATTTCCCTGATGGGTTGCAGCGTGAGGCAGCGCGATATGCGCCGGTGATGGTGTTTGATCGTAAAGATCGTTTGCAGGCTGATTTTTTGTTGCGTGAATTGGGACTGCCTGATGAGGCCTATCCTTGTCATTATCTGCCTTCTAGTGATGCTTTTATTGGTGCGATTCGCCTAGGGTTTGGCTATGGAATGGTGCCGGAGCAGCAGTTGGCCGATGATATTGCTCGTCAACGTCTGGTCGATCTCGCCCCTCATCGTCCTTCTGATGTGCCATTATTTTGGCATCATTGGACTGTGCAATCCCCGAGGTTTGAGGAGTTATCGCAATGTATCGCCGATCATGCGGCTAAAGTGTTGTTGCCGATGGTTTGATTACCAAGTAATGAAGGCTTTCATTTGTCTGTCCTCATTTCTTCTAGGTTACCTTCCCATTGAATCTGTCCTCTTAATTTTCTGATTTCTTCCTGTTTTGCTAAACGAATCAGCGTTTTCAAGCCTTCTTCAACGGCTTCTTTTTTCGTTTTCAGGCCGGTCAATCGCAAGACATCATTGATTAAATTCTCATCGATTGAGATATTGGTTTGCATAATGGTTACGCTCCTGATTTTCTTTGCATGATTTTCATAAGAAATTGGGTTTGTGGGGAGTGGCTTGTCGTTAATCTTAGTAGAACTACTTTGAAGCGTGTGGTTTTGATGGTGTTTTCCTCGGAAAAAACAAGCGAAAACTGGTGCGTGTTGGGGTGGAGGTGGCTGAGATGGTACCGCCGTGTAATTCCACAATCGACCGTGTAATCGCCAACCCTAAACCACTTCCTTCACTATGTAGCCGGGATTTATCCGCACGAAAAAACCGATCAAACAAACGGGGTAAATCGTCTGCCGCAATCGCTGGCCCATTATTACTGACCTGCAAACTGCCCCCCTCGGCATCACTTGTCATCTCAACCCGAATCCATCCTCCAGCTGGGGCATAGCGTAAGGCATTCGATAACAAATTGCTTAACGCTCGCCGCAACATCAGCTTATCTCCTTCTATGGTTAACTGACCATCACACTGCAAAAGGACATTTTTTTCTTCTGCTAAAGCCTCATAAAACTCAAATAGCGCGTGAACCTCGGTTTCCAATGGCAATGGCACACAGCTGGGCAAGCTAAGGCCATGTTCTGTTTTGGCGAGGAACAGCATATCCGACACCATGCGCGCCAAACGCTCAAACTCCTCCGCATTCGAAGCCAGTGTTTGTCGATAACTGTCGGCACTTCGTGCTTGAGAAATCGCGACTTGGGTTTCCGTCAGTAAATTGCTTAACGGTGTGCGTAGTTCATGGGCTAAGTCAGACGAAAATTCAGACAACCGCTGAAAATCATGCTGCAAACGCCATAACAAACCATTTAAGGAATTGACTAAATCCGTCATCTCGGCTGGCACACTATCAACCGTCAGCGTCACATTTAATCGTTGTGCAGTGATATGTTGCAGCTGTTGTTTAATGTCATGTAACGGGGCGAGGCCACGTCGGGTCGCCCACCAGCCCAACACCCCTGCTACTGCGGCGGCGGCGACGATAGATAAACCCAACACCATCAGCAACCAATCCATAAAATGTTGGTGATGACGGGTGTTTAACAGCGCACAACGGACAGAAGAGGGTAGGGTCTCGCTTTGTGCATTTTGTGTATTAGCCACACATAAACCATGATAATTCTCGCCCTGTTCTGATAACGAGAACAGCGTATCTAAGGGCAGCGGATGCAAACCGATGGCTGCTGGTTGGGGCGCAGATTGATAGATAAGTTTGCCTTGCTGATAGAGCTGGACAGATAAACCATGATGGCCGTCAACGATTGGGTGTAATGCGTTGGCTGTATGGTGTGGGTCGTGAGCGTGGATGTTTTGAATCACATGCAGCTTATCGGCAAGGTATTGTTGATCGAGTTCAGCAAAATGCTGTGAAATGGCAAGGGCAACCAAACTACCAAAACCGAGCAACACCAAGCTGGACACTGCGATATAAAGCCAAGTTAACCGCTGCGTGAGTGACCGCGTTTTTAACATGCCAACTCATCCTGCTGCTCTAAGACATATCCCATGCCGCGTACGGTATGAATCAACTTTGGTTCAAAACCTTCATCGATCTTATTGCGTAACCGGCGCATGGCGACATCAATCACATTGGTATCGCTGTCAAAATTCATATCCCACACCTGCGATGCAATCAGCGAGCGTGGTAAAACCTCGCCTTGTCGGCGTAATAACAGCTCTAACAAAGCAAATTCCTTGCTGGTCAGGTGAATACGCTTACCATCACGCACGACGCGCCGCCGTAACAAATCCATTTCTAAATTGGCCAACTGTAGGCGGTGGGCGTCGGGTGCGCTGCGGCCACGGCGTAACAAGGTTCGTACCCGTGCTAATAATTCGGCAAACGAAAATGGTTTCACCAGATAATCATCCGCGCCCAATTCCAAACCTTTTACTCGATCTTCGACTTGATCGCGGGCAGTCAGGAATAACACTGGGGTGTCAATGCCGCGCTGGCGTAGCTCGTTCAATATTTGCCACCCATCTAATTGCGGCAACATCACATCCAAAATCAACAGGGCATAACTGTGCTCAAGCGCATAGTGCAAACCATCTGGGCCATTGTTGACAAGATCGACCATAAACCCCGCCTCGCCGAGACCTTGTTTTAAGTATTCACCTGTTTTGTGCTCGTCTTCGACCAATAAAATTTTCAATTTGGAACTCTCTTTTAACTCCAGCCGACAGTGTGCCAGTTTTCATCGGCAAAAGTGGAAGATGACAATTTTGTCATCTGGCTGTCAGGTGGTTGTTGGGTGTGTTCACCCACAATGTCATCTCTACCCTTTGTATCGGTGATAACAATGAAATCTGTTTGGCTCGGGGCATGGTTAGCCAGTCTATCCTTGACTGTGTTAGCCGACACCCATTCTGTTGTGACACAGGCTGGCGATTGGCAAACTGCCAATCAACACGTGGCGCAATTTCCGCGTGGTCATGCGGATATTGTGAAATGGGAAGCACAGCACGCCGCTCCCCCACCCACCACAACGCCCCCTCACGATGCCGCTGTGTTGCCGCTGGCTTCTGCTGCCGAGGCGGTGCGATTGGCATGGCAAGCGCATCCCAGTTTGATGCGACCATTGGCAAAGCTGGGAAACATACAACAAAATCACATTGCAGAAGGGCAATGGCTATTGCTCACCCCACAACAGTATCAGCGTATCGACCATGCTGAAGATGTGTGGGAAACCGCTTATGAAGCGCGCCGCGCTTGGGTATTGGCTGTGGCGGCGGAACAGATGCAGCGTTATCAAGCGGATGCCTTGAGCGCTGTCGAAGCCGCTGCTGAACTTGGGCAACGGATGGCCAAAGTGGGGAATTGGAGCCAACTGCAAGCCGCACAACAACAGGCCATGCTATTACAAGCCAAGCTACAAACCCAACGCAGTCAATATCAAGCAAAACAACAACGACAACAACTGCAACAGGTATTAAAGCAGTGGGTGGTGAGCCATTCCCAGCCGTTGACATTGCCAGCGCGGTTGCCTGATGTTCCAAAACAAGCTTTGTCAGCGCATGAATTTCAACAGCATCTGCAACAAGTCTTGCAACAATTACCACGCAAAGAACAACTGGCGACACAGGCGAATGCCGAGTTTAGCTATCAAGCCTATCTGACCGCTTATCAACAAGCCAGCAGTTATCAAACCCAAATTGTGCCGCTACAGCAGCAAATTCATGAGGAAACCCTCTTGCGTTATAACGGTATGTTATTGAGCACATGGGATTTACTTGCCGAAACTCGTAACCGTGCCCAGACCATCCGCGATGCAATTGAAGCAAACCGCGATTTTTGGTTGGCAGAAATGGAGTTGTTGTGGGTGTTGCAGGGCAACCCACCAAAACACCCAATTCAATTATCCAGCGGCAGCGCGGGTGCGCCTGCTGGCGCGGCAGCGCATTGAGCGCATGGGAGAACAAAAGATGACGATTGATCTCAATAAACGCCGGTTATTTTTAGGTACCGCCGCCGCCGTTGTAGGCGCAGGGGTGGCACGGGCGGCACTCGCTGCATTGCCAGAGCCGGTGTCTCAGGCCTCTGTTAAAACAGCTGCCCCACTGTTTCCGCCAAATGGTCGCCCCTATCGCCCAGTGGTGACGCTCAATGGTTGGACTCTGCCGTGGCGGATGCGTGATGGTGTGAAAGAATTTCATCTGGTAGCTGAACCGGTGGTGCGTGAGATGGCACCGGGTTTTGTGGCGCAACTCTGGGGGTATAACGGCCAAAGCCCCGGCCCAACCATTGAAGTGGTTGAAGGGGATAAAGTCAGGATATTTGTTACCAATCGACTGCCCGAACACACCAGCGTGCATTGGCACGGCCAGCGGTTGCCGAATGGGATGGACGGGGTGTCTGGGTTGACACAATCGGCGATTCCCCCCGGTAAAACCTTTGTCTATGAGTTTACTGCCCGTCGCCCGGGAACGTTTATGTACCACCCTCACGCTGATGAAATGGTGCAAATGGCCATGGGGATGCACGGCATGTGGATTACCCACCCCAAACAGCCTCACCCATTGATTGATGAAGTCGATCGTGATTTTTGTTTTTTGTTAAATGCGTTTGATATCGAACCAGGTAGCAAAACACCAAAAGTCAACACCATGACCGATTTCAATATCTGGGCATGGAACAGCCGCATTTTTCCGGCGATTGACTCACTCAATGTGCGCTTGAATGACAAGGTGCGGATTCGTGTTGGCAATCTCACCATGACCAACCATCCGATTCATCTACATGGCCATGAATTTATGGTTACCGGTACGGATGGCGGGCCGGTACCTAAAAGCGCACGCTGGCCAGAGGTCACCACCGATATTGCCGTTGGGCAGATGCGACAGTTGGAATTGATTGCCGATGAAGAAGGCGATTGGGCGATGCACTGCCATAAGAGCCACCACACCATGAATGCGATGGGGCACAACGTCCCGACCATGATTGGTGTCGATCATCGCGGTTTGGTGCAGAAAATTCAAAAACTGGTGCCAGATTACATGGTGATGGGTGAGCGCGGTATGGCGGACATGGGCAGTATGGAAATGCCATTACCCGATAACACCGCGCCAATGATGACCGGCCACGGCCCATTTGGCCCGTTGGAAATGGGCGGTATGTTCACGGTGTTAAAAGTGCGGCGACACCAAAAGCCGAATGATTACAGCGATCCGGGGTGGTTTAGCCATCCGAAAGGAACAGTGGCGTATGAATATCGTGGCGCTGTTCCGACTGCAACGGCAGCAAAACCACACACCACACAGCCGGCTGAATGGCGCGTGCGGCAAAAAAATCCCACCGACGGACATCATTAAATACAGGATAGGATGTGAGATGAAAACATTATTTTTGGCATTAAGTCTTAGCCTTGCCACTACAACAGCGTTGGCTGCTGGCAGCCATGACCATCAACACCACACCACAGCAGCCATTGGCGAGCCGGGACAAGGCAAGCCGATTTCGCGCACGGTGGCGGTGGTGATGTCGGACAATATGCGTTTTGAACCAGCACAAATTAAAGTAAAAGCAGGGGAAACCATTCGTTTTGCGGTGAAAAACACCGGTAAATTGCAACATGAATTTACGCTCGGTTCACAAAACGATTTGCTGCAACATTATGAAATGATGAAAAAATTTCCCAATATGCAGCATGAAGAGCCCAATACGCTATCACTAGCCGGTGGAACTGAAGGGGAATTGCTGTGGCATTTCAACCAAAGTGGTGAAGTGCATTTTGCGTGTTTATTTCCCAGTCATTTTCAAGCTGGGATGAAAGGGAAAATCCATGTTCAGCGTTAAACAGACCCCGATTGTGCTGGCGCTGGCGGTGTTAAGTGCTGCCACGCTGTTTCCAACCATAAGCCATGCTGAATCGTCCCATCAGCATCATGCGACTACTGCGCTACCGCCGTTGGCTGAGAGTGAGGGAGAAGTCCGGCGGGTGGATCTCGCCGCAGGAAAAATCACCATTAAACATGGCCCAATTGTGGCATGGGATATGCCACCGATGACGATGGTGTTTGCTGTCGATCAACGTGCTCTTTTAGAAAAAATCGAAGTCGGGCAAAAAGTGAAGTTTCAAATTAAGGATGATAAAAAGCGCTTGGTGATTGTGCAAATTGACGTGCAATAGTCGGAGTCAATAAAAAAGCTGGGTGAGATGGTTCACCCAGCTGTTTAAACGGCCTCTGTTACCGTGTGATTGGCGACAGCAGTTTACGATTTAACACCAAATTTCTTACCCCGTGCGCGTGGTCTTCTTTAAAGGCATTGCCCTTACACCATTCACCCACCGTTTTGATATTCACCTTTGCCACCTTAGGCCGAACACTCCAACTCACTTGTAAGGGTGAACCTTGTTCGTTATAGGTGGGGCCGGTGGTTGAGCCGGCATATTGAATAGGTTCGCCGGTGTTGGTTGGGATGCCTAACGCTTGTTGGTAGCCGTTTTTCTCGCCATGCCGTGTCAGTTCGTTAAAGTCCAAGGCTTTCGGATCATTGACCAGCACATATACCTGTGCTTCCACGCGCAGCTGTGGGTTTTTCACTGCTTCGCTCAAACAGGCGCCCAAGGTCGGGCCCGGTTTGACTTGTGCCGATGAGTGAACATAGTGCAATTCGATGGTATCGCCAGATTGTAGGCTACCGTGGGCACTTGGACAGACGCCGTTTTTCACGGGGGACAGTTCCGATTTGCTCAGTTTGCCGGAATACTTAAACCCAGTTTCATAGCCATGCCCGTCACCATTGCCTGCATAAACAGTAAATTCCCCGCCTTTGTGCTCGGCGTTTTTATGGAAATGGATGTTACACAAGTTCATCTGTGTGTAAGGCGGTGCGGTGTTAAAGATGATCGGATTATTGCCTTCAACAGCGTCGATATCACGCGGTGCCTGTGGCCCGAAGCCTTTGTTTTCGGTGTTTTTGGCTAAGTTGGCTTCTTGTTCGATGATGACTTGATCGGAAACAGGGCCATGTGAACCGTGGGAGGTGTCTCGTGCATTGGCATGAATCGGGAGCATGGCAGCGGTGGCTAGCACGAAAAGCATGTGTTTTTGCATGATGTCTCGCTTTGTATTGGGTTAAGGACAACCTTGCTGTTGTTACTGCTGGATTTTGTTTTTTTGTTCGATTGTTGCATACGCTGTATGAATAGCGTATCCGGAAAATCTTAAGCGATTTGTTAATGTGCTACAACAAGAAAATTTTTTTGCTGCAAGGTGTCGACTTAATACAAACTTGAAGGGCAAAACTGGACATGCTGACCGCCGTGTTAGGCCATCCCGTTGGAGATACTGATTATTTTCGGAAAGTCGCTGTTAGCACCACGTTGCCACGCGTGTCTTCTGAGGATGCGTTGATAAATTGGTGAACTGCATCTGGTGATTCTAAGCCCCAGATCTTTGGTTCTAATTCTTCTCTGGTGTAATGATAGATTTCTGGTTTGCCATTTCTATCAACCATTTTATAGGGAATACCACCTTTTGGTAAATAAACGATGTGAACCTCAAGAGATTCATGGTCACCTAGTTTAAACTTCCAAAAGGTTGAGCCATCATGAGTTTGAATTGTATCGCTGACTAATAAATAGTGTTTTGCTATTAGCTCATAAGCCGTTATGCCTAACCCCAAACCTCGAAAATCTTGAATGAAATAAGCACTTTTTATTTGCGCGCCTTTCTCTAAACAGGTTCCACTGTCACTTAGTTTTTGAAAATCAACATTGCCTATTGGATATGGAAGGGATTTTTCTTGCATGATTTCTACTGACACTGCGCCACAATGCTCTCCCTCCATGAGAGAGAATCGCACTGAAAGCTGATTGGGGCCAAAGTTTTCAATGATTTTGGCGTCAACGATAGTGTTGATTTCATATTCTGCTAGTGTGCTGCAGCTAAGTGGTATTTTTTCATGCACATCTGTAATAATAGTTGGACACATATCTTAAGTTGCCTGAGTGGATGATTTTTGCTCCATGTTAATGAATGAGAGTCGTGCTTTGATCTGAAGAAAAAAGATCTGGCGCACATTCGTTGATATATTGCATAAACTCCTCAGTGCTAATTTTTAAGTTCCAATTTTCAGGCTGGAATGTAGTAACTTTCATTTTTCCTGTTGTTTTACTTAATTGAATCTGAGCAAGAGGAATGATTTTAGAATGTGCTGTTTCTTGCCAGTGTGATTCGACAATATAGTATTGAACGAGAGAGTCGGAATCCTTAGAAACAAAAATAGAGAAACTTACCCCGTTCGATGTAGTAAATGTTCGATTTGTTGTGATTGCTTTGGATGTCAGTCTATAAGCGGAAAGTGTTTGTAAACGCATAATAACAACCTCGATTCTTAATGGTGTTGTCTCTCCATGCTACAACATTAGTGGAAGCAATACACAAAGAGACTGCGCCTCAGCTAAAAAATTCACACCACACAAATTTGCTCTCACTGCAGTTGCAAAAATCCGCTAATCCTTGCTGCCACCGGCATTTAGCGGGTTTTCGCTTTTTTCGAAAAATTCATTGTTTCTTGCTATCGATACCATCCATCTAATCAATTAGATAAATCATTTTTTCTTGTCTATGCTGTAGCCATCAACTGTTTGTTCAGTCTGACATCACAGCAAGGCCGTCAGGGTGGATGTGTTTTGTGCGATACCTAAAACAATGGAGAAACACCGATGAGCAATGAGAAAAAATGCCCCTTTGCGGCAATGCACGGCGCACGCACTACACATGGTGCACAATCTAATCGCGATTGGTGGCCAAAGGCGCTGAACCTCAACATTCTCCATCAACACGCCCCTGCTTCTAATCCCCTTGGTGGCGACTTTGACTATGCCAAAGCGTTTAACCAACTCGACTACGATGCCCTGAAACAAGACTTGTATGCCTTAATGACTGTCTCACAAGATTGGTGGCCGGCGGATTGGGGGCATTATGGTGGTTTGTTTATCCGTATGGCGTGGCACAGTGCTGGTACTTATCGTACCGCTGATGGCCGAGGGGGGGCAGGTACCGGTAACCAACGCTTTGCCCCTATCAACAGTTGGCCAGATAACGGCAACCTCGACAAAGCCCGCCGCTTGTTGTGGCCGATCAAACAAAAATACGGTAACAAAATTTCATGGGCTGATTTGATGATTTTGGCGGGGAACTGTGCTTTAGAATCCATGGGTTTCAAAACCTTTGGTTTCGGCGGTGGCCGCGCAGATATTTGGCAGCCAGAAGAAGACATTTATTGGGGCGCAGAAAAAGAATGGTTGGCGACAAGCGACAAAGCGAATAGCCGCTATTCCGGTGAACGTGAATTAGCTAATCCTCTGGCGGCTGTGCAAATGGGGCTGATTTATGTCAATCCTGAAGGCCCAGACGGTAACCCCGATCCTGTTGCATCCGGACGTGATGTGCGTGAAACCTTTGCGCGGATGGCAATGAATGATGAAGAAACGGTGGCGTTGGTCGCCGGTGGGCATACCTTTGGTAAAGCACATGGTGCCGGTGATCCAAAATTAGTTGGCCCTGAGCCTGAAGCCGCACCGATTGAACAGCAAGGGTTAGGTTGGTTCAATCAATTGGGTACCGGTAAAGGCGTGCATACCACCACCAGCGGCATTGAAGGGGCGTGGAAACCCAATCCGACGCAGTGGGATAATGGCTATTTTGATATGTTGTTTGGCTATGAATGGGAGCTGACAAAGAGCCCTGCTGGTGCACATCAATGGGTGGCAAAAGATTGCAAACCAGAGCATTTGATTCCCGATGCTCACGATCCATCGAAAAAACACCCACCGATGATGACCACAGCGGATTTGTCATTGCGTTTCGACCCAATTTATGAACCCATCTCGCGCCGTTTCCACCAAGACCCTGCCGCATTTGCCGATGCTTTTGCACGCGCTTGGTTCAAATTGACACACCGCGATATGGGGCCAAAAACCCGTTATTTAGGGCCAGAAGTCCCAAGCGAAACCTTAATTTGGCAAGACCCGATTCCTGCTTTGGATCATCCTGTGATTGACGCTGCTGATATTGCAGCTTTGAAACACACCCTGTTGGCTTCGGAGGTGTCGATTGCTGAATGGGTGGCGACAGCATGGGCCTCGGCTTCGACTTTCCGTGGTTCTGATTTGCGTGGTGGAGCGAATGGCGCCCGCATTCGGTTGGCACCGCAGAAAGATTGGGCAGTTAACCAACCTGCACAATTAGCCAAGGTGTTGGCTGTGTTGGAAACGGTGCAACAACAATTCAATGCTGCTCAAACTGATGGCAAAAAAGTGTCGCTGGCTGATTTGATTGTGTTGGCTGGTTGTGCTGCAGTCGAAGCTGCCGCGCAAGCTGCTGGTGTATCGGTCACTGTGCCCTTTACCCCGGGGCGGATGGATGCGACACAAGAGCAAACCGATGTGGCGTCGTTTGCTGTGTTAGAACCGGCAGCCGATGGTTTCCGTAACTATCAAAAACAAGTTTATGCCGTCCCTGCCGAGGAAATGCTGATTGATAAAGCCCAGTTGTTGACCTTGAGTGCACCAGAAATGACCGTGTTGGTCGGAGGTTTGCGAGTGTTAGGCGCAAATGTTGGTGGTGCAGCAGAAGGTGTGTTCACCACACAGCCACAGGTCTTGAGCAATGATTTCTTTGTTAACCTGTTGGACATGAGCACTGTTTGGCGGCCTACTGCTGATGATGCCCAACATTTTGAAGGACGTGACCGGCAGACCGGCCATATTAAATGGACAGCAAGCCGTGTGGATTTGGTCTTTGGCTCTAATTCGCAATTACGCGCTTTGGCCGAGGTCTATGCCCAAGACGATGCAAAAGAGAAATTTGTGCGTGATTTTGTTGCAGCGTGGGATAAGGTGATGAATTTAGATCGTTTTGATTTGCAACACTAATTCCCTTGCTTGAATCCCCACACGGGAAGGCATCGCAGCGCGGTATCGAATCTGATACCGCGCTTTTTGTTGTGCTACAGCTTAAACCGTCCAACCATATCTTGTAACTCATGCGAGAACTGATTGAGACCATGAATCACGGCTTTAGCATCTTGCAAAGCGTCTTTTCCTGCTTGTGCCATGCTGCTGATTTGTTCTGCGGACTGAGCCATTTCAACCGTTGCTGCCGATTGTTCTCGTGCTGACAGTGAAATTTCCTCAATTTGTTGTACTACACCCAACACATCGCGTTGAATCACCAAGATTTTTTCTGAGACCACACTCGCCATATCGGCACCGGCTTTCACTGAATCATGGGTGGCCTGCATTTTGCCAAGGGCATGGCGCGAATGTTCGCGCATTGTGCTAATGGTTTGGGTGATTTCAACGGTGGCTTGGCCGGTGCGCTCGGCCAGTTTTCGTACTTCATCTGCCACCACCGCAAACCCTCGCCCTTGCTCACCGGCACGGGCGGCTTCAATCGCAGCATTGAGCGCTAACAGATTGGTTTGGTCAGCAATATCGCGAATCACATTGATAACCGAGTGAATTTGTTCGGCACGCTGGTCAAGTTCATTCATCACCCCAGCTAAATCATCAACCGCATTGGCAGCACCATGAATTTGTCCGGCTAAATTAGCGACTTCTGCTGCCGAAGTGGCTGACTGTTGGCCAGTGGCTTGCACTGTTTTTTCTGCGTCGTGGGTGTGGCTGGCAATTAAATTGATGCTGGTGGTGATTTGTTCGATGGTGGCGGCGGTGGAACTGGCCATATCGCTTTGGGTAGCTGAATCGTCAGCTAACCGCTTGGCCATGTCTTCTAAGGTTGCAGTGCCTTGAGTCAATTTACTGGTTTCATCACGCACCATGACAAACATCTGGCGTAATTGCCCCATAAAGGTGTTGAAATGGCGGGCAATATCGCCGATTTCATCTTTTGAATCAACTTGCAGTTGAATGGTTAAATCGCCATGCCCAGCGGTGAGGCTGTGCACCATATCGCGCAGTTTTTGTAACGGGCGTGCAATTACATTGCCTAGCCACAGTGAAATCAACAACGCCGCAACCAACACCACACCACCACTGGCTACGGCATGGAAAATGGCTTGTTGGATTTTTTGGTCCACAATATCGCTTTTCACCTCTGCTACGACAACATAAACTCTGCCTTTGGGACTGACGATTGGATACAATACTCCTCGCAAATCACCATAGCTCTGGCTGGTATCAGTAAATGAGGGTTGTCGGCTCCGCATCACTTCGCGGGTGAG
The DNA here is from genome assembly GCF_054781915.1 of Aquaspirillum soli. Lineage (NCBI taxonomy): Bacteria > Pseudomonadati > Pseudomonadota > Betaproteobacteria > Neisseriales > Aquaspirillaceae > Aquaspirillum > Aquaspirillum soli. The sequence continues at coordinate 353,726 of NZ_BAAGTM010000002.1, read as the reverse complement.
TGGGTCGAGTGTGGGTACATCATTGGGCTGAAGATAAAAATCAAAGTTGGGATCGGCCAGTTGCTCTTTGCTTAAAGAAGATTGCCCATAAAAAATGTTTCCTTCATGCTCGACATAGCTATAGAGAAACTCCACCTTCATTGCTTGGCTGGCTTCTGTCAGGCGAACGCTTTCCTGCCGTTTTTGTTTGAGATTAACTTGATTACGTGGCGGTAACTGATCGTGATAGTCCACGCCAAGAATATAAGCATAAGCTTGTGAAGCCATCACCAGTTGATTGTCAATTTCAGCCAGTGCGGCTTGTTTGGCGTTGTAAGTGGCTTGAGCGGTGAATAACCCAACACTAAGCAGCGAAACAATCATGAAGGCCAGTTGTAGCTTATGTTTTAAGCGTAAATTTTCGATCCATCTCATAGAAATACTCACCTTTGCTTTGATTTTTTATTAGAAAACAAATGAAAACGGTTCTTATTTGTTAAGAAAAACACTTCTTCATAAATTAAACGATTGTTCTGACTTTTTCCAGTGTTCACGATTAAAAAAATCGGTTTCATGCTGTTTTATGTATTTAAATCAGCATAATGTGACAAACCACTTTAGGAAAAGCAAAACAAATGCCAATTTAGCGATGGTAGAGACTAGGCTAGCGATAGCGTAAAATAACGATAATGGTCATTTTTTGATAAGAGGTTTATCTGATGTGGTTTAAAAATGTAATTTGCTTTCGTTTACCATTACAAAATATGCCAACGGCTGAACAGTTAGAAACGGCATTGCAAAAACGTCCATTTTTTCCCTGTACCGGATTGCAGTTGAGTTCGGCGGGATGGGTGCCGGTGTTGCCGCAGCAGGCAGATAGAATGACGTGGTCAAATCCAGCTTGTTCGATGTTGATGCTGAAACGGGAAGAAAAAGTGTTGCCGACCAGCGTGGTGAAAGAACGGCTGGCGCAAAAAGTGGGACAAATCGAAAAAGAAGAACTACGTCGTGTGGGTAAAAAAGAGCAACGTACGCTTAAACAAGATGTGATTGATGATTTATTACCGCGTGCTTTTGCAAAGTCACGCACGATTCAAGGTCTGCTTGATCGTGAACGCGGCTATTTGCTGATTGACGCCGCACAAGCAAAACGGGCGGAAGAATGGCTGAGTGTATTGCGCGAACATCTCCCTGTTCTGCCGCTGAGTTTGTTTCACACCGAACGTTCACCGGCCAGTGCGATGACAGAATGGCTATTATCTGGGCCACCAACAGATTTTGCCTTAGATAATGACTGTGAATTAAAAGATGGAAATGGCGCGGTAATTCGTTGTTTACGGCATGACTTAACCTTGCCAGAAATTCAACAACATGTATTACAAGGTAAAACCGTTAGCCAATTGGGTTTGGTTTTTCAAGAGCGGGTGCGTTTTACATTGACTGAATCGTTGCAATTAAAACGAATTGGTTTTTTAGATACGGTACAACAAGAAGCCAGCGAAGAAGGCGAAGACCCTGAAAGTTTATTTGTGGCGACCGCCAGTTTAATGCAGCAAGAATTGTCTTTGTTATGGCAATCCTTGCTGCTGGCGCTTGGCGGAGAAATTGAAATGAATTAACTGCGGGCGAGGCGGTCAATTGTTTCTGATGCTTGACGTAAGGCCGCCTCGCGCAATTCCGCGCCCATATTCAAACCCTCGGCATACACATAGTGTAGTGAGCGCAAGCCGATAAAATTCAAGAAAGTGGTTAAGAACGGTGTTTGACTATCGGCGGCTGTGCCGACATATTGCCCGCCGCGTGCTGCCAGCAAATACACGGGCTTATCTGCAATTAAACCGACTGGGCCTTGTTCGGTATATTTGAAAGTCACACCAGCGCGGGCAATGCGGTCGAAATACGCTTTCAATGTGGACGGCACACCGAAGTTATACATCGGCACTCCAATTACCACCGCATCAGCAGCTTGCAATTCAGCAATCAGATCATCCGATTCTTGCCGCCGTGCCATCGCAACATCATCTAAGCTTTCGCTTGGTGAAAAGAAGGCGGCAATATCGCTATCACTCAGATGGGGCAAGGGATTGGCGGCTAAATCGCGCACAATGATTTGTCCATCGGGATGCTGTGTTTGCCAGACGTTGGCAAATTGTTGTGCCAGTTGTCGCGCTTGACCGGTGGTTGAGAGGCTGGATTGAATGACTAACAGTGTGGCCATGAGAAAAATCCTTTCGTAGAAAATGTGCAATCGATGTGCACAGCTTACGAAAGGATGGCGCAACAAGATAGCGAAAGTTTTTCGCCATCTTGTTCAGTATTTTTGAATTAGGCTGACCACGCGGTAAGAAAGGCTTCCCAATGTGGCTGTGATTTTTGTGTCAGGGCATGGCGCAGTCGATCACACTCGGCTTGGTATTGCGTTTGATCGAGTTGGCCGCGCATCATTTGAAAACGCAAATACACCAAATAAGTGTTGGCGGCATCGGTTTCACAATAATCACGAATCGCTTGTTCCTCACCGGCTAAGTATGCGCTCCACACTTGGCTGCCGTCCATGCCTTGTTTCCCCGGAAAACCACATAACCGCGCTATATCATCCAACGGTGCATTGGCGCGTGGCTGATACATGGCGAGAATATCCATTAAGTCCAGATGGCGGGTGTGATAGCGGCTGATGTAATTATTCCACTTAAAATCGCGGTCGTTATCACCTAAATCCCAATACCGTTCAGCACAAATTCCATGCAGCAAGGCGCGGTAGTGCAAGGCGGGTAGATCGAACCCACCTCCATTCCATGTCACCAGTTGCGGCGTGTATTTTTCAATTAACTGAAAAAATTTTTGAATGACCTCGGCTTCACTGCTGCCGACATGACCGAGGGTGGCGATATGGATTTTGTCGTCCCACCGTAAAACACAAGAAATGGCCAACACCCGATGCAGATAATGTGGCAAAAAATCAGAACCATTTTTCTGGCGTTGGCGCTGAAAAGCATATTCAGCAACATCGGTGTCGGAAATATCCGCTGCAAAGCCATGTAATACCCGCAACCCTTGGACATCAGGGATAGTTTCAATATCAAAAGCAAGAATAGGCTGTTTCATGTGCGCTCCTGTGTCGGTGATAACGGCATCTTTCTATCTTGGCGCACATGATACAAGTCTTGCGATTTAATCGGCAAAATGTGGCTGGGTATTTTGCATCGCGGCCATCACTGCGCTTTGAATATCATTCGATAACAACATCGACGCATTCCATGTCGCAACATATTCCAAGCCTTCAGGAATACTGTGATCGCGGCTGTAGTTTAAGACTTGTTTTGTGCCGCGCAGGGCTAAAGGCGATTTGGCGGCCAAGGCACGCGCTTGGGTAAAAGCATGTTCTAACAGCTCGGTTGGATCGGCTAATACTTGGTTGACCAAGCCGCGCCATTCGGCCTCTGCTGCCGCGACACGACGACCGGTTAAACACCATTCACGGGCAATGCCTTCTCCGACCAAACGCGGTAGCCGTTGCAACGTGCCAACATCTGCCGCCATCGCCATATCAATTTCTTTGACGGCAAAATAGGCATCTGCACTGGCATAGCGAATATCTGCCGCGACGACTAAATCAATCGCACCCCCGACACAAGCGCCATGCAGCGCCGCAATCACGGGTTTACGACATTGCTCAATTGCATTGGCAACCGCCTGTAATTCAAGAATTTTGCGCCGTAATTTTTCCCGTTTCCGTCCTTCACAATCATCCGCAATCAGCTGTGAAAGCTGCATCAACATCGCCAAATCAATCCCTGCACAGAAATTTTTCCCTGCACCAGACAACACCACCACGCGCACACTGGGTTCACCATCTGCCCACTCAAACGCTTGGCGTAGCGATTGCCACAGCGGATCGTTCAGGGCGTTGGATTTATCGGGGCGATTGAGTTCGAGGTGTAAGACATGGCCCTCTTGCGAGAGATTGAGATGAGGAAAGGTAGGATGAGTCATGAAAAAAGCTCCGAAACAGTGGCAACGTGACAAAGGCATTGCGACTGTACGGAGCAGATGACTGGCTGTCAATCAATCGTTTGATTTTTCTTCGCTACTGCGAACCGTGGCAAAACGTGACAGCTTACTGCTTGGGCGGCGGGTGCTACGGCGTCGTGGCGTGGCGGGTGCTGCTGCGACGCTATTGGCTATGACTGCTTCAGCCTGCACAGTGGGTTGTGGTTCGGTGACAGTCGGCCAATTCAGTGACAGCCATTCCAACATTCGCTGTGCCACTTCTTGCCACACAGTATCCAACATCATCATGTGACCACAACCACCGACAATTTCCGCTTCGGTGTGCAAACGGCGTGCGGTTTTAACCACTTCGCTTGGGCTGATGATTTTATCTTCATCGCCGCCCAACACCAGCGCAGGTATCTGTTCTAATGCTTTCACGCTAAAAAAGCTTACCAGCGTCATGTCTAAAATGGCTCGCATGGATTCTGGTGTGAAACGATAGGCCCATTTTGCTAATTCTTCCTCCGGCATACTGTCGGAAAATAACAACCGTTTGGCCTGATCGAGTTCAGGTTGATAACGTTGGTCTGCTTGGAATAGGTTTAAGGCGGTTAATAAGTCTGGTGTAGTGCCCAACATGCGAATGGCCGAGCGCGCCATACCTTCGCCCGGCACCGACGCCAACAGCACCACGCCTGCCGCTGGATAACCCAATTCTAAGTAACGTTGAATCACAAAACCGCCCATTGAATGGCCCACCAAAATCGGCAAACTCGGTAAGGTGGCAATGATTTGCCGCAGGTTTTTGACATATTCATCAATGCTTAAAATGGCAATCCAACTTTGTCCACCACTGCCCCCGTGTCCTTCTAGGCTAAATGCTGTGGCAGACCACCCATTTTCCGCAAAAAATGGCAAAAAATGCTCATCCCAACACCATGCCGCACAATACGCACCGTGAACAAATAACAGCGGTGGGCGCGCTGCGACGGGGTGTGTGGGATGGCGGTCGATACGTTCAAGATGCACAGCCATTACAATACCTCTCCGGCGTGATCGGCCAAGCGTGAGCGTTCACCGCGTGCCAAGGTTACATGACCGGCGTGATTCCAACCTTTCATGCGGTCAACGACATACGTTAAACCGGAACTGCCTTCAGTGAGATAGGGGGTATCAATTTGAGCGATATTGCCTAAGCACACCACTTTGGTACCGGGGCCGGCGCGGGTAATTAAAGTTTTCATTTGTTTCGGTGTCAGGTTTTGTGCTTCATCAATGATGAGAAATTTATTCAAAAAAGTGCGACCGCGCATAAAGTTGAGGCTTTTGATTTTGATACGGGAGCGCATTAAATCGCGTGTTGCTGCCCGTCCCCACTCGCCGCCATCCTCTTCCGGTCGATTTAAGACATCTAGATTATCCTCTAAAGCACCCATCCACGGTGCCATTTTTTCTTCTTCACTACCCGGTAAAAAACCAATATCTTCACCAACGGGTACTGTGACACGGGTCATAATGATTTCGCTGTAGCGTTTTTGCTCCAGTGTTTGCACCAAACCCGCGGCAAGGGTGAGCAAGGTTTTACCTGTACCGGCCTGACCCAACAGCGTGACAAAATCAATATCGGGATCAAGCAGCAAATTCAGGGCGAAATTTTGTTCACGATTGCGCGCTGTAATACCCCATACGCTATTTTTTTGGTGGCTGTAGTCGCGCAAGGTTTCTAAAATCGCGCTATTGCCTTGCCGGCTTTTGACTTTAGCGACAAATGACTCGTCGTCTTGCCATAGAAATTGGTTGGCTAAGAGTTGTGAACAATCTGGCCCATTGATTTCATAATAGGTGCGGCTATTCTCTGTCCAAGAGCGCAGCCCTTCGCCCTGTCGTTGCCAAAATAAAGTGTCGATTTGCCGAGTACCGCCATACAACAAATCACTGTCTTCTAACACTTGGTCATTGAAATAATCTTCCGCTGCCAAACCCAGCGCCCGCGCTTTAATCCGCATATTGATGTCTTTCGACACCAACACCACTTCGCGTTTTTTATCACGTTGTTGTAGGGCCAACACCAACGCCAAGATACGATTATCACCACGTCCCAACGGCAAACTGTCGGGTAATTCGGCGGCGAGGGCGGCGGTTTGCAGATACAAAGCACCGGTCGCGGCTTGATGGCTGTGGGCAACCAGCGGAATACCAGCCTCGATTTGTTTATTCGACTGATCGCACACCAAATCGTCCATAAACCGGCTGGCTTGTCGTGCATTACGCGCCAGTTCGGACATGCCTTTTTTGTGATTATCCAATTCTTCCAGCGTCACAATCGGGATAAACACATCGTGTTCTTGAAAGCGAAACAAGCTGGTGGGGTCGTGCAACAACACGTTGGTATCGAGGACAAACAGTTTCGATGGGGCTTTTTTCTTCTTCGACATGGTGCGAGGTCCTCATACGGAAAGAAATCAATCGGGCAAACCACAGGCGAGCGCAGCATTTTTATAACAGTAAATCATGATATAGCAATGTTTTGATTTAGCGTTCGGGCATTCTCCTTGTAACAAAGCCATGACTTTGGGAAATTGCATTCAAAAATAGAGCAAGATCATGAAATATCATAATTTTTCATTGACGTGACAGCTACATGCCAGCTAGCATCGGCGCCTGTTTTGAGGAGGCGCATAATGATGAAAGTACGGTTGTTGACGTGGTCGGTTTCTATGGCGGTGGGCTGTGCAATCACAGCGACAGCGTATGCGGACAATTTTTTAGCTCCCGATTCGGCATCGCGAGTGGCGCAATACCTGACCCAACAAAACAACGGTACTTTGCGTAATGGTGACAATGTTTGGTTGCGAGTACGTGACGGTTTTCAATTAGGCGAAGTGAATAGCGAGCTGGTTCGCCGCCATGAACGCATGTATAGCAAAAATCCCGAATCGTTCCGCCGTATGCTAACGCGCAGTCATCGCTATCTGTTCCATATTATTAACGAAGTCGAACGACGTGGTATGCCGACTGAAATCGCGCTATTGCCGTTGGTCGAAAGTGCGTTTAATGCACAAGCCATGTCACCCGTCGGGGCTTCTGGTCTATGGCAATTTATGCCAGCGACAGGCCGGCAATATGGTTTAGAACAAACATGGTGGTACGATGGCCGCCGTGATGTCACCGCCGCCACCCGCGCCGCCCTCGATTATTTAGAAAATCTCCATGCCATGTTTGGTGATTGGAACCTTGCCCTTGCATCGTATAACTGGGGTGAAGGCAATGTCAGCCGTGCGATTGCGCGCAACCGTGCCCGTGGTTTACCCGAAGATTTTGAAAACCTGAGCTTGCCCGCTGAAACGCGCAATTACGTGCCAAAACTATTGGCCGTCCGCAATATTCTGGCCGAGCCGCAACGCTTTAGTGTTCGCCTCGAAAAATTGCCTAATAAACCCTACTTCGTGGCAATTTCTCCGGGTAAACACATGGATCTTGAAGTGGCGGCCAAATTGGCAGAAACCACAGAAGAAGAAGTCCGATTCTTAAATCCGGGTTTTAACCGTCCGGTGCTGGCGCACAAAACTGGCCGCCAAATTTTAATTCCAGCGGCAAAATCCGAGCGTTTCCATGAAAATCTGGCACGTTTCTCAGCGCCATTGATGAATTGGCAACCGTATGTAGCACAGGTCGATGACACTGCTGAAGACATTGCCCAGCGCTTTGGCATGGATCTCAATGTCTTGAAACGCACCAACGGCTTAACCAGCTTACGCATTCAGCCGGGCCAACCTTTATTGGTGGCCGCACAACAGACCAAAGAAACGCCTAACGCAGACTTGCCAGAAACCAGTGTGGTCAGCGTTGAAACCACGACCGTGGCGAATGCGGACAATCGGATTTTGGATTTGAATGTCTCGGCTTCTGCTGCTTCGCGTCATGTGGTGCAGCAAGGTGAAACATTGCCCGAGATTGCGAAACGCTATCGGGTGAGCGTGGCAGATTTAAAAGCGTTGAACCGTTTAGAGTCGGATACCTTAACCGCCAATCAAGTGTTAAATATTGGCGTACAACAGGCCAAAACCACTCAACAACCCGACACCTAAATTGCGCTCGGTCGATTGGGTTGCCAAACATCGGCAACCCAACACCACAACGGCGAATTTTTTTGGGTGGATAAGAGCGCCGTCCCTCGGTTACAGCGGCAACTGCATCCGCAATTCGTTCACCCAATCACGATGGGCAAAGTCTGGCCCCATCACCAGCGAAGCATAAAAATCACTGCCAAAGCGTGAATCGACCTCGATCAGCACATGGGTTTCATTGCCATACGGCAAAAAGGTCAATTCAATCTCTTGAATGCGGAAACTGCCGCCGCGTGGTCTGAGTTCAATTTCTTGATAACACCCCAACGTGCTGCTGACATGACCGACTCGCGCTGTACCCAATTCAACATCGGTGCTGCTAATCCCCCAGCCTAATTGATCGAAGGCTTGCAGCAAGGTGCTCACAGGGGCCGGCGGCAGAATTTCTAAGAAATCGCGGTCGTTGGTGTCGATAGCGGCATCAATCGCCAAATCGGTATGAATCCAAATTGGCAACGGTTGGCCATGATAAGGCAGGCCATTGATAGGCAAATCGGCGGGCAACTGAATTTCAAACGGAAACTCGCGGCGTTCTTCGGCACGGATGGTAAACGCTTGGCTGACACGCAGACTGCCTAGCGGCAAATTGACGCGCGTATCGTCATTGCTATCGTCCTCGGCTTCGATCATCAAGACCAATTCGATTTTTTCAATATCCTGTGCTGCCTTGCCGCCTTGCACAACAACCTTACCCCGCAACACATCACCCGGGTATAAACGGGGGTTATCTAGCTGGGTATCAACCTTGGCACCCCCGACACCAATCGAGGCAAGCAATTTTTTAAACATGGTGGGCCCTTTCTGTAACGGTGAGATGGATTGCAAAAGACAAGCAAACTACTGGCGCGCTACATGATGGCGTGGGGTGGTTTTTCCAGTCCATTGCCGCCACCAATCGCAGATTTTTTGCCAGCGCCCGTGTGCTTGTGCGTGCCGTTGGGCTTCGATTCGCGCATACGAGGCCATCTGTGCCTGTGCACAACCTTCGCCAGCTGAAGCGTCAGATTGTTGTAACATTCTGTCCTCCTATCGTTTCCAAATGCCTTGCCAAACACTGCTTAACCAACTGTGCCCACTGACCAACACCACCCCACCCAGCACACAGACGGTGCCGATGATGAAATTGCGTTCTAACGGTTCATTTAACAACCACACGCCAAACACCATCCCGAACAAGGGGGTCAGAAAAGAAAACACCCCGAGGCGCGAGGCAAGATAATTTTTCAACAGCCAAAACCACGCCAGATAGCTGACAAATGACACAATCACCGAGTGAAATAACAGGCTACCGATGGCGAGTGGGGTGAAGTGAATCTGCGCTTGGCCCAGTAAGATGGCCGCAGGCACCAACAGCACAAATGCCCCTAATAGCTGATATTGCAAGGTATGCGAAGTGGGGGCACTGGCCAGCCGCGATAAGCGCACGACTAAGGTGGTTGCTGCCCACGAGACACCAGCCAATAAACCCAGCATATCGCCCCATAACATCCGGCTCAGTTCACTTTCACTATAAGCATGATCGTTACCACGACCAAAAAAGGTCAACACAATGCCAGCAAAAGCTAAGCCAATTCCCAGCCATTGCCAACGGTTGAGCCGCTCGGTGGGCAATTTCCAATGCAAACCGAGGGCAACAAAAATCGGCGCGGTATAAAGCAACACCACCATGTGCGATGCAGAGGTAAAACGCAGCCCCTCACCGACCAATAAAAATTCAATTGCAAACAGTGTCCCAACCAAGCCGCCTGCTTTCCAATAGCCATTCCCCCATTGCATTTTTTCCTGTCGCCAACGCATCACCAGCCACACCAATGCCGCGGCTACCCCTGAACGCAGGGCGATTTGCAGCAGGGGCGTAATATCATTGGCAGCGGCTTTGAGCACCACTTGTTGCAGGCCCCAGATGACGCATAGCAAGGTCATGATGGCGCTGGCTTGGCCATCGAGGGTTTTTCTTTCGTGCATAGTTTGTCCGTTAAAGGTTAGAGCCGATTGCCAATATCATCCGGCAGCTCGTCGTCTTGTTCCATTTCACGGCGGTTATCATCGGGCGACAGTGTTGCCACTTGTTTTGCCTGTGCCACCACTTCGTGTAATTGGCGGTGCAATTCTTCTGGACTGAGGGCTAATAGGGCTTTGAGCGATAACCGCCGCAGCGACACTTTACCATTTGAGACAATCACATTGCCGTCTAAAAAGGCTGGATGTTCCTTAAATCGGCTGGCGCTGCGGTTCAAAATTGCTTTGAACAGCGCGGAATAGGTGATTTCTTTCGCGGTGCCGGTGCCGGTGGGGTCGGTACTGACACCATCGAGTGAAGGTTGTCCACGCAAGGTTTCAATGGCGAGGTTTAATAACTCCACCGTGCGCGGCGATTCCCCAATTTTTGCCATCACGCGGTCGATGGTCGATGCCGATAGCGCATGTTTATGTTGTTTTGCCCATGCAAGATTGTCTGGATTAAGCCGCTTAAACCAGCGTAAGCGATGCAGCCCCGAACGAGATCGCCCCAATAACATCTCTTGTTGCCGCAAAGAAAGCTGTTCTCCGCCGAGGGCTTGGCTGAGTTTTTGTTGTGACTCAAACAGTTCAATATCGGTGATTTTGTGATGTGAGGGATTGTCCGTGAGGACATAGAGCAAGGCTTGATAGTCGGTTAATTCACGCACTACGGCGCGAATTTTCGGCAAGCCCAATAAACGACTGGCACGCCATCGCCTTTCGCCAGCAATCAATTCATACAACCCCGCTCGGCTTGGATGTGGCCGCACCACGATGGGCGTAACTTGTCCGCCGGAGATAGAAAAGCTATCTGCCAAGCGGCGGATTTCGTCTTCGGTGGGAAAGCAAGGTTGAAAAGGCGATGGGGTGATGAGATTCACGTCCAACATCTGGTGTTGGTCGTTGTCGTCAATATGCAGCGGCGGTTGTACCCATTTCATCACCGCCGCCGGCATCGTGCTGCGTTTTTGCGTGGCGGCGGGGGCGGAATGGGGGGCGCGTGGTTTGCGTGGATAGCGGGATTTTTTGCCAGACTTGGGGGAATGCTCGCTCAATTTTTCCTCCTGATGCCATCAACAGGGCTATGCCTTCGGTAGAACAGGACGCGGCATAGTCATTTTCTATTATGAAATCTGACCGCCTGTGTGAATACAAGGAAAGTCGGCACGCTGTGTGCGATCAATCAGACGGTGTGTTTTGCTGTTTGTGTTGTTGCAGCAGCATAAAGTGTACCTGTGCCGCGCTTTCATCGGCTAGGTTGGCGGCGATATTTGCCAAAATCTGAATGCCGCCGAGTGTGCGATTGGGGTGTGGGTTGTCTTCATATTTGTTGCTGCGTTGTTCGATCATACGGCATAACTCGGTGAGGCGTTCAAGTTGGTCGGCGAGGGTGATGAGGTTTGGGGTGGGCATGGTGTGGTGGTGGGTTGGGTTGGTGGAAGGGGGATTTTGGTGGATTTGTTTGGGTTTGGCGAGTGGTGGGTGATTGGGGGTGGAGATTGTGCTTGTGTTGTTTGGATGATGTTGCTATATTTGGTGGATGTGTCTTGTTGCAAGCACAAACGCAATTAACAGCCCAGCTTTTTCGATCTTTGAAAACTTGGTAACCCCCTCTAGAAGTCCTTGATTTGCAAGGGGAATTTAGAGCGAAGAGTAGTAATTCAGCCCTGTTGTTAAAGGGATTAAGACTTAAATTTTTCACCTTCTTTAATTTCACGTGCAGTAGTAATTCAGCCCTGTTGTTAAAGGGATTAAGACCTCAGCATTACTTTCTAAGGATCGAGCCACTGGCTGTAGTAATTCAGCCCTGTTGTTAAAGGGATTAAGACTTAGTTGGACTACTAGGGTCGTAGCCAGCTTCAGTAGTAATTCAGCCCTGTTGTTAAAGGGATTAAGACCGAGCGTACTTTGATCTTCGAACCGCTGCATCCGTAGTAATTCAGCCCTGTTGTTAAAGGGATTAAGACCGTTTCGGAGTTGTGTCCCGATCCCAGTTTTCGGTAGTAATTCAGCCCTGTTGTTAAAGGGATTAAGACTCCAGTCAGATGAGCCGATAATCAGAATTGCAAACGTAGTAATTCAGCCCTGTTGCCAAAGGGATTTTCTGTAGCAAGCTTGTCAAAAACACATTCCCCCGCCATCCGGCTATCCTCCGTGCTTATTATTTTTCACGGAGAAACGCCGATGCGCTGTCTAATCGCCTATCACATTGCCTGCCCCGAACGCGCCCAAACCGTACAAAACGCACTCAAACCGTATGCAAAACCAATGCAAACGGCGCTATACCTGTACGACGGCCATCAGGCATTGCTGAGCGATTGCATCGACAGCGTACTTGAACACCTCCACCCCACCGAAGACCACATCTCCATCACCCCCCTCGACCCCGAAAACGACTGCCTTGTCGCCGGCGTTCCATTTGAGACAGAGGCGGTGTTGTGATGAAAAGATAAAAAATGATGCGTTGAGAAGTCCTTCCTTTTTAATACAATCTGGATGAGGGAATAAAACATGGAACGAGAACCAAGCGCCGCTGCACTGCCTGAATATGTCGACCAATGGATTCAATCGATTTTGGCTGAGGTAGATTGTTTGAGTGATCTATTGGATTGGCACAACGAAACAGAAACACGGCGAGAAAATGATAATGGGTTTGGTGAAGGTGGGGGTTTTTCCCCTCGCGTGCCATGCCGGATCAAACCTCGTGCTTCTCGGGGCGCTTCTTCGGTCAATGTCTTTCCTGCTGATCAGTTAGGCCCACACAAACCTGTTTTGGTGGTTTCTCTGCCTCGTTTTCCATGCAATAAATTGGGTGGTGTGGCAAAGCGTAATAACTTTTTTTATTTTCAAGATGCGGTGCGTGCGATTTATCATTGGGCGCAAAATAGCAATAGTGAACATTTGGTACTCATCACTGATACATGGCCATTACCGCCACAAGAACAAAACTTTAGTGAAAACCAACCCCCGTTTGATTTTTTAAATTTGGCTTTATCGTTGAAACGTCATTGCATTAGCCAGCGGATAGATCAGGAAGAATATCGTGAGCTATTAAATGATATGTGGCATTTTTACCGCCGTTATCATTTTGATGCGTTCTCTCATCGTTTTCCTCATTATGTAAAACGCCGTTTTGGTTTTGATTTATTAAATTTTTCATCGAGAGAAATGTCTGTGCAAGAAAAAATTGGTTTGATTTTGAAATCAACCAAAATTAATTGTCATGTCTATTTGCACATCGGAAAAAACCAGACTGTACCTTTTGCGCTGAATAAGGCATGGCCTTTAGGGTGGTAACTTCATGTCTTGAGGGCGGCATGCCTCGGCTGGTGTGGTTGGGGCATTGCTGCCATTGCGTTGGCTGGAGGTAGATTAAAAAGTGTAAGTTTTTTCTTGTGTTGTTTGGATGATGTTGCTATATTTGGTGGATGTGTCTTGTTGCAAGCACAAACGCAATTAACGGCCCAGCTTTTTCGATCTTTGAAAACTTGGTAACCCCTTCTAGAAGCCCTTGATTTGTAAGGGGAATTTAGAGCGAAGGGTAGTAATTCAGCCCTGTTGTTAAAGGGATTAAGACCTTTGAAATTGCGCTCTTCTGCCCATTGGCGAAGTAGTAATTCAGCCCTGTTGTTGAAGGGATTTTCTGTAGCAAGCTTGTCAAAAACACATTCCCCCGCCATCCGGCTATCCTCCGTGCTTATTATTTTTCACGGAGAAACGCCCCGATGCGCTGTCTAATCGCCTATCACATTGCCTGCCCCGAACGCGCCCAAACCGTACAAAACGCACTCAAACCGTATGCAAAACCAATGCAAACGGCGCTATACCTGTACGACGGCCATCAGGCATTGCTGAGCGATTGCATCGACAGCGTACTTGAACACCTCCACCCCACCGAAGACCACATCTCCATCACCCTCCTCGACCCCGAAAACGATTGCCTTGTCGCCGGCGTTCCATTTGAGACAGAAGGGGTATTGTGATGACCAAACCTATCGTTGCCCTACCAAACATGGTTCACACCAACCGCTTGCGTGTTGCTGTGCCCTTCCTCCCGTTTCATATCCAACTTTCACATCATGTTTTGGATAACATCGGCTCAATCGCACAATTTATGCTGTGCGCGCTGCGTACTTTCCCCCTTTCCCCCATTCAAATCGGCGAAAGAATCGGCTTATCCCCTCGGCAAACCGACAAAATCATCAGCCGCTTATCCCAATTCCGATTACTCACCGCCACCCACACCCTCTCCCCCCTCGGCCATCGGCTGGCCTTTGCCATACAAGAAAACCTCTACCACAACAAAAAAACAGTCTGGGTTGATGCCCTCGCCGGTACACAAACCGAACGATTGATGATGCCGGCTACCGTTGCCAAGCCGTGGCTCTCCGCGTGCCCAAAAAATGCAGTGGTGATGCCAAACGTATCTGTTTCTCCACAGAAGGTGACCGATCAACTGAGCAAAGTAAAAAATGGTCATGTCGATGTGTTTTCCGACCTGCGCCAAAATCTATGGCCAGAAACCCAGCCCTTTTTTGCACAAGAAAAATCCAATACCGATTGGTGGTTTGACGTGTCTTACGCCTTGGTGTTTGATGCCAATGGACGAAAGCGTTGTTCAACCAGCACAAAGCGATATCACTTGTCGCCTACAAAACAGTCAAATTGCCATCACCGCCAGTATCGACACTGAGCGCGGCATGTTACATGCCTTGTGCTGCGAGAAAGTCGCTATCAGCGCCAGCGGCATCGAATTGCCCTTTGCGCTGCAAGTGGTCGATAGCCTGTTGGCTGATGAGCCGCTATTGCATAAACCAGACATGGTTGAACCACTGATTTCTTTTGTGATGATGTCGCATATCAACCCACAACGCGAGGCATTGCGGGTGGAACAACACGCTTTTATACAACGCTGGCAGGCGGTATTGGACTGTCAAAAACAAGAAAGCTGTTTCCAATCCATCACATTTGATGCGCTGCCCATCGCAGATAAAACCCAAAACGATGTTTGGGAAATCATTTTGTCACGCGTGGCACACGAGGCATGGTGTGGTGCTTTCGAAGCCAATGAACGCCCCATCTTAAAATTATCCGTGTGGACGGCGGCGGCGGATGTGCCTGATTGGTTGCCGGTTTGTAAAGAAGTAAAGGTTGACGTGTCGTCAACTACCGAACTACGCCTCCAGTTTTCGCCACAACGCGGCTATCCTAAAATACAACTACAACGGGCCCAACATAGCTATTCCCTGAGTTTGGAAACCCGCGATGCGGCTTTAAAACGCCAACAACAAGCCTTGGCTGATTTCCAAGCTGATAAATTGGTTGAACCGGTGTTAAAAGAATTGTTACTGACACCACAATTTTACTATCCACAATCGCATCCCGAATGGCAACAACGGGTGGCACAGGGGTTGTCATGGTTTAACCTAGATCTTACCGAGACACAAAAACAAGTGATTCATAGAATCTCCGCAAGGAAACCCCTGACTTGAGTCAGGGGAGGAATTGCGGGTGCGCGAAGCGCACCATGTGGTGTAAACTGTGACGCATGATTGATGTTGTCACGAAACGTAATTGCGTCTATCAAACGGCGTACCATGTGATCTGGTGCCCGAAGTATCGGCGCGACGTACTGATTGGAGCGGTGGCGGAGGAAACAGGGGCGATGCTGGATGTGATTTGTGCGGAACGGAGTTGGCCGGTGATTTCCAAGGAGATTCAACCGGATCATATCCACCTGTTTCTGAGCATCCCGCCTGCCATTGCCGTAGCCGATGCCGTCAAGGTGCTCAAGGGCGTCACGGCTCGCCGTCTGTTCCAGCAGTTCCCGGCGCTGAAGAAACGGCTGTGGGGCGGACACCTGTGGTCGCCGTCGTACTACGTCGGCACGGCGGGCAACGTCAGCACCGAGACCATCCGCCGCTACATTGAGCGTTGCGAGCATGTCACCAAGAGGCGATAAGCGATGATGCGCACGGCGTCGATTCGGCTTGATACGACGGCAGAACACGTGGGCCGTCTTGCAGCACTTCAAGTGGCCTATGCGGACGCCTGCAACCGTCTTGTTCCCATCGTACGCGAGCACCGTCTCTACAACCGCGTCGGTCTGCACCAGCGCACCTATACGATGTTGCGCGAAGCGACACCGCTGGGCAGTCAGATGTGCTGCAACGCCATCTTCTCGGTCTGCAAGGCGTATAAGGCACAAAAAGAACTCGGGCGCATCAGGAAGGACGCCCCCATCCCCGACATCCGCTTCAACCGCGCCAGTGTCCACTTCGACAAACGCACCTACACCCTCAAAGGCAAGACCGTCTCGCTCTATACCCTCGATGGGCGTATCACCGTGCCGTTGCGTCTCGGCGAACACCAGCGCCACATCCTCGAATCCGGCCAGCCGAAGGAGGCGGAGCTGGTCTTGCGCAACGGGCAATGGTTTTTCAACCTCGTCGTCGAGCAGGGCGACGTAGAGCCCGTGGCATCCGGCCCTGTGCTGGGTGTGGATGTCGGAGAAAACAACCTCGCTGCCCATAGCTTGGGCAAGGTCTTCGGCGGCGAGCATCTGCGCGACAAGCGCGACCGTTACCTTGCCCTGCGCCGTCGTCTTCAGTCCAACGGCAGCCAGAGCGCGAGACAAAAGCTCCGGCAGGTCTCCGGCAAGGAGGCGCGGCGTGTGAAGCACATCAACCACCAAACGAGCAAGGCCATTGTTCAGGCGGCGATCCAAACCGGTGTCGCCAAGATTACGATGGAAGACCTGACGCACATTCGCTCCCGTATCAAAGCGGGCAAACGCATGCGTGGCCGCCTGCACCGCTGGGCGTGGCGGCAGTTGCAAACCTTCGTCGAATACAAGGCCAAGGCAGCAGGCATCGCGGTCGAGTACGTCAACCCGGCCTACACCAGCCAGACCTGCTCGTGTTGTGGAGGATTGGGGAAGCGCTCGAAACACCGTTTCGAGTGCCCTCACTGTGGTCTGCGGGCGCACAGCGACTTGAATGCAAGTCGGAACCTTGCCCGCATTGGCGAGACCGCCGTCTCGCCAAGGGCGGCTGTAAATACGCCTGATGTTGGGAGTGTCGATAGGGGTAACCATGTCTGCGCTTCACAATAAAGCCTGCGACTTCAGTCGCGGGTTATTTACGCTTTGCCAGAAGGGTGTCGGGCGACGTTGACTGAGCAATATCGGATGACGCCAGAAATTGGCGATTTGGTAGCGGAGTTGTTTTATACCGATCAGGGACAACGGCGGTTGTTCAATGGTGTGCGTCCGCTGCCGGTGGCGGTGTTGCCGAAGGCGATGGGCTGGGTTGATGTCAAAGGCCGTCATCAACGCGGCAGTCAGGGCCAAAGCTTGAAAAATGAAGATGAGGCAAGGGCCATCGTGGATTTTATAGATCGCCTGCGCCACAACACCACGACATCGCTTGATGTCGCGGTGATTACGCCCTATCGGGCACAAGTTGATTTTGTGCGTAAGGTGTTGCGGCAACGTGGGGCGATGCTTGATGTGCAACAGGGGATGGTGTGGGGACATTTGCGGTTAAAAGTGAATACGGTGGACAGTTTTCAGGGCAGTGAGGCCGATGTGGTGTGCTATTCAATTGTGCGCTCGTCGGGGTCGTTGCAGTTTTTGTTGGATAAAAAGCGTTTGAATGTTGCCTGTTCACGGGCACGGGCGCATTTGTATATTTTTGGTTCGGCTGACTTTGTGGCTGGTTATCAAGATGAGAAAAACGAGAATATTTTGGCGCAGTTGTTGGCGCGCCTGCCTCGGGTTTGATCCTGCCACGCATCACGCCCGATGCCTGTTCCCCTGTCTAGGCCCTACAAAAAAATAACCCAAGCCAAATCCTAATTTTTAAACATCAAGGTTGGCTTGGGTTAAAACAGATTGCTGCTGTTGCGTTAATGGAAATTAAACGGCAAGCATCTTTGCAAATAACTCACAATCGGCTCTGGATTGTGAATATGATGTGCTGTGTTTTTCCATTCCTTAAACACACCATGCGGCGCATCGGCCAGCTGGTGTGCCAACGTGGTCATCGTCTGTGCATCAACCTCGGCACCATAACGACCATTCAATGTGCCATACCACAACGCCAACACCTCACCCATCCAACGCAACGTAACACCGTCTTGCTCGCGACACATCTCAATCGCCTCGTCAAAATACCGGTTATGTGCATCGCCTTGACGCAAGGTTAAATAACCGCGATAGGCTTGAATCAACATCCAAGGATGGTCGTCACCACATTGCCATTGAGGTTGCAATTTCAGATATTCAGCACTCGCCGATTGCATCTCAACAGGGAACATCCAACACGCACGCAAGAACAGATAATGAATAAACCGCTGTTCTTGTTTTGAGGCAGCGAGGGATCGGGCTACTTGTTCTAACCCCTGCTTATGCAAAACACGCTCAAGATAATGCGTCAGACGCGATAGATAGGCCTCAATATCTAAATCAACCTGATCCATCTCAGCAACCAAGCGATAGAGCATGGTTTGTTGTTTTTCACGCTGTTGTTGTTTTTGGTCGCTGAGCTTGTCAAATGTAGCAAGGGCACGGTCGAAGTATTGCAAGGCCGGTGCCGTATGGCCTTGAAAAGCCTCTAGCTGGCCGAGGGTGGAATAGAGTTTGCCATGATTGCTCAGTCCAATCGCCGCCACCGGCTTTTCCAGCCAATGTTTGATAATGCTGTCGGTTACGGTAAATTGAAACGCATTGGTGGTTTGTACCACCACTCGCAAAATCACTTCGCATGATTCTCGGGCATCTTCTTCATACAACGACATCGCCAAATCGCACATCTGGCCTAAATGCTCGGGTTTGACATGACCGGTATGGTTGTCTGCCGCCAACATCGCCGACCCCAAATGCAGTTTCAACAAAGGGGGGAAATGATGGTTGCTGGGGGCGTAGCGTTGTAGCCAAGACAGCGCAAGTTGCAGCTGTTTTGGGTGATAGTTTTTTTGTCGCAGCTGTTGTTTGACAACCTCGAAATAGCGCGGCCATAACGTACATTCATGGTCTTGTTGTAAAACACCACCAACTTTTTCTAACACAGCATGCAACAACGATGAGGGAGGAAGTTCGCTGACTGCATTGACCATTCCATACCATTCTTCTGGGCTGAGATCGTGGTCGCGGCTGATGGCCAGATAAAGACGTTCGATACTATCTTCATCACAAGGCCGCAATAAGCAATGGCCCTCAAGGCGCGATTTTTTCAGGCGGTCGCAGCTATCACCTGCGCGGCTGCCCCAAGTGTGAGCGACAGCATCAACATAGCCGTTATGCGGATGGCCATTTTTATCAATAAATGCCAGCTCAAGGCCTAGATGTTGAAAGCGTTCGGCATCGAGGGTTTTTAATTGTTGCAACAACAGGCGTTCTACAGTGTGTAATGTTGCGCTGTCGCTATCACCGCCACGTTGTTCAATCAAAATTTTGACCTGTGGCTGGCCGGTCAGCGGAAGCTGGTAGAGCGTCCATGTCGCTAATTTCAATACATGGCTGAGCCAATCATTATCACCAGCATCACGGTCTTGAATGGTAAAACCGAAAATACCAACTTTGGCATGTAATAACACCCCTAACACACGGTCGATCTCGGTGCTGCTTTTATCCACCGCGTGCCACGATGAAAGCGCGGGCAGGTGTTTTTTCTGGTTGGCTGGAATTGCCAACGCAACCAATTTGCCCTCGCGACCATTTGAATTCAGTTGTTGGCGGTCGAATTGGTCGCCGGTTTCGTCAATCAAAATTTCCCAGCTTGCTGTTGGTGCAAGATAGGCGATGGCGTTCGGGTGGACGCCTTGTGTTAGGGTAACGGGCGTCAGTGTGCTGTGATAACTCTTGTTTTGCTGTGATTTTTTATTGAGGAAATCGAGGTGTTTATCTCGCACAATTTCAACACTATGCCGAATTCGCGAGGTATGCGGTTGTACCTTATCGAGCCAAATCGAGATTTTTTCTTGGCTTTCCCCTGCCTCAATTTTGGCAACAATTTGTTGCCCTAATAAATGTGCCGTCCGGCCATCTTTTTTTGCTTTGGCTAATTTTTCCAACAACAGCGGGTTGCTACGTTGTTTCAACTCACGTTCTAAGGCTAATACCTCACCACTGTTGTTAGGATCCCACGAGGTGCGTTTAAAAATTTCGAAAATCAGCTGTTTATTACTGAGGGTTTTATGGCTGCCAGATGGCGTGGCTGTGATGCTATCGACAGTGGCAACAGCAGATGGCGTGTCGGTGGGAGGAGTTTCTGCGGTGTGCTCGACTTCGACCGCTGCCGTGCGTTCAACTGCCACCGGCGGTGTGATGTCCTGCGGTGCGGTGGTGGGTGAAAACACGGCTTCTGTTGGTACTGGTGTGACAACGGGTGGGGCTAGGTCTGATTCGTCTTCATCTAGCGGCGGCGGTGTGGTTGGTGATTCGTTAAAGACCTCGCCGGTTTGTGGATTCACCCACTCTGGTGCGGCATAGCACAACACTTGTGCATTCGGAAAATGAGACAGGGCGTTGATCCATGCTAAGGCGGGGGTGTCGCTTGTACCTAAAATCCATTTGAAAGGTTGTTGTTGTGCCAAGTGTTGAAACTGTTGACGGACGGTAATGGGATGGCTCATGGCCTCGTCCCACGGTAGGCGGTAGCCCTCTGCTAAGGCACTGGGCAATTTGTCTATTGGACAGTTGGGAAGGTGTAACACTGCACTCATGGTGATCTTTCTATCTATTAAATACAGACTTAATCAGTTCTGGACGAGAACAGGCCAACTTAACAAAGCTAGCTTGGCAACGTGCTTCAAAATCTTGCCAGCTTCGTTGCTGTTCGCCTTTGCGCTGCATCGTGCGCCGTGCTTCTGGTCCCAATAATAGAATTTTCTTCGATTTGCCATAGACATCAATGCTTAATAGCTGTTGTACCAATTGGCCGTTGGGTTGTTCTGGCTGCTTGTCTGCTTTGGCTTCAACAATAAAGAGCTGTCCATTTAACAATCCGATAATATCGACCTCGCGCCCTTGTTCACTGTTGCGGTGATTGGTGACATTCAGCGCAATTTGCGTATCGTTCATGCCCTCTTCAATCAGCCAACCATAGGCCAATTCTTCTAACCAGCCTCCCGAAATCCATTTTTGCCACGCTCTACTTTTACCAGACTTGCTTAAAAACAGCCGCCCATCATTGTCTAGGGCAATAGAGCCGGGTAATAGCGCGTCAAATGCTTTTACCCACTCGGCAAGAGCGGGATCATCAACGGGCAGTGTGTCAGTAAACGCTGTCCCGTGCCACTGTTGGGAAAAGTATTTGAATAAGGTTGCTAATACCGGATCAGAGGCGTGTTGTTCACCTTCGAGCGCGTACCATATCTTTTGGGCTAAGTGTTGGCGGTGGGCAAGGTCAACAGCAGCCCACTTTTCTGTCGAGGGCAGATAGTCTTCGACATACAAACGTGCGGCATCAGCAATTTGCACTATTGGGGCAGGGATGGTGTCTGGTAAGGCAGGGTTGGCCGTAGGGGATTGATAAAAAATCCCGATATCTTTTTTGCCAAAGCTCTTGTAATCAATCCAATCCCATTCTCTTGATTGTGCAATGCCAAGGGCGAGCAATTTGGTACCGCCGGTTAGATTAAGACCATAACGTGCAGCTTGAAGGTGATTGAGCGTTGGGGTGAGTACGTCGGCAATCCATGTTTTGGTATTGGCGACGTTGTCACCTTGAAGGGGAAAATTGGCATCGTAGGGGCGATGGATCTGGCTATTGGGCAGTTTTTCTTGAATAACTCGGTGAAAATGGTTGGCATGTTTGTCCATGCTGGTGGTGACTACCAACACAATATCGCTGGGTTGATGATAGAGGCACGATTCAAGTTCGGCGATATTGTGTTCGGAAATCAAACAGACATAGGCAGTTTTTGGCTGATTTGACATCGAGGTACCCTCAACATGGGAAAAAGACTGCCGATTCTAACAAAGGTCTTGCCATTCGGGTATGGCAAAGGCATGATCTATTCACGTCTTGGCCACAATTTTTTGCACCCGATATTCGGTGAGACAGGCGCCGAGCGCGGTGAGCTGATCGGCACTGAGTTCGTGTCCGCGCCATTCCGCTGGCACCACGACATCTAAACTCCAAAACCGTCCGCCTCGTTCACAGACATAGGCAGCAAGGTGAAACGGTAAAATACCAATCACACTGTCTCCCGTTGCCAACGCTGTTACCTCAAGATGACTGACGATGTGGTCGGCGACAATGCCTTGTTGTTGCAACCACTCAAATGCCCCTTGATGACGAGTCACTAACCAAATTGCCATCATTGTCCTTTCGATGTTGTCTTTGAAAAAGACCACCCCCGTGGTGCGGGATGAAAGCACGAGGGCGGCAAAACCTGTGATTACTCGGTTAATTCGTTTTCAAATTCTTCATGACTCATCAACATTTCATAAGCACGGTTTTTCAGCTTCTCACCTGCACCAAACCAAGCACTTTTTAAGCGAGTGTCGGTATTGCGGCCGCGATTGTGGTCAACATGTTCGGTGATGACATTGAGCATCCGCCACCGATTGTGGCCACCCGTGAGATCCGACCCGATCAAGTTCTCATTAAACAGGTTCATCAACTGCGAAATTTCTTTTTCTGTTTTTGGTGAATCTATTTTGGGGTTGAGCAGCTGTGTGAGAAACGCATAGGCCTGCTTCTCGTTCATTTCGCGCTCGGCCAGTTGTCGCGTGTTTTTAAGCCATTTATACCAAATATTGTTTACCACACCGAGTTTCTCGCGGATTCGTTCTGGATGGAAAGTTTGATTGTGTGGAATGCGCACTGTTGACGACACACCCAAGTGGTTTGGACGACTCTCCACGTCGGATAGATTCACTGCCATCGTTAATGTATTGTGGCACACCACTCGAATAGCGGTGAATTTGGCAATAGTGGCCATTTGCCCATCATAAGATGTGGCTAATAGCAGATAGGGTCGCACCAAATCTTGACCGACAATCGGTGCGCCGTCGTTGACCTTGGCTAGACCCCAGATGCGTTTACCATCGGATAACGCCCCCGCCGTTTCCAATTCAAAGCCGCCGATTTTTGCCAGATCGTCAAAGAAATGTAATACCTCAGACGGTTGCACCACTTTGTAGCTTTTTGATACCACTGACAACGCGGCATGGGTATCGCTGCGGTATAACACCTGACGGTCGGCAAACTCAAGAGGCCCTTGGCACAACGAAGATTGAGATGAAGACGTCCCGTTTTCCGGTGTATATTCCACCGTTGCATGCAGCACTTCATAATTCAAGCCGGCGGCTTGTTGCCATGTGTGGATATTGGCACCCGGGCGTAATCGTTGCCCTAAGCCATGCCAAGGGGTGTCGCCAACATAAGCCATCGCAGCTTTACCTGTGGTTTGGTCGATCATGTGTGCCATAGTTTTCTCCAAAAGGGACAAAAGGGTGTGTGGTCGATCTACATCAGAAAAAGCTGCCCCCGCCTAGCGGGATGATCATTTAGCGAGGGCAGGTAAAGAGGCTTAGCCTTTTTGGCTTGGACGCCAGCGTTGGATAAGATCGGATAAATAGGGCAAGGCCTCTGGACCGACAATCTCAATGCGGTTGCTTTTTGCGCGTTCTCGCAAGATGTCGGACGGCGCTTGTGCCGATAACAACCATGTTTTGCCAAACAATCCACGCGCCTGTTTGCTGAGGCTATCGAGTTTGTACGCCAGTTGATTGTCGTTTTGGTTGTCTTGGAAACGCGCCGTTTTGCATTCTATAAACAACAGCTGGTTGCCATCGCATACCAAAACATCAAATTCGTTTTCGATGTTGGCTGTCGGTTGGACTTTGACGCCACATTCCACATCAAAAACACCTGCTTCTAAGGCCGCTTGGTAGGCATATTCTTCTAACCATTGTCCATTTAAGAAAATCGCTGCGTCTGCGCTTTGAAAGCGCACATCATAAGCACCATCCCATTCAAGTAACTGATAGGTTTGGCACAGCCGCAGCGCCTCGGCCCATAAGCCGCTTGGCTTGGGTTTTTTCCGGTCAAATAGCTGTTGTGGAGCCACCAAATTGTGAGTTTGGTTGAGTGCCGAGCTCGCCATGCCGTTGAGGATGGAGAAAAAGCGTGAGAGCTGGTCAGCATTTTTCGCTAAAAAGCCAGCCACCGTTTCACGTCCCAAACGGCGCGCATCCCACAATGCCGATTGGCTGTCGCTGTTTTGATAGCCGAGGCCTTGTGCGTTGAGGTAGTCGCGCACTTTTAAGACGTCGATCATTTTTTTGATCGGTTCAATGTGGCCGTTGAGTTGTGGCAGGGTTTCGATGCTGTAGTTCGCGGTATCCGCATAGATTACTGGCAGGCCGCGTTGACGGAAGGCATCGATAAAGCCAAATGACATCAGTTTGTTGCCGCCGGTGGCGTTGAGAGTCGGCCGGCAATTGGGCATGGCTTCTTGTAATACGTCCAACAGTTGGTTGGCGTAGTGGGTGATGTGTTGGACATCGTGAGTTGGGGCCTCATCGAGTTGTTCGACGGTGATACCGAAGTCTTCAAATAGGGCTTTGAGAACGCGGCCTTTTTGTGACATGGCTTGGCTGCAGACGATACAAACGTGTTTGACGTTGTCCATCAGAGCAGGGATCAGGTTGGGCAGGGTTTGTTCTGAAACAAGCAGGACTTGGGTTTGCATGGCGGCTTCCTTGGTGAGTGACTGGAAGCCATTGTGAAATTTTTCGTTAGGTGAGGTGAATTGACAAGCTTGTTGCTTTTTTGGGGTGGCGCACTGTTGTGCGCCGGTAGGGTTTAGAGATCGGTAAGTTCAACAACGGCATCGTCTTTTAAAACGAGGAAGCCGATTTCGTCATAGTATTCATCGTCGTTGATTTCAATAGGTTCGTTTTCTTCGTCGTTGGTTTCGATTACGACGGAGTAGCCAAGATCGGCTAATTCTGCGTTAAGTGCAGTAAGGAAGTCTAAATCAAGTTCAAAGTGTTCGAAGTTCGGGTCGGCTTCGCTACAAATGGAATAGACATCGGATGAGTAAAAACGCAGGAGATGGATGTCTTGGTTGAGGGTATTACGTAGGGTTTTGGCGATGATCTCAGCGGCATTCACGGCTTCTGCGACGTAGTTGCGGGCTAAGACTTTGGCTGATAGGGCTTTGTAGGCTTTGGATGTTTTGGACATGGTTTTTGCCTGTTGTGGGTCGTTGGGTATTAGCCCTCTATGACTGTCAGGGAGGGCTCGAACCCAGATTTTTGCATGACAAAATACTTTGTTGGTTTATGCGGTTTTTACACCATAAATCGCATAACAATGCACTTGTTTATTCGAAATGGCTTTCTCAAGCCCTTCTCGAATCGTGCCCGAAGCTTTTTCCCTTGTCTAGCCTTCGCTTAAAAAATTTTTTGGCCGATTTTAATGACATCCGCAGCCATTTTGTGCTTGAATCACCCACTCACTATCTAAATAGACTATGCAAAAAATGCAAAACAATTTATTTTAAATAATTTTAATTGGCTGGCGAAGATTTTTTTGTCATGACGACAAGCTTGTCAATCGACGCAATCCAGAGCTTTTCCTCTATCTTTCGCTCATTGCCACAAACCAACGGAGATAAGCGTGTTGTCACAAACCTAAACGCAACATCAAACCCTTAGTTGACCCAAATGCCACTGTCTGTGCTACCCAATCTGAAAGGTTTTTCCTCATGAACAAACGCAAAATTCTGTTGGCTGTTTCTGGCATGTCCCCACAAATCGTTACCGAAACCCTCTATGCATTGGTTACCCGCGACACCCCGTGGATTCCCGATGAAATTCATCTGTTGAGCACTAAAGACGGCTGCGAGCGTGCCAAAGTTGAGTTATTACATCCAAGCCGCGCCATTTTCCAACGCTTTTGCGAAGAATACCTGCCACAAGGGCACCAAATCCGCTTTGATAGCGAATGTCTCCACACCTTTACTCACGACGGTAAAGAGCTGTCTGATATCCATAACCTAGATGACAGCGCCCATGTCGCCGATGAAATCGCGAAAAAAGTGTTTGAGTTTACCCGCGATAATGAAACCGAAATTCATGCCTCGATTGCCGGTGGTCGTAAAACAATGGGGTTCTTATTGGGTTATGCCATGTCTTTATATGGTCGTGTTCAAGACCGTTTATCCCATGTTTTGGTTACCGAGGGTTTTGAAGGTAATCCTGATTTTTACTATCCGCCCAAAACCCCAACGGTGATCTACGACCGTAACAAAAAACCATTGGATACCAGCAAGGCTGAAGTGATGTTGGCCGAGATTCCGATTTTGCACCTTGGCCATGTTTTGCCCAGCAGCTATAAAAATACCCCGGCGAGTTTCTCCGACTTGGTGCAAATCATGAATAGGCAATTCAGTGCGCCAACAATAGAAATCAATATGCAGGAAAAAACCCTGACTTGTCATGGCATTGAAGTCAAGATGTCACCTGCACCACTGGCTTTGTATTCGTTGATTGCGTACAAAACCAAAAAACAAGGTGGGATGGTCTTGTTGGATATTACCGAGCAAGAATTTGCGATGGTATGTGATTTTATTGATAACCCAAAAGGCTTTTCATTTAACCCTGATCAATATGGCGGTAATGGTCGAATCTTGGCTGCACAGCATCAAAAAAAATACAAAGCTTTGCTTAAAAACCTTGAAGAAAAAGGCAATGAAGGTGTGCCATTTTTTGATGATAAGAAAACAAAAATCAAAAAAGAGCTTAATGATAAGTTAGGGATGTTGGCAGATCGGTATTTGCTGAAAAAAGACGGTAATAAAACTTTTATTGATATTTTGCCAGAAAATATTCATTTGGTGAATGTCAGTAAAAAAGACAAGAAAAAATAAATCTGTCGATGACTAAATTTGCTTGATTAATTGTGCTATTCAATTTTTTGAAGGCTTAAGGGGGTATCAATGTTGCCTAGCCAGATGTTAAAAGCTCGTTTTTGTATTGTGACACCGATGTTTTTAGGTGATGCCGATCAAAAAGCATCATCCATTCGTCCCCCGAGTCTCAAAGGTGCACTGCGCTTTTGGTGGCGGGCGCTGAATTGGTCAGGCTTTTTGAAACAAGCCAACCAAAACGAAGTGGCTGCGTTACAAGCCATGCACAAAGAAGAAGCGCGATTGTTTGGCGCTACGGCTGCAGATAATGCTGGTGGCCAAGGGGTGTTTTTGCTGACGGTTGCCAAAGATGAAACCAAAGTGGCAGAACAGCCTTTTGGCAAAGACATGAGTGGTGCACAGCTCTATTTGTTAGGAATGGGGCTGGGTTCGTTTAAGGACGGAAACCATACGTTGCGAAATGCACTTGAAGCAATGGGGTGTTTTTCTGTCGAGTTGTTATTCCGTCCAAAAACCTCTGCCAGTGACCGAAAATCGGTGGCCGATGCGCTTTACGCCTTCGGTTTATTGGGTGCGTTGGGTAGCCGCGCCCGCCACGGCATGGGATCGGTGTCTTTGATCGGTTGGGAAGGCAAAGAAACCCGCACGGTTCCCAAAACCCAAGAAGAATACAAAAAAGCGATACAGACTTTACTCGGCCCGGAAACTGAACAGGCCAACACTTTGCCTCCGTTCACCGCTTTTTCACAGAAAAGCGAAATTTGGGTGTCAGTCAAAGACAAATCTCCTATGCATTTACTCAGCATCGTGGGTAAACAGCAAATGTTGTATCGCAGTTATGGAAGAAATAACCGTGTTTTGAATCAACAAGCTGAACGTAATTTTGCTGATGATCACGATTTGATCATGAATGCCACCAACGGCCATCGCATTCAAAAAGCCCCTAGACGCGTGGTGTTTGGACTGCCACACAACTATCGTTTTTCGAATGAAGCTACAGCCTTCGTCAATTACGCCCCTCAACGCAAAGACGCCCGCCGTTCCAGCCCGTTGATCTTGCACATTCACAAATTGGCCGATGAGCAGTTTTTGGCGGTTCACGCCTTGTTGCCTGCTTTGTTTCTACCCACTGATGCAAGTATTCAAATTACATCTGAGGCACTTTGGCATCCTGTTGATGTTCCGGCAGATGTTGATTGGTCAGTATTAACAAATTATCTCAAGCGCCCATCCTTCACTCAGGACAAGATCTATGGCTGATTCTTCTTATTTCCATTTTACGATCGGCCCCGTTCAAGGCTTTGTGGCGCAAGCGCGCCGCACGCGTGACTTTTGGGCGGGTTCGTTCCTGCTGTCTTGGTTGTCTGGTGTGGCCATGGCTGAAATTCAACGCCAAGGCGGGATAATCAACTTTCCGTTGCCTGCTGACAATTATTTGGATTGGATTCAAGGCCAAGCCGACGGTTGCGACGCAGATGCCCCCCGACAAGGCGGCATTCCCAACCGTTTCAAAGCCATCAGCGCAGAGGTACCAAAAGAATTTGACGGCAAATTGTTGGAACAAACCGTCCGCGCTGCATGGATCGCCTTGGCTGAACACGTTTGGAAAAAAGACGAACTCGGTCAAATATCCAGCGAAATCACTCGCCAAATTTGGGATCGTCAGAACCACAATTTCTGGGAGATCAGTTGGGTTAAAACGACCGATAAAGAGGCAAGTTCGCTGCTCGATCAACGCAAAAATTGGCGTTCTCACTATCCGCAAGCCGAAGGCGGTGTGAAGTGCATGATGATGGACGGCTGGCAAGAACTGTCCGGCAGTCTGACACCGGGATTGTCTTCCAAGAAAAAAGACACTGAACTCAAACGTTTTTGGACACAAGTGCGTGGACTAAAACGCAGCGGCATGCAAACCGACTTGGCCGAAGACGAACATTTGTGTGCTCTTGCCTACGTCAAACGGCGTTTTGCGCGTTATTTCGACACTTTCAGCGCCACATTGCCTAGTGGTTTGAAACTCAAAGGCTGGAAATTGGCCGTTGGCATGCCGTCGGTGAGTTACATGGCCGCCGTGCATTGGCTGGAAAAATTGGTCGAGTGTGTTTCCCCATCCGAATTGGCCGAATTGCTCACCCTCGCCAAAGAAGTCAATCCTGCGCGGGATGAATGGGACACCCGTATCCAATGTTTGGTGAGGCAGCGCGAGGGTAAAACGGGTGAGGCGTTAGACAACCTCCGCGAGTTTCTGTCGCTGGACGCCAATATGTTCTTTGAACACGTGCAAGAAAAAGCCAGCTTGTATCTCAATTCAAACGATTTAGCTGATGAGCAAAAAAAGAAACTTGCGCTAGAAAAGCTAAAAATTTCTATTGAGAAGCTGCAACGCAAAGTGTGCGAGATTCAGAACAATCATCCAGAATTTCAAGAGCCTCTGTCACCGTTCTACGCGATTTTGCTGATGGATGGCGATTCGCTGGGCAGCCACATGAGCAAGGAAGCGAATCAGAAGCCCATTTCCACTGCTTTAAACGACTTCACCGGCGGCGTGCCTGCGATTGTCGAAAACCACAACGGCTTTTTGATTTACGCCGGTGGTGATGATGTGTTGGCGCTGTTGCCGATGGAAGACGCTTTGCGTTGCGCGGCAGAAGTGCGGCGGCATTATTTGGCTTCGTTCCAAGAAGCGTTCAAGGAAATGAAAGACGAAGACAAAATCCCCGCTTCGATTTCGGCAGCGATTCAGTATGTTCACGTCAAAACCCCATTGGGTATTGTGTTGGGTGACGCGCACCATCTGCTTGACGACGTGGCCAAAGACGGGGCTGGACGTGATGCCGTGGCGGTCAGAGTCTGGAAAACCGGCGGGGTGGTCTTGGAATGGGCACAGCCTTGGAAAATCGCGCTGGATGCCGCCCAAAAC
The DNA here is from genome assembly GCF_054781915.1 of Aquaspirillum soli. NCBI lineage: Bacteria > Pseudomonadati > Pseudomonadota > Betaproteobacteria > Neisseriales > Aquaspirillaceae > Aquaspirillum > Aquaspirillum soli. The sequence continues at coordinate 323,816 of NZ_BAAGTM010000002.1, read as the reverse complement.
GATTTGATTTTGGAAGGCTTGGTCGACGATTTTAAAAACCCGGCAAAAGTCGGGGGAAGTGTTGTCAATTTCTCCAACAAATTCTTCTTCAAAATCGACGAGCGTTTTGTTTTGCTCAATCCGCGCAAAGACAAAAACGGCCAGTATGGACCAGCGGTTTTGGATGAACAAGAAGCCATTGATTTGCTCGCGGTGGATTTCAAAAACAGCGCTGACAACCGCAATGTGTCCCTTGAAGGTGCAAGAGAATTTATCACCCGTTTGTTGACGCAATGCCGGATGGTGACGCGAGACAAAGATAAAGACAAAGAAAAAGATGATCATGAAACGTGGCCTAAAAGTCCCTTGTTAAAACCTGATGCCGCGTTGTTGGTTCGATTTTTTGCCCAAAAAGGAGTGGATGCGTGATGACTCAACAATGGAAATTCTCCGCCGTTGACACGTTGTTCTTTCGTGAATCGCGCCCCATGGAATCCATCGGCGGCAGCCAGTTGGGAAGTGTGTTTCCGCCCCCACCCAGAACCCTGATTGGCGCGATTCGTTCAGCTATTGGTGAGCATCGCAATACCGATTGGCATGATTACACCCACAACCCCGAAAACCCGACCCGAAAAATCATAGGCACGCCGGACGATTTCGCGCCTTTGTCTTTCCGTGGGCCTTTTGTGTTTTCTCAACAAGAGCGTTTGTTTCCGGTGCCATTGGCTTGTTTGCAAGCCTCGTCCGTCGAAGGCAAAGACCCCGAACAAACCCGCCTGACTCCGTCTGAAAATCCCGTCGAATGTGACTTGGGCAAGGTACGTTTGCCAGTCAAAGAGAAGGCAGACCTCGCGGGTGCAAAACCGTTAGAAGGTGCATTTGTTACGCAAAAAGGTTTGATGGCCTTTTTAGAGAAAAAACCCATTCATGCCGACCAGATTCGCAAACTCGATGAACTGATCGTTCGAGAGCCGCGCTTGGGCATTGGCCGTGACAATGAAGCTAATGTGGTGAAAACCGGTCAGCTTTACCAAACCTGCCACCTGCGGCCTTTGGCGGCGGCAGAACTGGAAATTGCCATGGGCGTGACGGGATTGGATGTCGAGTTGCCAACCCGTGGTGCCGTGCGCTTGGGCGCAGAAGGCCGCATTGCTACTTGGGAACTATCGTCAACTGATCTCAAGTTACCGCCATTGCCAAAAGCAAAAGGCAGCAAACGCTTGATGTTGGTGTTACTGACACCGGCTTTGTTTGAAAACGGTTGGTTGCCCGATGGCTTTGAGGCGCAGACCGATGAACGGGGCTCGCTGACTTGGGTAGGTACGGTTAATGGTGTGGTTTTGCGCCTGATTTCTGCGGTGGTGGGTAAGCCGACTCGTGAAGGCGGCTGGGACATGGCCAAACACCGCCCGCGCGAAGTCATCAGTTGTGCACCGGCGGGCAGTTGCTACTTCTGCGAAGTGGTCCAGAACAGTTTGGACCTTGATGTGGCGCTGAAGAAGCTGCAAGGCCAACAAATTGGACAACAACAAGAACTGGGCCGTGGTGAATTGGCCGTGGGCTATTGGTAATTTTTGACGAATCGAAAGAATTTTCTTATGAAAACAGAATTGCTGGGTTTATACGCTGAAACTTCCATCCACGCCGGTGCCAACGGTTCAACCAGCGTGATTGATTTGCCGATCATGCGCGAAGCGCATACCGGCTGGCCGTGTGTGTTTGGCTCGGCCATGAAAGGCGCGATGCGCGCCAAAGCGGAAAAGCGCGCCAAAGCAGAAAAAAATGAGCTTGAAGAATCGCTGTTAAATATCGTGTTTGGCCCTAGCAGCACTGAGCACGCCGGTGCTGTGGCCGTGGGCGATGCACGTTTGTTGTTGTTACCCGTTCGTAGCCTCACCAGTCATTTTAAATGGGTGACTTGCCCTTCTTTGTTGCGCCGTGCGTTTAACGATGCCAAGCGCGTCGGCAAGGCTACGCCTGACGCGGTTCTGAAAACCATCGCCGCCGCCGGACTGACCGAAGACAGCGCTTTGCAAGTTGGCAAAGCAGGGGTTTTGTATTTGGAAGAATTCCAATGCAAGACGCAACAAACCGATTTGGATGCTTTGGTTACTTGGTTAGCGGGTTTTGTGCCGACAGAAGAAGACTTTGCCGAGCGTTTGAAAGCCCAACTGGTGATTGTTCACGACGATTTGTTTGCGCATCTGGCACAACACGCCACACCGGTCAGCCCGCACATTGCCATCAACAACGAAACCAAAACTGTAGTAGGTGGCATGCTGTGGTACGAAGAAACCCTGCCGCCCGAAACGCTGATGTATTTGACCGTGGCGGCCAATAATTCTCGCAACAAAGAATTAAAAATCGCTGCGGATGAAGTGTTGGATAGTTTGTTGTCCTTGTTCCCCGAATCTGCGCCTTATCTGCAAATTGGTGGCAACGAAACCGTGGGCATGGGCTGGTGCCGTGTGTCAGCGGTCAAAGGAGTTTAAGCCATGACGACAAACATCACGCAAACCCTGCAACAACAACGCGCCGCCCACGCGCTGAAAGAAGTCAAATCACTGGCTCCTGATGATAGTAATCATCAACCCAAAGCTTCAGCATCTGAACTCAAAGCGCGAGCCTCTGAGCTGCCGTTCATGATCCACACCAACGGCTTGGGGCAGGCCGCTGCTTTCTTCAAAAGCAAAAAAGACAAAGACGGCTATGACCATCTGTATCGTATTCTCAGCAGTTGGTTGACCAGCGAAGGCCGTCCGTTTGCCGGTCATCAAGATTTAATGCAGGCCATCACCAGCGCTGATATGCACTTGTATCGGGTGGCGCAAGCTGAAGCCATGCACTACATGGACTGGGTGAAGAAATTCGCCAAGGCCTACCTCTAAGGGGAAACCGTATGCCAGTTCCGTTTTACAGGTCGCCAGAAGGGCAACATCCGCGCACATTGCCCAACGACAGTAAACCCAATCTTGGGCTGTGGTTCAACCGTTTTTACAATTCGTTTGATGCAGAAGATTGGTCGGTTGACGATTCAGGCAAAAAAGCATGGATTGAAACTGTCAGTGCCGCCCGTGGCGATCCCAAAGTGTTGGAAGCGGCCGCCGCTCGATTGGAAAAACTCGCCACCGGCTTGGGCGCACAATGCAAAGACTTCAAAACCGAATGGCACCTTGCCACGGGTTTGGGCTTGAATCATCCGGTCGAAAATGGCTTTACATGGCATCACACCTTGGGGGTGCCGTATTTACCAGCGTCAGGTGTCAAAGGCATGTTACGCGGTTGGGTCGAAGCGTGGATGGAACATGCCGATGATGCAAGTCGTAATGCCCAAATTACCCGTTGGTTTGGGGCGGTTAAAGGTGAATTGGAGCAAACCGAAAACCACATTGGCAATTTGATTTTCTTTGATGCCATTCCCAGTAGCGTGGTTACGCTTAAATGCGACATCATGACCCCGCACATGGGTAAATGGTATGAAAAAGGTGCAGACATCACTGAACCACATTATGCCGAGAGTTTACCTGCTGATTGGCATAGTCCAGTGCCGGTGCCTTTTTTGGTGGTGAGCAATGCCACGTTCCGTTTTGTGATTGCACCGCGTTTAAGTGGTAATGCCGAGAAAGACGCGCAAGCTAAAGCCGATGCACAAGAGGCGATGGTTCAGCTTGGTGATGCGTTGCAATGGATGGGTGCCGGTGCGAAAACGGCCGCTGGCTATGGCCGCATGATTAAAATAACGAGTGCTATTGCTAGCTCTTCTAGTACCACTACTTGGAATGATGCCCTTGTTAAGTATGATAAGAGTAGTGGTTCGCTTACAGTGACGAACAAGACAGACAAGAAAAGCACGACACCACTAAAAGGAGCACAGTCTAAAAAATTGTTTGAATCTTTTAGTGAATCGGCGCAGAAGCTGTTAAAAGAAGGGAAAAAATCACTTTCTGTCCGAGCAGAAGTGATGATCAAAGGCAATCAAAGTGATTTAATAAAAATAGATCCATTGCCCTGATTTTTTTGTGGTCGATGGCAATTGAGTCATCGGCCACCTCAATTAAAAACTGATGCAACACAATTTGTCTGTTTTTATTGTCAATGTGTCGCGATCCTGCGCTTGCATCCGACAAGCTGATAGTAGCTTATCTAAGATTTCTCTCTATCTGCTCAACTACCTCCAAAATAAATCTTCTCTTTGGCAGATTCCGGTCGTTGCAAGAACGTACAGCGCCTATCTGCCATCTCTGCACAAACCTGTGGGAAAAGTGTCACGCAGAATTTTTCCCAGACCTCCATGCCACGCCGAGCCGACATGAAGCTAGGCGTTTATCCCTAAGCCGCGTGCTTGGCAACGCAGTTGTAGAGCACGAAGCTGTGCTATCTCCTTAAAAGAAATGCTCCGAAAGACTTGATGTTGAGCTCATAAGAGTCATCGCGTGGCTCATTCAATCATTGATCAAAACCAAACGGTGACAAGCTTGTTAAAAACAGGCTGTTGCCGTTTTTTATTACAGTTCGTTCTGTTGGCAACAAAGTGAAAAAGAAAAAATGAAAAGATAACAAACACTATTTTGTATTAAAAATATTGCTTTGTTAAGAAAAATTTACCTTGGTTTCTTGGAGAGAGACATGATGGACAGCACAGCGACCCAATACCTTGCAAGCAAGGAAACCAATAAAAAAATCTTGTGTCAATTTGTGTTTGATACATCTGCTTCAATGGCAGGAAAACCTTTGGCTGACTTAAAGCAAGGTATCGCACAGTTTATTTCCCTGTCGAAAAATAATTCGCATATTCATAAGACATTTGAACTGGGTATGATCGTTGCTGCTGGGCGTGTACACGAAATACAACCGTTAATAGAAATAGAGAAAGTCACCCATCCCACCCTATTTGCGTGTGGTGGTGCACCTTTAGGTCAAGCGATGGCGTTGGCTCAACACCGTTTATATCTCAGAAAGCATCAGCTACTGAGAAAAGGTGTGACGTCTGTTGCATCTCATTTAATCCTTATCAGCGATGGTATGCCAACGGATAACTGGCTGACTGTTGCTGCTCAATTAAAACAGCAAGCAGAACTAGGCAATATTTCCGTGTTAGCGGTTGGCTTACCAGGTTCAAATTTACACATGCTAAGCCAGTTTTCACAACATCCGGCCAAGTCGATTGCTTTTTCTGAGTTAACAGCATTCTTTCACTGGCTTGCCATTTTACTAACGCAAAAAATCAAGTAATTCTTTGCAAGTGACAAGCTTGTCATTCTGAAAAAAATCGGTGTTTTATTTAAGCTGTGTTTATCCAGTTTTCTCGTGATAGGGGTCATCATGTAATTTTCTATTTGAGGTTGTATCTATTTGAGATTGTGAATATTTTTCTTTTTTTCAAATTGGGAGTTTGGCCATGTTTAATTTTTCTGCCCTCGTTGAAAGCACTGCAAAACAAGAAGCGAAAAGCGATCTGATTGATAATCCTTAAGCAGCTATTGTGCCTGCACAGGTAAAATCAGCGACTTATCGTGGGACGAACAGTGTTTAGCATTTTTGATCACCTTTTCAAATCGGAAACCTAACCGTCTGCTGGCTTGGCACTTTGGCCATGCAGCGTAAAAATAATGGTTCGGTTATCCAGTATGACAGCCATTGATGGAGTGTGGGGAGGGGTTGTTCGGCGAACCAGATGGGATCGATGGCGGCAAATTGGCGGATGAAAGGGAAAATTGCGATATCAGTCGCACAAGCCTGTTCTCCGCCAAGAAATCGGCTGGCGCTGAGGCGAGTTGCGAGAGGTTGTAACAGACATGCCATCGCTTGCTGTCGATGGGTCTCGCGGCCTTGGCTATCGGCAAAACGTTCCGGGTATTTATAACGGTCGAGGTGATATTTAAATTCGCCATCATTGGTATGCAACAAGGCAAGATTGTCTGTGCTTTGTGCTGCTTGCCACCAATGGCAGACATCATTTTGTTGTAAAGCCCATTGAATAATGTCCCAGCTCTGGTCAATGACTGTGCCATCCGGTAGGCATAAGACAGGCACAGTGCCTTTTGGCGAGGCGGCTAGCATGGCGGCTGGTTTGTCTTTCAGCACAATTTCGTGAATATCAAACACAATATTCGCAATTAACAGACTGATTCTAGCACGCATAGCATAAGGACAACGGCGGTAGCTATAAAGCAGAGGTCGAGAAGTCATCATCGAGTGTCATTCACCTTTTTCGATTTTTAAATCATACCCTAGCTTAATTGACCGCTGTTGATGCTATGCACAAAAGGGTTTTGAGAAAATTGCCAGAGAAAAATTCTGGTAATATCTGATACAAATAAAATTTCCCTGATTGAGAGGGCGGTATGTCTGAGTATTGTGGTTTAACGATTCTCCACGCCAATCGTATGGAAGCGCTGCGTGAAGTGGTTTTCGGTTGGATAAAACAACATCCTCTTACCCACCCTCTTAGTCATGAAGTTATCTTGACTCATAGCCACGGTATGGCGCATTGGCTGAAATTAGAGTTTGCGAATCAACACCGCATCGCAGCAGCGTTAGCGTTCAAACTGCCTTCAGAATTTTTATGGCATAGCTACCGCACTGTGCTCGGAAAAGAGGACGTGCCGTTACAGTCTGCTTTTGATAAAAAACAACTGCAATGGCACTTGTACCGCCATCTACCCGAGTGGATTACACAACATCCTGATGATTTCGCTGCCCTTGGGCGCTTTTTAGAACGTGATGACGATGGGCGTAAACGCCATCAACTTGCGCTACAGCTGGCAGATTTGTTCGACCAATATCAAGTGTATCGTGCAGATTGGCTGACTGATTGGAGTGAAGAAAAATATCAGCTCCGGTTAGCGAACGGCCATATTACACCACTCACCGACAGCCAACATTGGCAAGTGAAACTCTGGCTCAAACTGAATCAAACGCTGTTAGAACAAATTAACACCCACCGAGCCGCCATCCATCCGAAGTTTCTTTCTACACTTGAAACCCTGTCTCAGCGGCCAGCAGGCTTACCAGAACGCATTATTGTATTCGGCATTTCTTCTCTGCCTGCCCAAGTGGTGGAAGCCCTCCATGCCCTAGGCAAACATTGCCACATCATTATGGCGGTGCTCAACCCGTGCCGACATTATTGGGCCGATATTGTTGAAGTGCGTACCATTCTGCAACGCGAAGTGCGCCGCCGCCATAACAAACGGCCGGGGGTGCCAGAGATAAACGACCCAGAATTATTGCATTTGCATGGACATCCTTTACTTGCTGCATGGGGGCGGCAAGGGCGCGACTTTATCGAGTTGTTAGATCAATATGATCAACAAGCGTACTCTGAACAGCAAAAAATTCTATTCAGCAAAATCGACTTGTTTGATGACACCGAACCATCCGAACAGGCTCCGTTACTGCAAAAGCTACAGTGGTCGATTGTCGATTTAGAACCCCCGGTTGACACACCCAAACCGCTACCACGTTTGGACGACTCGATTGTTTTTCACAGTGCGCATAGCCCACTGCGCGAAGTGGAAATTTTACATGACCAATTACTGAATCGATTTGAAACAAGTCGCGGTGAGTTGAAGCCGAGTGATGTGATGGTGATGGTGCCGGATATTGATTTATATGCACCTTTTATCCAATCTGTGTTTCGACAGCCTATTGTCACGGCGGATAACAAGTCTTTGACGATCCCGTTTAATCTTGCCGACCGCGCTGACCGCAGTACGGCACCGGTGTTACGAGTGATTGAAGCATTATTACATCTGCCGGAACAACGCTTGCAAGTCAGTGAGTTGTTAGATTGGCTGGATATTCCTGAGTTTGCACAGGCATTTGCGATGGAAAGCCACGAATTGCCTCTGCTGCGGCGTTGGGTTGAAGGGGCGGGGATTCGTTGGGGCTTGGATGGTGAGCATAAAACACGCTTACAACTCCCTTCTGAATCACAAAACAGCTGGTTATTTGGGCTGCACCGGATGTTGTTGGGCTATGCGATGGAAGAGGACGGGGCATGGTCAGACGTCTATCCTTATCCGGAAATCGGCGGATTAGAGGCTGAATTGATCGGTAAGCTGGCGCAGTGTCTGCGGATATTGGGTCAATACAGCCAAGCACTGACTCAAACGTATTTACCGACACAATGGCAAACCCTGCTCGGACAGTTATTACAAGACTGCATTGTGGCAGAGGATGAGTTCACCCAAGCATTATTAGAAAAATTTACCCAAAGTGTGACTGACTGGGTGCTGGCTTGTGATCAGGCAGGGATTGATCATCCTATTCCGCTGGCGGTGGTGCGCGAAGTGGTATTACAAGGGTTTACGGATACCAGTGTGGCATTGCAGTTTATGTCGGGTTTTGTCACGTTTGGGACATTGATGCCCATGCGCGCCATTCCGTTTAAACTCATTTGCCTATTGGGAATGAACGACGGCGATTATCCGCGCCAAACCCAGCGCATCGACTTCGATTTGATGGGGCAAGATTACCGCCCCGGCGATCGTTCACGACATGAAGATGATCGCTATTTGTTGCTCGAAGCCCTGCTTTCAGCGAGAAAAGCCTTATATATCAGCTATGTGGGACAAGATAGCCGCGACAACCGGCAGCGTTCCCCGTCCATATTGATTAGCCAACTGCAAAATTACCTCAACCGTACTTGGTGTTGGGGCGATGATCCAAATAAACCCCTCTCGGCACATCTCACGACTGAACACCCGTTACAACCTTTTAGCGTGCGCTACTTTCAAGGAGAACCGTGGTGGACGTATGCCGCACACTGGGAAAGCGTCCATACGCCGTCTGAACAAAACGTTGCTGAAGTGGGAAAACTCGCTGCATACACGCCGCCTGAAAGCATCTCGATACAGCAACTGGCCTATTTCTTTAAAAAGCCCGTCAGTACGTTTTTCTCACAACGGTTACAAATCTATTTTCAGGACAGCGATGCACCGCTCGACTGTGAAGTGTTCGCCTTAAACACGCTGAGCCTTTATCAATTACGTTCACGGGCCTTGAATCAATTATTACGGCGGGCGGATAGTCTCACCGAGCAGGAATTAGCTGAGCGTTGGCAGGCGTTTTGTGCTCAGTTACGAGGCGAAGGCGTCCTACCAGTGGGCGAAGTCGCGGAAGCAGACTTGCGGACATTGGAAGCAGATTTATGGTGTGGTTTCCGGTTGTGGCAGCAAGCGGCAGAACAGTGGCCAAGAGAAATGGAAGATGTGGCGCATCTATCCTTTACTTATGAACACGGCGCTGCCCAAAAACAGGTGATTGAGGCGGATATAAAACATTGTCGGATCAGCGAAAATTCAGCACAGCAAGCGGTCTTTTATGTGTTGCCCGATGCGATCCGAAGAAAAGAACGGCTGTTTAATTTAAAAGCCGTGGCAACGTATTGGCCATTGCATCTATTGGCTAGTGCTAATGGACGGCCATTATCAACGGTGCTGATTGCACCAAAAGACAACTGTTATTTTGTGTGGGAACCGCTTGCCCCCTCTGTCGCACAAGATGCCTTACACCGCTTATGTCAGTTATGGCTAGAGGCCATGCAACACCCGCTTCCGGTAGCGATTAAGACCGCCGGCGTGTATTTGGCGAGTGAGGGGCAGGAAGATAACCCGGAAAAATGGAAAAAGCAGGCAAAAACCGAATATGAAGGGGATGTTTACAACAACCGCGTAGGTGAGGTGAGACAAGAGGCAGCCTTGGCGCGGGCATGGCCAAGTTGGGAACAACTGTTAGCCGCCGGTTTTGAACACTATGCGTATGGGTTGTATCACCTGTGTTACACGGCGTTATCGAATGCGCCGTGTTATCCGCTTGATGACTAAAAACCCCCTTTAAACAACATTTAGCGCCATCGTATGCAAGTACCGTAGGGCTGATAAGCGTCCTAATCCACCAAGCCAGAGGGGTTGGTCCGATGACCACATGCTGCAACCTACGGGGCTTAATCAACAACAATGGAAATACCATGTCCCAGATCACAACAGAATCAATCAAAAAGCTGGATTTATTAACCTTTCCGCTGGCTGGAAATCATTTAATCGAAGCCAGCGCAGGGACAGGTAAAACCTATACGATTGCCAGCCTTTATGTGCGTTTAATTCTTGGCGCTGCTGATGAAAACGACAGCGATAGCCCAATACCGCCCCAAATGCCGTCATCGATTTTGGTGGTCACTTTTACCGAGGCGGCCACGGAAGAATTGCGTGATCGAATCCGGCGGCGCTTAGAACAAGCTGCTGCAGTTTTTCGATCACCACTCAATCATGACGATCCATTTTTGCAACAACTGCGCCAGCGGTACGCCCAAGACGACCCCAAAAAAGCGGCGGCTTTCGCTTATCGTCTTGATCAAGCGGCACAAGCGATGGACCAAGCCGCCATTTATACCATTCATGCTTTTTGCCAAAAAATGCTGCGTACGCACGCTTTTGATAGCCAAAGTCTGTTTGAGCTTAAGGTGAATACAGATGATATTGAGCTGAAACAAGAGGCGGCCCGTGATTACTGGCGCGTTCATGTGCAAACACTGCAAGAGCCGTTGTTACAAAGCGCACTGACCATCTTAGGTAACGATCCTCTTAATGTACTTAATCAAGTGCGGCCGTTATTAACCCGAGGGACACTGGATCTCAACCAGCCGCCTACCACATCGTTGGCGGCGGCCATTTCTCAAATCGACGCTGTCTATTGCCAACGCCTTGCCGCACTGCGGCGGCCGTGGCGGGAAGGTTGGTTAGATGCGCTGACAACCGCTTTGACCCAAACTGATACGGAAAAACAATTCAATGGTAGCCGCATTAAATCGGAAAAACTGCAGGGATGGCTCAGTGATCTAGCGATATGGGTGAATAGCGACCAAGCACAACCATTGTTACCCGCCCCTGTCCCTACGAAAAAAGAAGAAGGTTTCTGGAAATATCTATCACCCAACGGTATTGCCGCTGCCTTGAAGAAGAACTGTGTCTTAATAACCAACCATCCAGATCAGGTGAATGCCGCGCTTGCTGCGCTCGCTGAATTGCCCAGTAAAATCAAGGCTTTGCCTTCATTGACGTTAACGGTATGGCAACATGCCGCGCAATGGATTGGTCATCGGCTGTACCAAGAAAAACAGCGACGGGCAGAAATCGGTTTTGATGACATGATTACGCGCCTTGACCAGGCACTGGCCAACACATCAACCGAGGCAGAAAATCCGCTGGCTAGGGTGTTGCGGTGTCAATTTCCGCTGGCGATGATTGACGAATTTCAAGATACCGACCCCGCACAATATCGCATTTTCTCGACCATCTACCCAGACCAAAACAGCACCGAACACGGTTTATTGTTAATTGGTGACCCTAAACAAGCGATTTATGCGTTTCGTGGGGCGGATATCTTTACTTATATCCATGCCCGCCAAGTCATCCAACCTGCACACCGCACCACCTTAGACACCAACCACCGTTCGACTGCGCCGTTGGTCAAGGCAGTGAATCAGCTCTTCAGTCACGCGGACACCGTCTGGAAAGACGGCGATGGCGTGTTTTTCCATGAGCAAATCCCTTTCTTTCCGGTACAAAGCCGTCACCAATCGCTGGCGCTAACTATCGATAACACACCATTGGCAGCGATAGATTTTCACTTTGTGGCAGGGCTTGATGAGGTCAATTCTACGGACTATCGCTACCTAACGGCGAATCACACTGCCCAGCAAATTGCCAACTGGTTGGCATCACCCGAGCAGGTGCACTTGCCCTGTGGCGATAAGGACGCCACGACACGGCCAATTCGGGCAGAAGATATTGCCATTTTGGTCCGCAGTGGTCGCGAAGCCGACATCATCCGCCAAGCATTAAGCCGTTACGGGGTACGGTCGGTGTATTTATCCGACCGTGATTCCGTTTTTCAGAGCCAACAGGCGGCTGATATGGTGTTGTGGCTTGAAGCTGTAGTTTATCCAGAAGATGGTAACCGCGTTCGTCGTGCCCTTGCGACGCCATCGTTGGCATGGTCATGGCAACAGCTAGAGCAGCTGGTGGTGAATGAAACCTTCTGGGAACAGCAAATCAAGCGTTTTCGGGACTACCGGCTGTTATGGCAAAAAAATGGTGTTTTAGCGATGTTGCGCCAACTGTTGCTAGATGAAGCGGTGCCGCAACGAGTATTGCAAGAAACAGGCGGCGAGCGGGTGATGACCAACTTTTTACACTTGGCTGAACGTCTTCAAGCGGATTCTGCCCATCTTGAAGGCGAACAGGGCTTAATTCGCCATCTCAATCAGCTTATTGAACAGCCGAATTTGCAACAGCAAGAAGCCATTTTGCGTTTAGAAAGCGAAGCCAATTTGGTCAAAGTGGTGACCATCCATAAATCTAAGGGCTTAGAATATCCGGTGGTCTTTTTGCCTTTTGTCTGCGCTATTCGCGTACCGATGCAAAGTCAAACCAGTGCTTTTTTCATTCATCAACCGGACGGCTCACCATGCTTTATTGCCAAAGGGGAAGAGGCCACACCAGCACAGTGGCAACAGTTTGTGACCGAATCACAAGCAGAGGAAATGCGGCTGTTATATGTGGCATTGACCCGTGCTAAATACTATCTGGCTTTAGGTATTGCGGCGGTGGTTAATCGACAAGTTGGCGTCAATCAAACTGCCATTGGCCGGCTATTTGGTATGGCACAACCTTGGCCAGCCGAGCAGTGGTTACATTATCTCCGCCAGTTACAGGATGAGGATCCGGCGTGTTTTGCTGTCTCAACCTCGCCGCGAATGGCAAACGCATCCCGTGCCCAAATAAACGCTGACGACACGTTGACCACCACAGAAGAAGCAAAAAAGTTTACCGGCACTATTGATCATTCGTGGTGGATTGCCAGTTATTCTGCGTTGTTGCCAGATCGCCACCAACGGCACATTTTTAGCCAACCACATCCAGTGATTGAGGATGAAGGCACGGTATCGATGCCTGTGCAGCGTACCCCAACGCCAGTCAATGGGGTATTGCAAGACATTCATCGTTTTGAAGCAGGGCCTCGGGCAGGGGTGTTTTTACACGGTTTATTGCAATGGGCGGCGGAATATGGTTTTGCTGCGGCCTATGCTCATGACCGTGAGCGAAAACGGATAATTGCGCTACGCTGTCAACGCCGTGATTTATCCGAATGGGTAGAGGTGTTCGATGGGTGGTTAAAATTGGTGTTAGATACCCCGCTGTGTTTGGATGAGGCGCTACCCAAACTACGGCTTGCTGATCTGGCTCCTCACCAAGTGCAGACAGAAATGGAATTTATGTTGTCGATTGATGCTGAAGTCAAGACCAGTAAGCTAGAGCAAATGATTCACCCGCTATTTGCTGACGCACCCCGCACGCCGCTTAATCCGCGCACCCTTCACGGCATGTTCAAGGGGTATATTGACTTGGTGATTGAACATGCTGGTCGTTATTTTGTGTTGGACTATAAATCGAACCGCTTGGGAAAAAGTGATGACGACTACCAACCAGCGGCCATGCAAGCGGCGATGCTACAACATCGCTATGATGTGCAAGGCGTTTGCTACACCTTGGCTTTGCATCGTTTGTTACAAAACCGACTGACAAATTACCAACCACAAAACCACTTAGGCGGTTTTGTCTGTTTCTTTATAAGAGGGATCGAGTCTGCTTCTCAAGGGCTCATGGTCAAACAACCTTCGCCTACCTTGATTTCACAACTCGATCAGTTGTTCAGTGGCCGTTAAGTGTGGGACGTCGGATATGCGCAGTAGGGCGGTTTTGCGAGAAGCAAACCGCCAAATGATACTACGCTGACTGAGCTGGTTTCCCGTCGAGCGGCAGGGTAATCTGCATTACGGTGCCAGATGGGATGTTATCAAACACCTCAATTTTTCCGTGATGTAATTGAACAATTCGCCACACAATATTGAGCCCTAAACCACGGGTTTTTTCCTCTGTACCAGATACATAGCGTTTAAAGACCTCGCCTTTTTTCGCATCACTAATGCCCAAACCAAGGTCTTTGACAGCAATTTCTACCCTATCCTCATGTTCTTGCACCGTAACTGTGATTGGGCTGTTATCGACTTGGCTATGTGATAGCGCGTTATCAATCAGATTATCGATGGCGATAGCGAATAAGGCGGCATCAACGGTGAGGCTGATATTGTGTGAAGGATGAATCAGTTCGATTTTGCGATGGGGATGCAATAGTTGGTAGTGGTTAATACTGCAATTCAGCAACGACCACAGCTCAACCGGATAAATTGCCTCATCCAAACCGACCTCCGCCCGAAAGCGGTGTTGTTGCAATAAATCTTCTGTTAAATCATTCAGCCGCCAACTGCTGACCCGCAGCCGTTGTAGTCTTTCTTGTGCGGTTGGTGGCAGCTCATGGTGTAACAACAATAAGGAATCAATGCTCGATTTAATCATCGCGCTATGGTTGCGAAACTCATGCGCCAACAATTCTAAAAAGTGCAAAGTACGATAGTCGGTCACTTCTTGCACCTCGCCTTGCTGCGGTATTCTGCTTCGAGGTTCAAGTAATTGCTCCTGACTGATCAAACTATCAGCAAGGTCTGACATGCGTTTTGCCGCATAACGCATATTATCCACCCGCTGTAATACCGCTATCGGTAGGTCATGACCAACAATCCGTAATGAATCTAAGCTTGCCTGAATTTGTGCTAACGGTGTGCGAAACTCATGTGAAGCAGTGGACAGAATCGTTCGTTGTATCGCTTCATTTTCTCTTAACGCCTGTACCCACGTGGCTAATTCCTCATCATCTTGTCGTTTGGCTAATAACAGAAAACCAAAACCATTGATAATCAGCGTGATATAGGCCATAAAATAAATGCCAAAATTTGCCCAATTCATCTGAAAACGAACTAATTCGCCAATAAATATGCCGTAATAGACGCGCAGGAACATTGAAGTTGCCGCCAGTAAATTCACAATGCCAATCACCCATATCAGGCCAGAGCGTTGCGGATAAGAAAACAGCAAGATAGAAACACCGAATAATAATGAACCAATCACGGTAGAGAGCCACAATAAACGCGGCCCTTGGCTGGTTTCTGCAATGGCAATCGACAGCAGGATAACAAGTGAAATAAGACAAAACGGCCATAGCTTTTTCAGCCAAGAGGGTTTGTTGAGTAACAAGCAATACGCTGCAAATTCTGTTGCAATCCCAGTGATTTGTAAGACGTTACCTATCACCGGTGGGATTTGATGTGGCAGGAAAATCTGAGAGAAATTGAATAAAAACCCTGCACTCAGCAAGACTTTGGCACTGCACCAAACCTTTAATGCTTTTTGTGTCGATCTTGATTTTTTAATATACAAAAAGACTAAAATAGCAAAAATCAAATTGCCAAGGCCGCTAGTAAAGGTTAGAGTAGGCAAGTGTATGTTCATATTCTAAAGTGCCACTTTTAAATGGAATTATTCCAAGATTATAAAATTGCTTTGGTCGAAGATGAGGATATCTTAAGAAAAGAATTGGCTTTTCAACTAAGATATTTGGGCTTTGCGACTGAAGAATTCTCAAGTGCCGCACAATTTTACCGCAGATTATGTGTTCAAAGCTTTATCGCGGTGATTTTAGACATTGGTTTGGTGGGTGAAGATGGTTTGTCAGTTGCGCGATACCTGCGGCAACATAGAAAAGACATAGGCATTATTTTTGTCACTGCCCGCAGTTTGCGCGAAAATAAAATCGAAGGCTTCGAATCTGGCGCAGATTATTACTTTGTCAAGCCGATTGATATTATGGAGCTCTCGCTAGCGATCCGGCGCATTGTGGAACGGATGAATGGGGAATTACCGCAGGCCTTACAACATGCCGTGCCTACTGCAGAAGTATTAGTCTGTGGTGCTTGGTTGTTAGACGAATCATCTGGCCAGTTGGTGTTTTTACCGCAAGAGAACAGTATTACCCTGTCGCTCGCAGAAAGTCATTTAATAAAAACTCTATTTCTTGCCCAAGGTAAAGTAGTAGAACATAAGACATTTCTAGTTGAAATGGGTTTGGAAGAAGGCGAAGTGGGAAAACACCGCTTAGAGGTGATGGTCAGCCGCTTGCGGCATAAAGTGCGCCGTCAATTAAATGTGGATATTCCAATTCAAGTGCGGCGCGGTATTGGCTATTACATGACCGCTGAATGAGATGTGCTCATTCATGCTTTTGGTTCAGTGCATGGCAATATAGCGGTCCGGTCGGTGATAAAACCCAATCACCAGACTGAGCGCAGCGGCACCGATAAGAGAACCGATGAGTGCCGGCAGACTGACCATAAATAACGACGAAAGCAACACCAGTAAGTCCACACCAAACTGAACTTTGCCAGCGCGGATGGCATAACGTTGTTGCAAGTATAGGGTGAGGATATTGATGCCGCCGACGCTGGCTTTGTGTCGAAATAGGGCAATCAATCCCATACCAATTAACAGCCCACCCAACAGGCCGGTGTAGTACGGATTCAGTTCACCTTCAAACGGTAAAAAGGTTTGATGTAATCCAGCAAACACTGATACCAGACTCACTGCAATAAAGGTGCGTAGGGTAAATGTCCAGCCCATCTGCCGCACTGCCAACCAGTAAAAGGGTAGGTTGATGAGAAAAAACCACAGTCCAAACGGTTGTCCAAATTGGTAGTGCAATAAAAAGGCAACGCCTGCTGTGCTGCCCGTGAGTAAACCCGCTTGGCCAAACATCGCCATGCCAAAACCAATAAAAGAAGTCCCAATCAACATTGCCAGCACGTCTTCTGGCCAGGTGTGAGCAAGTGGATTGTGTCCTTCTTTGCTCAGGCACTTGGAATCGGTCATCATGTGTATACCGCCCACGCAGAAAAATTCATTATTTACGGTCAGTGTGTGGTACACCATGACCGCCCCACGGAAATATAAGCAATATTCTTGCCATGAAATCATTATACGCGGGTTTTAAATTTTGCATTGTGACCAAATGAAAAACCTCCCCAAACGGGGGAGGTGCAAAGTGGGTAGAGCTATTGCAGTCGGTAGGTGCTGTCACCCCGAAGGGGCGACGCACCATGAGTTGTTGGTATTTCTGAAAAAAATTGGGTTGCCAATCACCGGCAACCCAATCTACCTCTACGCTAGTTTAAAGGCGCTTACACCCACCCATCAAACTGCATCACCGTACCGATGGCGGTAATCGCTTCGCTGCTGGCGGCGATTTTGACTGCGAGTCCGTTGCGGTCGAGGCTGTTGTTTTGCAGTTCAGCCAGATGACCGTTGAGCTCGGTGGTGTTGGCTTGACGGCCATAGGTGTTTTGGTACAGGGTCTGAACGTAGGTGGTGTTATCCATTTTGGCCAAGTTACTGTTCTGGGCTTGGAACCAAGCAAAGATAACATCCGCCGACAGTCGGCCGACTTGATAGTCGGTGGCGGCTTGTTTGCCCAGTTGCCATTCACTGACTGAGGCATCACGGTTGAGGAAGGTTTGGAATAAGCGGGCCAAGATCGCTTCAACACCGTTATGGGTGAGGTGAACCACTTCTCCATTGTCAAAGGCAATCGATTCCGCGTTTTGTAGGCTTAACATCGCACCATCGGTGTAACGGGTGATTTCAAGCGCATTGCCATTGCGTTCCATGGCATAGTCTGCCCGTGTGGTGGTGAGTTTGAGCACGTCATGGCCTTTGCCACCATCGACATTCAGTGCTAACCCAAGCGGCAGATAACCCATCTCGTTACCGTCACCACCGGTAAATTGACGATTGGCGGTGACGTTGAGGACGTTAGGGTTATATTCAGCGGTAAACACTTCGCCATAGCGGATGGTGAGGTTGTCACCGCTGTCGAATTTGACCAGTTCAACATCCAGCAGGCGGTCGATTTCTCCAGTGGTCTTGTGGGTCAGCACGACGGTGTGACCGTCTACGCTGATGGTGTAGTCGCCACGGGCACCGCTTTGGATGGCGGTGTCGTTACCAAAGCCACCGTTAAGACGGTCGTTACCTACGCCACCGGTAAGCGTGTCATTACCCGCACCACCATAGACAATGTCGTCTCCTGTATCACCGTTAATGATGTCATTCCCGCCCAAGGAACCCACCGTATCTACACCCCCACCGCCAGAGATGGTGTCATCATCGGCACCAAGGACGATAAACTGATTGAGGTTATCGCCAACCGCGACGTTTTGCCCTTTACCCCCCACCGCACGCACTTCACCGACAATGGCGATAAAGTCGATGTTGTGAACTTGAATCACTGTGCCTTTGGGCAGTTGGCTGACATCAATCACCACCGCTTGTTTGCCATCGCCAGCTTTATCACTGCCGTTGATGATAATCGGGGCGGCAGGAGCTTGGTTGGTGTTGGCTGGTACAGTTGGCGTGATGGATTTCACGATCAGCTTTTCATCATTTTGCAATAGATTGAGGAAGCTGTTGCCGTTGTCTTTCATTTCCTGCTGGTTGTTGTTGCCGGTGTTCTTCTGTTCAATCCGGCGTAACAATTCTGCCAACGCATCGGTCTTGCTCAGCGGCTCGGCTTTGCCTTCAACCGTCATGCCTACGCCAGTGGGTACGCTGACGGTCAAGATCGATTCACCTGCTGCATTCTTCACCACGGGAATATCAGCGTGGGTTTGTTGCGGTGTCGTTGGGTCGTCTTCACGCTCATCCGTCACCACAGGAATACTGACCACCCGTGTGCCATCTGTCTGCACGGTTTCATTCACCGTCACCCCGTCAAACGTGCCAGCCGGTGTCGGTGTGGGAACAGGGACAGGCGTTGGTACGGGTGTAGGTGTCGGCTCCGGTGTCGGTACGGGAGTCGGTTCTGGTGTTGGGGTAGGCTCCGGTGTTGGAGTAGGTGTGGGAGTCGGGCTTGGTGTTGCTTCAACCACCACAGTTTTTTCCTGTGCCGTGACATTACTACCAACGTCCTTGTCGCCCGCTTCGGGTTTGTTGATCACGGTAACAATCAGCGGTTGGGTTTCACTGCCGCCGCTGGCACTGGTGATTTTGACGGTAACCGCGTAGGTGTTGTTACCTTTGGTATCGCCTGTATCCGTGGGTTTTTCGTAATCGGGGGCCGCTTTGAATGTCAATGCGCCTGTTTTACTGTCAATCGTAAACAGATCTTTATCTTCCCCATCTGTGATGGCATAGCTGAGCGTGCCAGTGACTTGATCCGTATTGATCAACGCCACGGTAGTCACTGCGGTATCGCCTTCAACGACGACAGGCAACAGGGCATTGTCTGCCGCGCCACCTGGGTCTTGAATTGTGCCATTGGCTTCACGGTCAGCGTCATACGCATCGCCATCTTTCAGCGAGAAACGAATGATTGCCTTGTCATCAGCGGTGCCTAGCTTACCATCCGCGCCCTTAGTGATTTCAACCCCTTTGGCGATGTTGACGTACTTTTTGGTTTCGTAGTTGTACTTATAGTAGGTGGCTTGTTTGAGGCTGGCATCGACTGTCATCGACAAGTCAGCGGTAAAGCCTGGATCACTTCCCGTGATGTCAAAGCTGAACGAACCCAACGGCATTTTGACACCCTTGCCCAGATTGGCAGGCGCATCCTTGTTCACGACATTACTGATGCTGTAGTTGCCGCCGCCCACTTCAAAGACTACCGATTGTCCTGGTACCTTGGTGATGACAGGGTCAGAGGTTTTGTTGGCTTTGGTGAGGTTACTGGCACCGTAATCGCTCAAACTCGCTGCATCATTGCCTGCTACGTCTTGAATGGCGTTGTCGTCATTATCGGTGGTTGGATCGGTGTAGCTGAACGTCACTTTTTCGCCGAATTTCACAGCACTTGCTAGGGTAATGTCTAGTTTTTTGCTGTCTGTGCTGTTAATCGCAACCTTGCTGACGTTAACCACTTTTCCTGCATTACCTGCAATGACCTTGACCTCGAAATCAGATGTTGCTGGCAAAGCATCGGTTTTTAGATCTTCGTCGTAGGTGAGGGTGAGCGTTGTGCCATCCACCGAGGCACTTTGGTAGGCGGGGGCTTTATCTGGCGTATATACCCACAACGCATCACTTTTGAGCGTATCGCTGATGGTTTTCTCAGCCTCTAGTACCAACTTGCCATTAAAATTGGTCAAGCGATATGGGTATGAGCCGTCTGATCCTTCTTTGAGGTCTTTAAGCAGTTTGGTGCCATCGGTGGTGCCGTCGCTCATCCATAGCTCTGAACCATGCACGCCATCATTTGCTTTGAAGTACAGAATACCATCAATGACTTCTGTATCGTCAGCACCAAAGCCTACGCCATAGTTGTCAAAGGCTTTTATCTGCTCAAAAGTCGTACCATCGGTTTTCCAGAGTACATGATTTGTGAGTGCATATGACCATGTATCAGAGGCAGAAGGTAGGATGTTCTGGATGCTGATGCTCGGATCAAGCTGAATCTGAACTGTTCCTGCTTCTGTACCATCGGTTTTCCAGAGTTCTGTTTTCTGTTCTGACGTATAAGTCGTGGGATCATAAACATCATACGTATAGCTAAAGAACAGCATTCCCTGAGCAACCATAAAGTTTCCGGGAGAAAGGATATCGTTTCCTTTTTCTATTCCACTTTTTACTAATAATGGCGCAGGTGTGTTACTTGCCGTGTCAAGTACATACAGATCTCTGCCATAATTTTGGGTGAAAAATATCTTGCTATCCACAGCAGAGAGATGGTCAACATAATTATCAGCATTAAGATCAGCAATGTTGAGATTGGTAGTGCCATCTGTCTTCCAAATTTCGTTATTGCCATGCAAGAAATAAAGCGAGCCATTGATTTCGGTAAAACTGCGAATGTCATTTTGAAAAGCAGTACCAAGCTGTGTTGCAACAGGGTTAGTGGCATTGGGATCAAATAGCCATAATTGTTTGCCATTTTCGTTTGTTGTGAATAACAGCTTATCGTTGAAATTGAGCGCGAATTCTATATTTTTGTCATAAATTGCAACTGTACCTTGTTCTGTACCGTCCGTCCGCCATAGCTTATAGGATGTACCATCATCGCCTTCAAAAAAGAACCAATTGCCAATCGCCACTTGATTACCAATAGAGGGATCGGCAGCACCGCCAGGGTTCAGATCTTTGACCAACATCGTACCTGCGGTGGTGCCATCCGATACCCAAAGTTCTTCTCTATGGCGTTCATCACTTGCTTTAAAGAACAACTTATTGCCCGCAACAAACAAACTATTTGGATCAGAATGTCTTTCTGCAAAGGTTTTCAGCAGTTGCATTGGGTCATTTTTATCGACTGGGAAGGTGCTGAAATTCAGCGTGCTTTCGTCATTGATTCCAGCAAATGCCGCGCCAGTTGCATCAACAAATGCCCCCGCTTCTACCTTGACATAGTAGTCAGAAGAAAAGATCAGCTTGTCTGTATAAAAGGTAACAGTGTCATCTTTAATCACAGCGGACGTGGCGGCAATGCTGTCCACCCATTCATCCTGTCCGCCTTCGACTGCACGATAGATTTGTATAGACTTATTGGCGACTGCAAAGACGTTTTTGCTGAAGTTAAGCACAATCCCTTTTTCATAGACGGCTGAAGGATCGACCAGTGTTGCATCGTCCGCTGGGGTCGCGCTTTCTAATACAGGGGGCAAATCCAAACGCAGGGTTTGTATGTTGCTGGTTTCAAGTGCGCCGCCCGTGCCTTGCGCCCCTGTGTTGCCATCATTGAGTGTCCATACCAGCTTGATGTCGGTTGCCACTGAGGGAGGCGTGCCTGTATTTTGATAGGCAATACTTTGGGCAACACCCTGCACCATCAATGCCGTCGCGCTGCTGTTAAAGGTAATGCTGAGGGTGCCATTGGTTTGGGTAAACGTTCCGACAACGACACTATCGTAGGTGACTGTACCGTTTGCAAGGGTGAGCTTGCTACCACTGGCGGCTGAGAACACATCATCAGCATTGGCAGCATTTTCACGGGCAAGGGTGAGGATCGCGCCATCGAAGTTATGGGTGGTATTTTGATCGCTACTCAGTTCGCCATCAAATAACACGACCTTGTTGGACAGGATAACAGGCGCGTTACCTGGGATATAAACCGTTTGACCAAAACTGGTATCCACAGAACCATCCGCATTGAGACGCGCTACCATGAATTGCGCTTCCCAATCGGCGGTATTGGCATGATCGCCAAATAGCCATATTTTGCCATCTTTGGCTAGGGTCATGCCCATGACTTCGGCAAATTCACCTTGGTGACTCTTACCTGCTGTATCTACCCCGATATTGGCAATGCCATGGTCGCCAAACGTGGTATCGAGTGCGCCAGTTGCTAATACCTTGGTGACTGTAGCGGGATAGTCATTGAGTAGATAGATATTACCAGCAGCATCAAACTTAATCTCTCTGGGTGCATCGTTGGTATTCATTGCAATCACCAACTTGCCATCTGTTCCAAAGGTGGTATCTAACGCACCGCTTGCGGTGATTTTAACGACAGCGTTGCTGGTTGTGCTGTTTGCAGTGACTTCCCCTGCTACATACAAATTGCCGTTTTTATCAATGGTGGAATAGGTAGCCCACATATTGCTAAAGGTGATGGGTAACTCAACCTTGCCTTGATTGCCAAAACTTGGGTCTAGTGTGCCATCGGCGTTATAACGCACAAGCATGGCAAAGGTTGTATCACCATCAGATTCAGCCAACCCAATGACCTTGCCATTGCTGAGTTCAAAGCCGTTATAAACTCCGTCCCACTCACCTGCTGTTTTGGTCACAACAAAGCCATTATTCACATGCACAAAAGGTGCGTCATTTTCGGCAGTGACATTCACATCCACATAGACTGGCTCGGTTGTAGCATTTTGATTGTCTGTGAAGGTGATTTTTAGCTTGCTGACCTCGGTTGGGAAGTCAGTCACAGAATAAGTAATTGATTCAATGATCTTTTCAATGACGGCTGCTGTGGGATTGTTGTTAGCATTGAAAAAGAATCTCAACCCTACTTCCAGATCATTGAAATAACCAATGAGGCTTTCTGAACTATTTGCATCTGCTTTGTAATAAATTTCATAGCCATTTAATGTGTAACCCCCTGCACGAATGTTCGCAGTATCTGACAGCAATAACTCGTTGTTACGCATTGAAATAGGCTGATCTGCATCATTCACGAAGAAAACATAGAGCGTGGCAAATTGAGAAGTGCTGAGTTTTTCTAATTTGCTGTTGTCGTAGCTGAAGGTAACATCGCTATCCAACAATTTGGGTGCAGCTTGCAACTCGGTTTCGGTGAAATTGAGGGTGGTGGTGATATTGGAGAAGCCGGGAGGAGCTTCAACCGTTAATGTTACCGTCGCAGCCTCTGAAGCTGTGTTTGCATCATTATTAACCGTCATTGAAAACTCACGCTCACCACCTGTCGGAGCCTTGTAATTGATGAGCTGCAATACCCAACCAATATCCCCCGGTGCATTGCCTGCTGTTCCTGCAACATCGCTGTCTGTGCGCGTAAAGGTGATTTTTAGATCTGTGCTATCGGTTAATAAAGCGTCAACAGTTCCAATTTCGACAATCGTAGCACCCGATAGATTCTCTGTTAATAGGAAAACCTTATCCCCAACTTGAAAACTGCCATCTTGTCTAAGGTCAGCGTAAGCAGAAGACGTTCCTGCAATCACAACACTAGCTGTTACTGTGTAGGTTGAGGCTGTATCATCAAAAGTAATCCCCGAGGTATCAAAAGCAAAAGAACCATCTTTTGTGCCTTTGGGTTGTTGAATGGTTAAATAACTGCCCTGTTTTGCACCTGTAACGTAAGCGTATTCACTGCTACTTGATAAATCCAAATAAACTAAGGTATTTGGATCTACCGCATTAGAGTTATCTTCCTCATCGAGGCCGTGAATGGTGGGTGTATTACTGTTTACAGTGACTTCTACCGTATCACTCATCGTTGAAAACGCATCAGACGTGGTTGAGTCGCCAGTCTTTGCGTTGCTATTC
This sequence comes from Aquaspirillum soli, assembly GCF_054781915.1. Lineage (NCBI taxonomy): Bacteria > Pseudomonadati > Pseudomonadota > Betaproteobacteria > Neisseriales > Aquaspirillaceae > Aquaspirillum > Aquaspirillum soli. Next base: position 299,886 of record NZ_BAAGTM010000002.1, on the reverse strand, counting down.
AAGTAGCTTGTAAAAACACCTGTCCCATCCCATGCCTTAAAGGTGATGGCATTAGTGATCGTCCCTTCAACATCTGTGTTAGCGCGAAAATAGATGCGTGTATTGCCAGGAAGCAAAAACGCATTGCTTTCTGAAACGTCACTTGAAGTTAATGCCATCCAGCCTGTAGGACCGTTGCCACTGGTTTTGTACCAATACAAAGTACCTTGGTTGCTGATGCCTGTGATGGCAATGCCAGCTGTATCGTTATCAGCATCAGAGTAGTTTGCTAAAGGACTGGTATTGACAAGGTCACTAACCAATTTGCCGAGATCAGTATCTTGATACGAAGGTGAATCGGCATTTTTTACAGTTGTGCCGAGTGAAGGAGATTTGGTGTTATCCAGTACAGGGCGGGTATTAGAAGATAACACCCCCCGCCACTCACTCACCTGCAACCCCGACTGCATCATCGCAGGCGCAACGTCTAATTCCCAACTGCCACCCAAATCGGCATGACCGACTTTATGCGTTGCGGCGGCGATGTTCAGGCCGGTGATTGACCGCAAAGTATCAACAAACTGCCGTCCGGCAACACCCGCGGCGACTTCACAGCCATACAGCAAAATCTCCCCTTCCTCCGCCATCGCATCAGACAACGCATGAAGCAAAGGGCGAGAGGCTTTCAGGGTGGTGAGGTCGATGATGTCATTACCCAAATGCAACTCACCTGGTGCACCGTGACAAATCAGATGCAAAGCAGCCAAACCAACACGATCGGCACACAACGCAACCATCTGTTGCAAAGCAGGAAACTGAGGATGCAAAACATGATATTCGACATGGGCAGGCAAACCGGCAACGAGGGTGTTGATATCAGGCAGGTTGCTATCGATAAAGGCCAACGAAGTCGGGCGAGTGGCAAACATGGTGATCTCCAAAACTCATCAAAAAGCTCAGCAAACCCAAATGGGGGGGGCAGTGATATGGGTAGCCCAATGGGTTTTTTTGCATAACGCTCATTGTTACTGAAGATCCAACCAAAAAATTTCCTCACAGTTTCCTCACAGTTGTGAGGGAAGTGAGAGTTAGCATGATGTGCTTGATAGGTAAATAATCGGGGTTTTTCTTCACTACGAAGTGTTGCATTTGATTTTCGTCAAGAAATGAATTGCGGTGTATTCAGCAAATCAATCGAATGATTTATCAAAAATAGCGTTATTGTATTTTAAAAAGTGTGGTTTTTTTGCAAAAAAATATGACAGCACTTTTTGATTTTGATGCTGATGGAATGCGTTTTTGGGTCAAGTGAGAGCTAACTCGGCGAAAACGCCGATTTTGCACGTCAATGACATAAAATTGGAGCGAGCCGAAATAGCAAAAAAACAAAAATTCTTTTCTTGACAAAGAGAGATTTTTGTAAAAAATGCAAAATGAATGTTGTTTTGGGTGAGATTTTGGTGGTGTGGGCACTGCTTGTGTGCCCACGACATCGGAAAAAGACGGTAAAACACCGCTGTACGTAACATGAATCGCTTGGGTGTGGCGGTTTTTTTGGAGGGCTGGATGATATGGATTTGGTGGGCAAAAATTCCTGCCCACCTTACCAAACCCAGTGAAAACAGTTGGTAGGTGCTGTCACCTCGAAGGGGCGACGCACCATGAGTTGGTTGTCTGTTTTGGCTAATCGACTTCTAACCAAAACAGTGTGTGTTCAGTTTGCACTGAGGGATGGTATTCCGCAGCCACAACGCCGCTATAACCTAAGCGGTCGATGGCGCTGAAAATCTCAACAAAATCCAATTCACCCGACCCCGGCTCGCGTCGCCCGGGGCAATCGGCAAACTGAATATGTGCCAACTGCGATAAATGCTGTTCGATAAAAGGCAAAATAGGCAACTGTTGCCGAGCAAAGTGGTAGATATCGACCTGAAGACCAAAGTTAGGACAATCGACTAACTCCAGCAACCGTAGCATATCCTCCCCGCGATTCACCAAAAACCCCGGCATATCAAATGGGTTGATCGCCTCGCTGGTGAGCGTGCAATCGAGATGCTCGGCAAAGCGTTGACAAGCGTATTGCACATTCTGTGTCAACAATGCCCATGCTTGCGCTGTTTGATGATCGGGCGCTAACCGACCCGCCAAAACATTGACACAACTCACCCCCAAGCCCTCGGCATAACGTAGGGCTTGTTCAATACCGGCTTGGAAGGCTTGTTCTTGTCCTGCGACGGCGGCAAGACCGGCGCCACCACTCATCAAATCACCGGCCGGCGCGTTGATTAAAACAATTTCAACGCCGCTTTCCCGTTGCCATTGCTGCCAATCACTCAATGGAATGGCATAAGGAAACTGAATTTCCACGCGGTCAAAGCCGGCCATGCGTGCCGCGTGTAACCGCTCCGCCCAAGGCACTTCCGTAAACATCAGCGAGAGATTGGCAGCAAATCGCGGCATTATGTGGCCTTTCGATACAGTTCAATCAAGGTGGATAAATCTTGCACACCAAAACCCTCGGCATGGTGTGCCAATTGTGCAGCGGCTTGACTGGCCACCGGCAGCGTCAACCCCGTTTGTTGTGCACTGTCGAGGGCGTTGCGTAAATCTTTCAATAATGTCGCCACCTTCCATTGCACCGGCTCATATTGCCCTTGTGCCATGCGTGGGGTCAGTAATTGAAACGGTTTGGAATCGGCAAACCCCCCTGCCAGCGCAGGGGCCAATAAATGCGGGTCTACGCCAGCTTGCTCCGCCAAAGCGACTGCTTCGGCAATCAACACCGCATTGGCAGCGACAATCAACTGATTACACAATTTGCTTACCTGACCGCTGCCCACATCACCCATTCGCGTCACACGGCTAGATAACGCTGAAAATACCGGTGTTAAACCCGTGATGGCGTCGGCATCGCCACCGGCCATAATGACCAAACTGCCTTGCTCGGCACCGACTACACCACCGGACACTGGCGCATCAATCCATTGAAAGGGTTGTTGTTCGGTGACTTGTGCGGCAAAGCGGCGGGTGGCGTCTGGTGTGATACTGGAAAAATCCACCAAAAAACGTGCCTGCGCTAACTGGGCATGAATTAAACCGTGTTCACCGAACACCACGTGTTCCACTGCCGCCGTATCAGCTAAACACAACATCACCACATCGCATTGTTCTGCTAATGCCTGTGGTGTCTCTGCCCATGTTGCACCAAGTGCCAAGAGCGCTGCGGCTTTTTCTGGGTGGCGGTTCCACACTTGCACGGTAAACCCTGCTGCTAACAACCGCCGCACCATCGGCTGGCCCATCAGACCAAGCCCAGCAAATCCTAGACTTAACATCTCTGTCATGCTGTATTACTCAAAATGATATTGCGTGACCCGTTCGACTTCTTCTTTCGAACCGAGAATGACCGATACCCTCTGATGTAAGCCTTCAGGCTGTAACGATACAATCCGCTCGCGGCCATTGGTCGCTGCACCACCGGCTTGTTCTACCAAAAAGGACATGGGATTGGCTTCATACATCAAGCGCAGCTTGCCGGGTTTACTTGGGTCACGGGCATCGCGTGGGTACATAAAGATGCCGCCACGGGTCAAAATACGATGTACCTCTGCCACCATCGAGGCCACCCAGCGCATATTAAAGTCTTTCCCACGGACACCCGTTTTACCAGCCAGTAATTCCGCCACATAACGCTGTACCGGTGCTTCCCAATGGCGTTGATTCGACATATTGATAGCAAATTCTTTTGTCGCCGTCGGGATCGTCATATTGGCTTGAGTCAGGATAAATTCCCCACAATGACGATCCAAGGTAAAGCCTTGCACCCCCTGACCCGTGCTGAGCACCAACATGGTTTGTGGCCCGTACAAGACATAACCGGCGGCCACTTGTTGGCTGCCTGCTTGTAAGAATTGCGATTCCAACTCACCTTCACCACGCTTCAAAATCGAGAAAATGGTGCCAACCGAAATGTTGACATCAATATTGGACGAGCCATCGAGAGGATCGAACAATAATAAGTAAGGGCCTTGTGGATATTCGACTGGAATGGGGCTGGCATGTTCCATTTCTTCCGAAGCCATGCCGCTGAGTAATCCTGTCCATGCCAGACCATCGAGCAACATTTGATTGGCAATCACATCTAATTTTTTCTGATCTTCCCCTTGCACATTGCCGGTGCCGGCTTCACCCAGCACACCTGCCAGCGCACCTTGGTTAACGGCATCACTGATGGAAACACAGGTACGCGCCACAGCGCTAATTAAGGCCGCTAAATCATGGTCGAGGTGTTGTTGCTGTTGGGCGGTTGCCAGAAAACGGGCCAAGCTGATGCTGGATGACATAAGGCACAATCCTAATCAAGATAAGTTCAGCCGCGATTATGAACTAGCTTGATGCGAGAAACAAAACCGATGGCAGGGTTTTTGCTGGCTTTGCTGGGTATGGACCGCCCAACTTCATCCCCACCGCCGATTGTGACCCTCCGTCGCGACTATAACCGCTGGGTTGCCAGCGAAACGCTCGAGGACTATGCGCTGCGCTTTACTCCGCAGCGTTTCCGCCGTTGGTCGCTATGGCAAGTGGCTAATACTGCCGCTGGTGGGGCGGCTGCTTTTTTAGTGTTAGAAGCCGTTGGCGCGACCATGATGGTGCAAACGGGCTTTCTCAATGCGTTTTGGGCGATTTTAGCCACAGGGTTAATTATTTTTTTGGCTGGGTTGCCGATCAGTTACTACGCTGCGCGCTATGGCGTTGATATGGATTTGCTGACCCGTGGTGCCGGATTTGGTTATATCGGCTCAACGATCACCTCGCTGATTTACGCCTCATTTACCTTTATTTTCTTTGCCCTCGAAGCCGCCATCATGGCCTATGCGCTAGAACTGGGGTTTGGCCTGCCACCGGCATGGGGCTATTTGGTCTGTGCTTTGGTGGTGTTGCCGTTGGTGATGCACGGGGTCACGGTGATTAGTCGCTTACAACAATGGACCTTACCCCTTTGGGCGGTGTTATTGCTACTGCCTTATCTGTTTGTCTTATGGCATGCCCCTGATGCCCTGACCGGTTTATGGCAATACACCGGTGCACATACTGCCCCAGCCGGTTTTGATTGGCACTTGTTTGGTGCGGCATTAACAGTCGGCATTGCGCTGATTACTCAAATGGGCGAACAGGCCGACTATTTGCGTTTTATGCCAGCAGCAGAGGCAGGTAAGCGGGGGCGGTGGTGGTTGGCGGTGATTGTCGGTGGGCCGGGTTGGGTGGTGCCGGGAGTGATGAAAATGTTGGGCGGGGCGTTATTAGCCTATTTAGCGCTGCGTAATGGTGTGGCCGCTGACAAAGCGGTTGATCCTAACCAGATGTATTTAATTGGTTTTTCGTATGTATTTGACCACACGGCGATAGCGATTGCCGTCACCACCGTATTTGTGGTGATTTCACAGTTAAAAATCAATGTCACCAATGCTTATGCAGGTTCTTTGGCGTGGTCGAATTTCTTTTCTCGTCTGACGCACAGCCACCCCGGACGGGTGGTGTGGGTGGTGTTTAATTTAGCGATTGCTCTGATGCTGATGGAACTGGAAGTGTTTCATGCGTTGGGGCAGGTATTGGGCTTGTATTCGCATATTGCCATTTCTTGGATGATGGCGGTGGTGGCGGATTTGGTGCTGAACAAACCGCTTGGTTTGAGTCCAAAAGGAATTGAGTTTAAGCGCAGCCATCTTTATGACATCAATCCCGTCGGCGTGGGGGCGATGTTATTGGCGTCAATATTATCTATCGCAGCTCACCTTGGGCTGTTTGGCGAGGACATTCAACCGTTTTCCGCTTTTGTGGCGATGTCGGTGTCGTTCTTGTCGGCGCCTTTATTGGCATGGCTAACCCGAGGTCGTTATTACCTAGCGCGTCAACCCCATCCACCGGTTGCCTCGGCTACACAACTGCAATGTGTGGTGTGTGAACAATCGTACGAAGCGGCGGATATGGCAACGTGTCCTGCCTACCAAGGGTCGATTTGCTCGCTTTGCTGCACCTTAGATGTGCGTTGTGGTGATCGTTGTAAACCACAAGCCCGTTTATCAGCACAATGGATGTCTTGTTTGCATACCCTGTTGCCACGGGCGTTACATCCTTATTTGGCGCATGGCTTGGCCCACTACTTATTGCTGATGGCTGGCATTGTCAGTGTGTTGGGTCTGATCTTGGGTTTGCTGTATTACATTGAATGGCAAGATGCCACTGCGCTGTATGCCGAAGCCTTGCCTGCTTTATTTTTGCGGTTACTGGCGGCTTTGGTGTTGGTCAGTGGGGTGGTGGCATGGTGGATGGTATTAACGGCACGCAGTCGTGAAGTGGCACAGGCAGAATCGGATCGACAAACAGCCTTGTTAATGCAAGAAATCGATTCTCACCGCCGTACCGATGAACAGTTAAAACGTGCTCGCCATGCGGCAGAACAAGCCAATCAGGCAAAAAGCCGTTATATCTCGTCGATTAGCCATGAATTACGCACACCGCTGAATAGTCTCTTGGGCTATGCCCAAATTTTGGCCGCCGACGCCACGATTCCCCCCCACCGCCGGCAAGCGGTAGAGGTGATACAGCGCAGTGGTGACCATTTATTGTCGGTGATTGAAGGCACGATGGACATTGCTCGAATTGAAAGCGGCAAATTGCGCTTAGACACTCGCGCCTTAGATTTTGCGGCATTTATCCAACAACTGGTGGCGATGTTCGAGCTACAAGCCCGCAATAAGGGCTTAGATTTTACTTTTAGCGGCCCTGCACATTTACCTGCGGTGGTGCGTGCTGATGAAAAACGGCTGCGGCAAATTTTAATTAACTTATTAGGCAATGCGGTGAAATTTACTCGCCGTGGTGGCGTGCGGTTTTGTTTGCATTACCGCCGTGATATGGCGACCTTTGAAGTGATTGATACTGGGCCGGGGATTGCACAAGCCGAACAAATGCGAATTTTCGAACCCTTTGAGCGTGCCGCCAGTAGTGGTGTCGGTGGCACGGGCTTGGGTTTAACCATTAGCAAAATGCTGACGGATTTAATGGGCGGTGAGCTGACTTTGCAGAGTCGTGTAGGCGAAGGTTGCCACTTCACGGTGCGCTTATTTTTGCCGTATGTCCACGCGGCGGTGGCGGCAAAAGAACTGCCACGGCGGAATCGTGTCGGCTATCTCGGTACGCGGCGGCGTATTTTGCTGGTGGATAATGAGGATACCGATCGCGAAATGTTAGCAACTATGCTGGCGCAGTTGGGGTTTGAAGTCAGTCAAGCTGCCAGCGGTGAAGCGTGTTTGGCATGTGTTGATGAGTTGAAACCGCACTTGGTATTGATGGATTTGGCCATGCCGGGAATGGATGGTTGGCAGACATTGCGCGTATTGCGACAAAAGCAATTAACCGACTGCCAATTAGCGATTATCTCGGCCAATGCGTTTGAAAAAGGGCAAGAAAACGATGTCGGAATTGCCAGCGAGGACTTTTTGCTAAAGCCAATTCGAATTGAAGAATTGCTAGATTGGATCGGTCAACGTTTACAACTGTCATGGTTATTGGCCGATTCGGCGGAGGACATGACTCCAGAAGTGCCAGCCATAACAGAAAGGGTTTTTCCTCCAGCAGCAGAACTGTTGCCCTTACTTGACGCCGCTGGTTTGGGCTATGTGCGCGGTATGAAACAAGAATTGGCACGTTTGGCCATGCTCGACCCGCGCTACGCTGAATTTGTGGCCGTGGCAAGCGAGCATGTGAAACGGTTTGAGTTTGATGCGCTGCGGGAGTGGATTCGGCGCGGATTGGCCACAACAGGAAATTCGATATGAACCATTGCGGTGTGGTGCTGATTGTGGACGATCAGCCGGATAATTTAACCTTATTGCATGATGCGTTGGATGAAGCGGGATATATGGTGTTGGTGGCTACCGACGGTGAGTCAGCATTACAACGGGCGCAACGCTCCTTGCCCGATGTGATTTTGCTTGATGCGGTTATGCCCGGCATGGATGGGTTTAGCGTGGCGCGGGCATTAAAAGCCAATTTTCACACGCGGTCGATTCCAATTGTGTTTATGACTGGCCTAACCGAAAGTGAACATGTGGTAGCCGCCTTTGCTGCTGGCAGCGCCGACTATGTGACCAAACCATTAAAACCACAAGAAGTGCTGGTGCGGATTGCCGTCCATATCCAACAAGCACGACAACTGACCCAAGCCAGTTCCGCCCTCGACGCTTTTGGTCAAGCCACTTTAGCGATTGCCAGTGCCAGCGGTAAATTAGTCTGGCAAACCGCGTTGGCGCGCCAGCTGTTAGAAAGCTATTTTGGCCTTAGCGACACCGCTCCGCCTGTGCTGTTGCAATGGATTGCCCAAGCGCAAACCGCTTATCTCAATGGGCAAGAGCCCTCGGCTTTGGTTTATCACGCCGCTGGCCGGCGCTTGCTGGCATCGCTGCATCAACAAACCACCGAAGGGGAATGGCTGCTGGTGTTACGCGAAGAAAATCACCAAGCCAGTATGCTCAGCCTGATGCAGGTTTTTCCATTGACCCAACGCGAGGCCGAAGTGTTGTATTGGCTGAGCTTAGGCAAAACCAACCGCGATATTGCCGACATCCTCGGTATGAGTCCCCGCACGGTCAATAAACATTTAGAACATATTTTCAGCAAGTTAGGTGTTGAAACCCGCACTGCAGCGGCGGCGTTAGCCTTGAGTAAATGGCGTAGCAGTTAGGCCGGCACGGGTGTACGCCAAATGACGTATTTAAGCGAACTGGGCACACGGGTAAGCTGTTTTTGCATTGCAGCAAAAACATTGATGACCTTTCTCAGGGAGCTTTGCCATGACCACCCGCCGTTTGTTTCTGAAACTTACCACCCTTACCGCCTGTTTGTTGTCTGCGGGTCTGACCTCCACCGTGTTGGCTGCTGACACTATTAAAGTCGGTGTGCTGCATTCCCTCTCTGGCACGATGGCCATTTCTGAGACCTCGCTCAAAGACATGGCCCTGTTTACGATTGATGAAATCAATGCCAAGGGTGGGGTATTGGGTAAAAAGCTTGAACCGGTGGTGGTTGACCCCGCTTCGAACTGGCCATTATTTGCTGAAAAAGCGCGTCAGTTGCTAACCCGAGATAAAGTGGCGGTGACCTTTGGCTGTTGGACATCGGTATCGCGTAAATCTGTATTGCCAGTGTATGAAGAACTCAACGGCTTACTGTTCTACCCTGTGCAATACGAAGGCGAGGAAATGTCGCCTAACGTGTTCTACACCGGCGCTGCCCCTAACCAACAGGCCATCCCTGCGGTGGAGTACCTGATGAGCAAAGACGGTGGCGAGGCAAAACGCTTCTTCTTGCTGGGTACCGATTATGTGTACCCGCGTACTACTAACAAAATCCTACGCGCCTTCCTTAAATCGAAAGGGGTGAAGGACAGCGATATCGAAGAGGTTTACACCCCATTCGGCCACAGCGATTACCAAACCATTGTTGGCAATATCAAAAAATTCTCTGCCGGTGGCAAAACAGCGGTGATTTCTACCATCAACGGCGATTCAAACGTGCCGTTTTATAAAGAGCTTGGCAACCAAGGGCTGAAATCCACCACCACACCGGTTGTCGCTTTCTCGGTGGGCGAAGAAGAGCTGAAGGGGATTGATACCAAACCATTGGTCGGTCATTTGGCAGCGTGGAATTACTTTATGAGTGTCAAAAACCCTGTCAACAGCAAATGGATTGCCGACTACAAAGCTTGGGCCAAGAAAAAAGGCATGGCTAACGCCGATAAGCTCGTGACCAACGATCCGATGGAAGCCACCTATGTCGGTATCCAGATGTGGGCCGAAGCGGTGAAAAAAGCCGGTACCACCGATGTCAACGCAGTGCGTAAAGCGATGGCAGGAATCAGTGTCAATGCACCTTCTGGTTTTACCCTGAAAATGGACGAGAAAAATCATCACCTGCATAAACCGGTGATGATTGGTGAAGTGCGTCCTGATGGCCAATTCTCGGTAGTGTGGAAAACCAAAACACCCGTTCGCGCCCAGCCGTGGAGCCCCTTTATCGCTAGCAACGATAAAAAACCCGATACCCCAGTGAAAAGCAAATAAGGGTTGATCGATTGGTTTGGTTGTGTGGGTGGGTCGTGTCCCACCCAACAGCCAACGCACAGGGGGAAAACAAAATGCGGCAAGCGATGATGCAACGGCTTACAGCGTGGATATTCGCTGTGGTGGCTTTGTTTTGCGCCAGCCTGAGTGTGGCCTCGCCATTGGCTGAGCTGGTACACACTGCGCCGGAACAGCGCCCAGCACAAATTGAACAATGGGCGGCACAGCCGACAGCGGCACGTTCTGAAGCTGCGTTGGCATGGCAAGAAGAACGGGTTTATCAAACACCTGACGAAAGCCAATTCTTTCTGCAACAGCCTGATGGCCAAGTGGTGGACATTCCATCAGGCAAAAGCCTCACCGCTTTACCAGCAGAAGCGGAACCGGTGTTATTAAACAACCGCCTCCGCATGGCCTTAGAGCGTTATCAAGCGGCTACCCAGTTACAGCAGGGCGATACCACAGCGCGTTTAGCGGCCGTGGGCTTATTACAAGACGCTGCAAATCCGGCATGGCTGCCGTTGTTACAAGCTCAATTACAGCGTGAACAAGAACCCACCGTTCGCACGGCCTTACAACTGGCCACCGCACGTATCCAGCTGCATAGCGACCAACTGCCACAACAGTTAGCCGCGATCAATACCCTCGCCGAAACCCGCGACCCCAATCTCTTGGTGGTGTTACAAGAATTGGCGGATAGCACGCCACAAGCGGCAGTGCGTCAAGCCGCTTTGCGTGCGATGGCCCAGCTCGAGTCAGCACAATTTACCGATCATTTACTGGGTCATCTGTTTAGCGGCATCAGCCTCGGGTCGGTCTTACTGCTGGCGGCGCTTGGCTTGGCCATCACCTATGGTCTGCTGGGTGTCATCAATATGGCACATGGCGAAATGTTGATGTTGGGCGCTTATAGCACCTATGTGGTGCAGCTGGCTTTTCAACGCTATGCCCCAGCGTGGATTGATGCCTATGTGCTTGTGGCATTGCCGGTGGCGTTTTTGGTCACCTGCGCCATCGGTATGGCACTGGAGCGTTTGGTCATCCGTCATCTGTATGGCCGACCCTTAGAAACCCTACTGGCAACGTGGGGCATGAGTTTGGTGTTAATGCAGGCAGTACGGGTGATGTTCGGCGCGCAAAACGTCGAAGTCGCCAATCCTAGCTGGATGGCCGGTGGCTGGGTTATCAGCCCGGCTTTAACGCTGCCGTTCAATCGTTTAGTGATTATTGCCTTTGTGGGTGCCGTGTTGTTACTGACGTGGTGGATGCTCAACCGCACCCGCTTGGGCTTGTTTGTCCGCGCAGTGACCCAAAACCGCCGCATGGCCGACTGTGTTGGTGTGCCAACCGGACGCGTGGATAGCTTGGCTTTTGGCATTGGCTCTGGTGTGGCGGGTTTAGGTGGCGTGGCATTAAGCCAGATTGGTAATGTCGGGCCCGATTTAGGGCAAAGCTACATCGTTGACAGCTTTATGGTGGTGGTGTTGGGCGGTGTGGGGCAACTGGCAGGGACGGTGTTAGGGGCTTTTGGTTTAGGGATGTTGAACAAAATTCTCGAACCTTCGCTGGGGGCAGTGCTCGGCAAAATCGCCATCTTGGCTTTAATCATCCTCTTTATCCAAAAACGGCCACAGGGTTTGTTTGCCCTCAAAGGTCGGGTGTTGGATTAAGTTCAGGGGACATATCATGCAAAGTGAACTGATAACCCAGCCTTACTCCATGCGGCTGTGGGCGTGGCTAGGGCCACAACTGGGATCATGGCTGTTAGGGGCGTTGCTCGTGATTGGTGTGGCGTTGCCCTTGGCACATGCCCTATTACCAGCGGAACACCCGTGGTTTATCTCGGCTTACACCTTAACCCTCGCTGGCAAAATACTGTGTTATGCCGTGGTGGCGTTGGCCTTGGATTTGGTCTGGGGCTACACCGGTTTATTAAGCCTCGGTCATGGCCTGTTTTTTGCCTTGGGTGGCTACGGCATGGGCATGTATTTGATGCGGCAAGGCGACGCCGAATTACCTGCTTTTATGACCTTCCTCGATTGGCAAACCTTGCCGTGGTTTTGGTGGGGCAGCGAACATTTCTTGTGGGCATTGGTGTTAATTGTGATGGTGCCGGCATTGGTGGCGGGGATTTTTGGATGGCTGGCATTCCGTTCACGGATTAAAGGGGTCTATTTTTCCATCATCACCCAAGCCTTGACCTTTGCTGCCATGTTGCTGTTTTTCCGTAATGAAACCGGCTTTGGTGGCAATAACGGTTTTACTGATTTCAAAACCTTGCTTGGTTTTGGGATTGCTGAACCCGCGACACGGGCGGTGTTATTCCTGTTGTCGTTGGCGTTGTTGGTGTTGGCATGGCTAGGGGCGCGTTGGTTGGTCAACAGTCCATTTGGTCGGATTTTGACCGCAGTGCGAGATGCCGAGTCGCGCTTAATGTTCTGTGGATACTCACCGCTTTATTTCAAATTGACCATCTGGGTGCTGTCGGCAGTGTTATGTGCTTTAGCTGGTGCGCTGTATGTGCCACAGGTGGGCATTATCAATCCCAGTGAAATGTCACCAGCTAACTCGATTGAGATGGTGATTTGGGTGGCCTTGGGGGGGCGCGGTACTTTGATCGGCCCGATGTTGGGGGCCGGTTTGGTGAATGGCGCAAAAAGCTGGTTTACCGTGGCATTTCCCGAATATTGGTTGTTCTTCCTCGGTTTCGTCTTTATTGCCGCGACTTTGTTCTTGCCACATGGGGTGGTGGGATGGTGGCGTCGCTTATGGAGAAAATCAGCATGACTCTCTTCTCTCCTAAAACAGCTGTGGTTGAACGTGAAGGCTGGGATGGCGAAGCCAAGGGACTCGCTCACCTTGTCGATGGCCAACTGGATACCCGTCACGGTGCAATTTTGTATCTGGAAGAGGTTTGCGTCAGTTTTGACGGCTTCAAAGCGTTAAACCATCTGAATCTGGATATTGGTGTCGGTGAACTGCGCTGCATCATTGGCCCAAATGGTGCTGGTAAAACCACCATGATGGACGTGATCACCGGCAAAACACGTCCCGATAGTGGGGCGGTGTTTTTTGGACAAACCATTGATCTGACTCGCTATCGTGAAGCCGAAATTGCCCAACTTGGGATTGGCCGTAAATTTCAAAAGCCGACAGTGTTCGAGGCAATGACGGTGTTTGAAAACCTCCAACTGGCCTTGGCTGGCCCGCGCTCGGTGTGGGCAAGTTTGCGCGCTCGATTGACTGGCGAACAACGCGACCGAATTGAAGCGTTATTGCTGCGAGTGCGGTTGCAGGAACAACGCCATCGGGTGGCGGGTTTGTTATCTCATGGCCAAAAGCAATGGTTGGAAATTGGCATGTTATTAGCTCAAGACCCACAGCTGTTGTTGTTAGATGAACCGGTGGCAGGGATGACCGATGCCGAAACAGAAAAAACGGCGGAATTGCTGCTGAGCTTGAAAGGCCATCATTCCTTGATGGTGGTGGAACATGACATGGCTTTTGTCGAGGCCATCGCCGAGCGAGTGACGGTGTTGGCCGAAGGCAGTGTGCTGGCCGAGGGGAGCTTGGCGCAGGTGCAAGCAGATGAGCGGGTGATCGAGGTCTATTTGGGGCGCTAGAGCATGTTACAGATTGAAAAACTGAATCAGTTTTATGGTGGCAGTCATATCTTACGCGATATTTCTTTCACTGCTGACATCGGCGAAGTGACCTGTGTATTGGGCCGCAATGGGGTAGGGAAAAGTACGCTGTTGCGCTGTTTAATGGGCGTGTTGCCGATTGCCAGCGGTCAAATCACTTGGCAAGGCCAAGTGGTCAATGCCCTTTCCCCACATCAACGGGTACAGCGTGGGATGGCCTATGTGCCGCAGGGACGGGAAATTTTTGCTCGCCTATCGGTAGAAGAAAATTTACGCATGGGGCTGGCACGTTTTGGTGGTGCCAAAGGGCGGCAGATTCCTGCTTGGGTCTATGACATGTTCCCTGTTTTAGCGCAAATGCGCCACCGGCGAGGGGGCGATCTCTCCGGCGGACAACAGCAACAATTGGCGATTGCCCGTGCGCTGGTCAGTGAGCCGTCATTGCTGATTTTAGATGAGCCCACCGAAGGCATTCAGCCGTCGATTATCAAAGACATCGGCCACGTGATTAAACAACTGGCGGCACGCGGTGATATGGCGATTGTGTTGGTGGAACAGTATTACGACTTTGCCGAGGCGCTTGCTGATCGTTATGTGGTGATGGCTCGCGGCGAAGTGGTGCAGGCTGGAACAGGTCAGGCGATGGTAACCGAGGGTGTGCGGGAGTTATTGGCGATTTAAGCCATATCAAAACGAGAGGGGAACACCGGTGTGGTATGCCAGTTTGCAACTACGCTATGGTCAACGACATGGGCGTACCGTCCCGATTTTGCGCCAGCATCAAGGCCCATTGCGGGTACAAAAACATTTTGTGCAACCGGATGGCGGCTGTCAGCACATTATTTTACATCCCCCCGGTGGCATTGCCGGTGGTGATGTATTAGCACTCGACATTGCCTTAGAGCAGGATGCCGATGTGCTTATCACATCGGCTGGTGCGGCGAAGTGGTACAACGGCTTTGGGCAAGCGGCACAACAAACCTTGACCGTCAACTTGGCGCCGCATAGCCGTTTAGCGTGGCTGCCCTTGGAAACCATTGTCTTTGATGGTGCACAGGTGCAATCACAAAACCGTTTTGATCTGCAACCCGATGCCGCTTTGCTGTGGGGGGATGTGGTGTGCTTTGGCCGTCCCGCCGGCGACAAACCTTTTCAACAGGGGTATTGGCGGCAAAGTACCGAAATTTGGCGACAACAGCAGTTGTTATGGTGTGAGCACACGCGTTTAGCCGCCAACGATCCGCTGTGGCAGTCGGCAATTGGCTTAGGTGGGCACAGTGTGATCGCTACGTTGCTGTGGACAGGGCAGATTCCCGAAACCTGTCACCAACAGATTTTGGCTTTGCCCTGCAAGGGGGAGGCTGGTGCGACACAACTCCCTGAGGTATGGCTGGCGCGTTTTATGGGTGACAGTGCAGAAGCGGCATGGCATTGGTTACGGGCGGCACGAGAACTGCTTTATCCCCATACCCATCAGCGACACGCTGATACCCCACGAATTTGGCATACCTAGTCGAACAGCAATCATAAAGGAGGATGGGATGGAGCTGACCCCACGAGAAAAAGACAAATTATTGATTTTCACCGCTGCGCTATTGGCAGAACGGCGACGGGCACGCGGTTTGAAACTGAATTATCCCGAAGCAGTGGCCTTGATCAGTGCGGCGATTATGGAAGGGGCGCGGGATGGGCGTACCGTTGCAGAGCTGATGCACTATGGCACTACTTTGTTAAGCCGTGAAGAGGTCATGGAGGGGATTGCTGAAATGGTGACAGAAATTCAGGTCGAGGCAACCTTCCCCGATGGCACAAAACTGGTCACTGTGCACCAGCCCATTATCTAGTCGGTGAGAAAAATATGATTCCAGGACAAATTATGCCTGCCGCTGGCGAGATCACCCTGAATGAAGGCCGCGATACGTTGTCGTTGGTGGTGGCAAACAGCGGTGATCGGCCTGTGCAAATTGGCTCGCACTATCATTTTGCCGAGGTGAATCGGGCGCTGTTATTCGACCGCCAACAAGCACGCGGATATCGCTTAAACATCCCAGCTGGGACAGCGGTGCGTTTTGAACCCGGCCAAAGTCGCACGGTGGAGCTGGTTGCTTTTGCTGGCACGCGCCACGTGTATGGCTTTCACGGTGATGTGATGGGGGCATTATGAAAATCTCACGACAAGCCTATGCTGAAATGTTCGGCCCGACGGTGGGTGACCGTGTGCGTTTGGCGGATACTGAATTGTTTGCCGAAGTAGAATATGACTACACCGTGTACGGTGAAGAAGTGAAATTTGGCGGCGGTAAGGTGATTCGCGATGGCATGGGGCAGGGGCAAGCGCTGGCCGCTGAGGTGGCTGATACGGTGTTGACCAATGCCTTGATTTTTGACCATTGGGGAATTGTTAAAGCGGACATTGGCCTGAAACAAGGCCGCATTATGGCGATTGGCAAAGCGGGTAACCCAGACATTCAACCTGCTGTGGATATTGTGATTGGTGCCTCGACCGAAATTATTGCGGCGGAAGGGATGATTGTGACCGCTGGCGGTATTGACACCCATATCCATTTTATTTGCCCACAACAGATTGAAGAAGCCCTGATGTCGGGCATCACCAGTATGATTGGTGGCGGCACTGGCCCAGCCACGGGTACCAATGCCACCACCTGTACCCCCGGCCCGTGGCATTTGGCGCAGATGTTAAAAGCGGCAGAAGCCTTTCCGATGAATTTGGGCTTTACCGGCAAAGGTAACGCGAGCTTACCCGAGCCCCTGCGTGAACAAGTGCGGGCTGGTGCGATTGGCTTAAAGCTGCATGAGGATTGGGGCACGACACCGGCGGCGATTGATAATTGTCTGACGGTGGCGGATGAAATGGATGTGCAGGTGGCGATTCATACCGACACCTTAAACGAATCGGGTTTTATTGAAACGACACTGGCTGCGTTTAAAGGCCGCACCATCCATACCTATCACACCGAGGGCGCCGGTGGTGGACACGCGCCAGATATTATTAAAGCCTGTGGCGAACTGAATGTGTTGCCCAGTTCTACCAATCCCACCCGTCCCTTTACCATCAATACCATTGACGAACATCTCGATATGCTGATGGTGTGTCATCACCTCGACCCGAGCATTGCCGAGGATGTCGCGTTTGCCGAAAGCCGTATTCGGCGCGAAACCATCGCAGCAGAGGATATTTTGCACGATCTTGGTGCGTTTTCGATGATGTCCTCTGATTCGCAAGCGATGGGCAGAGTGGGAGAAACCATTCTGCGGTGTTGGCAAACGGCTGACAAAATGAAACGGCAGCGTGGGCCATTGGCCGAAGACGGTCAGCATCATGACAATGCCCGTATTAAACGCTATCTCGCCAAATACACCATCAATCCCGCCATCACCCACGGTATTTCGCATGAAGTAGGTAGCATTGAAGTCGGGAAACTGGCCGATTTGGTGTTATGGAAGCCGATGTTTTTTGGCGTCAAACCGAGCTTAATCCTTAAAGGCGGCATGATTGCGGCGGCGGTGATGGGTGATGCTAATGCCAGTATTCCGACGCCACAGCCGGTACATTATCGGCCAATGTTCGGCAGCTATGGGGCTGCTGTCGCCGCAACCAGCGTGACTTTTGTCTCTCAAGCCGCATTACAGGCTGATATCGGTGGGCAGCTTGGTTTGAAAAAGCGTCTGGTTGCAGTGCAAGGCTGTCGTGAAGTGAAAAAGACCGATTTATTGCACAACAGCTACTTGCCGGTGATTGAAGTCGATCCCGAGAATTATCGCGTAAAAGCCGATGGTCAACTGTTGTGGTGTGAACCGGCACAGGTCTTGCCTTTAGCTCAACGCTACTTTTTGTTTTAGGAGGCGGCGATGCTGGTATTACGACAATTTTGTCAAGATGGGGTGCCGGTGGCGGAGTTGGTGTTACCGTTTGAATTGCGTACCAAACGCCGCTTGTTGACGCAAACCGCCGATGGGGAAGAAGTCGGCGTGTTATTGCCTTCGGACAGTCGCAGTTTGCGCGAGGGGGATTATTTGTTGGCCGATGATGGGCGTTGTGTTGCCATTCGCGCCGCTGATGAAAAATTGCTGCAAGTGTGTTGCGCTGATGCCGCCAGTTTGGCCAAAGCGGCTTATCACTTAGGCAATCGTCACGTCAAAGTGCAAGTTGGACAAGGTTGGGTGCGTTTGGCAGAGGATGAGGTCTTGGCCGAGATGTTATTGCAGATGGGGTTGGCGGTGGAACACATTGTGGCACCGTTTGAACCAGAGCAAGGGGCGTATGGCGGTGGTCATCATCATTCTCATGGGCAAGAGTCGGCCTTTCACTACGCCCCCAAACTTCATTTATTTGGCCGCCATCATGATGCCGCTTAATGTTGCTGCGCTGCAGTGGCTACGCTTGGCCAGCCCTGCGTTGCCGATTGGTGGCTATAGCTACTCCCAAGGCCTAGAGACCGCGTTAGACCTCGGTTGGGTGTATGACGCGAAAAGTGCAGAGCATTGGCTTTCTGCCATTTTGATGGGGCCTTTGGCCCATTTCGATGCCGCTTTGCTGGCGCAAGCGTGTCGGGCGGCGGCAGCGGGTAACCAAGCTCTATTAGGCCATCTCAATCAACGGGTATTAGCCAGCCGTGAAAGCCGCGAACAGCGTTTAGAAACCGAACAAATGGCCTACTCCCTTCATCAATTGCTGTCGGTGTTGCCAGAAGGGGCCGAAGGTTGGCCGGAACAGCTGCAAACTCCCTACAGTTTGCCGGTGGTGTGGGCGGTGGCGGCGCATCAATTTGCGATTGCTGGTGAGGCGGCGGTGGCAGCGTGGTTATGGAGTTGGTTAGAAAATCAGGTCATGGTGTTAATGAAGGCGATGCCGATGGGGCAAAGTGCCGGACAGCAGTTGATTTCTGCCCTGTTGCCACAGCTGCACGAAGCTACGGCTTTGGCGTGGAATCTGCCTGAAGATGAACTCAACAACTTTGCCCCCCGCTTTAGCCTAGCCGCACTGAAACACGAAACCCAATACAGCCGTTTATTTCGGTCATAAATTTTATTTATCAGAGGACAAAACATCATGAAACAACCCGCTTTGCGCGTTGGTATCGGGGGGCCTGTTGGCTCGGGAAAAACTCACCTGACGTGGGCTTTGTGTCAGGCTTTGCGCGAGCGTTACAACGTGGCGGCTGTCACCAACGACATTTACACGCAAGAAGATGCCCAATTTCTGGTTAAAAATGAAGCGCTTGCTGCCGACCGGATTATTGGTGTGGAAACCGGTGGTTGTCCGCATACGGCAATCCGCGAAGATGCGTCGATCAATCTCGAGGCTGTGGCACGTCTTAATCAACGGCACCCGGGCTTGGATATTATTTTTATTGAAAGCGGGGGCGATAATTTGGCGGCGACCTTTAGCCCAGAGTTATCCGATTTAACCCTGTATGTGATTGATGTGTCTGCCGGTGACAAAATTCCTCGCAAAGGGGGGCCGGGGATTTGTAAGTCCGATTTGTTGGTGATTAACAAAATCGACCTTGCCCCGATGGTGGGGGCATCGCTTGAAGTGATGGAACTCGATGCCAAGAAAATGCGTGGCGAACGTCCTTTTGTCTTTTCCAATTTAAAAATCAATCACGGTTTAGACCATATCATCCAATTTATTGAACATAAAGGCTTACTCAAGTTAGGAGAAACCGATGCGTAAAACTGTTGCTGTGATATTGCTGCTGTTATCTGCCACTGCCAGTGCACATAGCGGCCATGCCGATGGAGGGCTGTGGTATGGTCTTAGCCATCCTTTTGTTGGCTTAGATCATATTTTGGCGATGTTGGCTGTTGGTCTATGGTCGGCACAACATCAGGGGCCTCTACGTTGGCAAGCACCGGTCTTGTTCTTGGTGATGTTAACGGCTGGCGCGGTGATGGGGTTTCAAGGCAGTTCTTTGCCGTGGTTGGAACAAGGGATTGCCAGTTCAGTGTTGTTAATGGGGCTGTTGCTGATGGTGTGTCGCCGTGTGGCCCCAAGTGTGGCATTGATGCTGTTTGCGCTTTCGGCACTGTGGCATGGTGCTGCGCATGGGGTTGAAATGCCGACTGCCGTATCTGGCTTGCACTATGGCATCGGTTTTGTTTTGGCCAGTGCTGTCTTGCATGGCCTTGGTTTTGTGCTGATGCGAAGCCTTGCTGGTCGTTCGCCTGCTGTGCTGATCGGTCGGGTATTAGGCGGTGGTTTGACTGTGTGTGGCGGTACTTTGTTGGCGCTGACTGTGTAATCGTTGCAAGCAGGTGGTTTTCTCAGCATACAATAGCGCTTCGCCATGCCACACGGAACGCTGCTATGGAAAGCCACCTGATTGAATTAGAAATTCAACTGGCCTATCAAAACGAGTTGGTTGAATCACTCAACGCTACCGTTGCCCGTCAACAGCTGCAGATTGATGAGCTAGAAAAAAACGTGCGTTTGCTCTATCAAATGCTCCTCCACCACGCACCAGACATCCCCGACCCACGTTCGCTGGAACAAGAAATCCCCCCTCACTACTGATTCATCACTGCCCCTGCCCAGATCGATAAAATCTGGGCTTTTTTCTAGCATCTTTCGCAATCGGCAAAATCTGTGCTGTAATGAAAGCGAAGTAACTATATCAATAACGTAAAAATAAACGTTATTTGGTAATAAAACAAATTTTTTGGTGTTTTTATGAAAATTCTCTTCGCTGATGATTGCCAGATAGCCGCCTTACCCGTCATTTTATATCTGAATAAGTGTGGTTATACCGTTAAACATGTCGAGAATGGTCAGCAAGCGGTTGACAGCTATTTGCAAGAGATGCCCGACCTGATTTTAATGGATGTCATGATGCCGGTAATGAATGGGATTGAAGCCACAAAAACCATTCGCGCATTATCAAAAGATCACTGGGTACCGATTGTGATGATGACAGGGTTAAATGAACAAGAGGATATCTTAAACGGATTTGATGCTGGCGCTGATGACTATGTAATTAAACCCGTTAATTTGCGCCTGTTGCTGGCACGCTTAAATGCGATGCGGCGGGTGGTGATGATGCAGGAGAGTTTATTTAATATTTTGGATAATGTTTTTGAAGGCATTATTACCATTGATCAAAAAGGTTTAATTAAGAGTTTTAATCGCGCTGCCGAGCGAATTTTTGGCTATCATCACCGTGAAATTATAGGTGAAAATATCAAGTGTTTGATGCCAAAACCTCACTCAGAACAACACGACAGCTATCTTGAGCGTTATCAAAAAGAGCGTGTCACGCATATCATTGGTGTTGGTCGTAAAGTGCAGGGTTTACGCAAAAATGGTGAAGTATTTGCTATGCGTCTATCGGTTACCGAAATTCGCCGCAACCATGAGACATTCTTTATCGGTTTAGTCAGTGATATTTCTGAAGAAGAAATTGGCCGCCAGCGAGTTGAGTTTTTAGCCATGCATGATAGTTTAACTGGCTTACCCAACCGAGTTTATTTAAATGAAACATTGGAATTGGTTTTACGTTCTGTCGCAAAACATCAAAAAACACATGCCATTCTGTTTATTGATTTAGATGGTTTTAAACCGATCAATGATGAATTAGGTCACGATTGTGGTGATGCTGCATTAAAAATTATTGCCCAACGTTTGCGTAATCATCTACCAGCAGATGATTTTGTAGCGCGAATTGGTGGGGATGAATTTGTGATATTGTGTTATGACGTGGATACAGCAGAAAATGCGGTAAAAATTGCCGAACGCCTACTTGAAGCGATTAAAGAAGAGATGGTACTGAATGGATATACTCGTCAGATGAGCGCCAGTATTGGGATTGCTTTGATGCCGCAACATGGCCGCACTATCATAGAATTATTAACCCTCGCAGATAAGGCCATGTACCAAGCAAAAAGACAAACCAAAGGCAGTGTTGTCTTAGCAGATTTAAGCGAATGAAGATTTTTTCTGGGACCTACTAACTTGTTCACGCAATAAGGGAAGATAATTTTCAATCCGATTGCTAATATGACAAACATGGTGAAAACGTGCCGCAATTGACCATAATGCCGCTTTGGTTTCTAACTGATGTAGCTCATTTTTAACCACCGCAGTAAAGCCGACTTGACTGATTAAACCAATCACGGTTTGTACTGTTTTGACAAGTTGAGCCGGTTCGGTAATGTGCAAAAGCATCGCTTCTTTGTGCTGCGGCCACTGTTGTAAAAACAGTTGCACAATATGTTGATACAAGCTGTGTTCACCACCAAACCGTTCGAGAGCAGCGGCTAAATTAAATTCTTCGACATGATCTTCTTCAAACAGACCTAATAAGCCGCTGTTGTGGTTTTGCTCGTGAGGCTGTAGGGCACGCAGCAGTTGTTGATAATCGATGGGTTTGTCTAACACATAATCAAAGCCACAGCCGGCCAGTTCGTGAATCGTCGTCTCATCAAAAGACGTCATCGCAATAATGCATTGACACCCCGTTTCACGCAGCGTGCTAACCAAACTAGAGCCCAAACCGTCGGGCAACTGAATATCCAGCATGGCATGACTAAAGGGCTCACCAGCTGCAATCAACTGTTGGGCCTCTGCTAAATTGCCCGCCATAGATAGGTGTGCCCCCGATTGTTCTAGCCAACAACGCAGCAAAACTTCATCAATCAATGAATCTTCAACAATCAGCACACGGCTATGCTCAGGAACAGGCACGATCGTTTCCTTATGGTTGGAAAAATTTAAATGTTTGATTGATTTTACGGGTGGCAGGATGAAAAAAGAATGCGCTTTGTCAAATTTTTTGCATTTAACGGTTTTGTAGAGTGTCAGCTATTTGCTGCAATAAATCTTGTTTGGATACCGGTTTTGTAGCAATAGCATCAAAACCGGCCTGTCGGATTTCGTCCTGTTCAATCGCCATCGCATGAGCGGTATAAGCAATCACCGCCGGCTGTTTCCCTCGGTAGTCTCGGCGAATGCGTTGGCATAAGCTGATGCCGCTTTCCCCTGGCATACTGATGTCTAACAACACAAGATCAAAATCTTGTTGTTGCAAAATTGCCCATGCCTCGGCTGCATCTTTCACCGCTCGTGCAGCATAGCCTGCCCGTTCTAAAAAAAGCGTTGCCACACGACGGTTAATTTCTTCGTCATCAACAATTAGAATCGATGCGTTTTTTGTCATGCTGGGCATCCTTCAATGGCAGTTCAAGAATAAAGCAGCTCCCTTGATTGGGAGTGGATTGCACTTGAATGTTACCACCCATCAGACAACTTAATTCACGTACTAACGCTAAACCCAAGCCAGAACCGCCCTGAGAGCGCGTCACAAACCGTTCAACTTGGCGAAACTTATCAAAGATATAGGGTAAATCTTCTTCATGGATGCCAATGCCAGTATCAGTCACTTTAATGGTGACATGATGAGGCTGTCGGGTGGCTTCAACCGTGACCTTGCCTTGTGGCGTGTATTTAATTGCGTTATGTAGCAAATTACTGATGATTTCACCCAAGCGAACTGGATCGACCTCGGCTGATCCCAATAGTTCACTGTCCCAGACACATTCGAGGGCGAGATTTTTTTGGCGGGCAAAATGTTGATGTTGGTTGCAAGCTTGTTGCAAGATGGTAGCCAGTTGGCACGGTTTGGTTTGCAAGGTCATTTTGCCTGCTTCCAATCGGGCGAGATCTAACACCATATCAACGTGCTGATGTAATTGTTTACCGCTGCTATAGATCATCACGGCCAACTCGCGGCATTCTTCAACTTGCTCACTTTCTTGTATCAATTCGGCTGCACCTAAAATGCCATTAAGAGGTGTGCGTAATTCATGCGACATGTGGGCAAGAAATTCAGACTTCATTTTATTTGCAGATTCTGCCGCTGCTTGGCTTCGTTGTAAGCGGTGTGCTTGCCATAAAATATAGCCACCAAACAATAATAAAAACAATGAACTAAAGCCACCTAATAAAATAAGATATTCTTGTCTTTCTTCATGTTCTTGTAAAATAGAGCTGTCTTTGTGCATCAACACCACAGAAATAGGAAACTTGTCTAATGTCGTGGCGGAAAGTTGCCATGTGTGGTTGCCATAGCCGGTAAATTGTTTTTGAACGAATTGGTTGTGTTGGTTTTTTAATAGCTGGAACCAAGGGTGATGTGAAATGTTTTCTCCCATTTTTAAAAAATCGCCACTTTTAGCCGTGCGAATAATCCCATCTAGCCCAACTAATAAAATTACCCCATTATGGCTGGTATGAACGTCTTGATAAAGTTGTGTAAAATAAAAGGGATCGACAGAAACCACCACCACCCCACCAAAATCGCCATTAGCCTTATTGATACGGCGGGTAAATTGAATCGACCACTTACCAGAAGAACGACCTAAAATGGGTTTGCTGATGAATAGCCCTCGATCCTGCGCCTGTTTATGAACTAAAAAATGCTCGCGATCTCGCAGATCGACCCGTTTAAAATCGCGTTTATTGGTCATGGTTAAAAAGCCATGCTCATCAATAATGCCAATTTGGGTGAAATAGCGGTTGATAATGACCTCTTGTTCAAGAAAAGAGACAATATCAACCTGTTCTGGAGTTTGTTCATAACGAAATTTAAGAAAGCGGGTGGTTTGATCGACTTCACGAATCACACTGTCGATATGCTCCTCCAAGGCCCGAACTAAATTACGATCAATTTCTTGTTGGTGTGCAAGGCTGATTTTTTTATCGTGTTTGATGAGTGCATCAATCCCCAACCACAATCCTAATAAAACACATAGTAGAAAAACCGGTAGAATCGTGGTGAGGTGATGGGAGGATAAGAGCCGTTTAAACATCGGTCTCTCCTGTTTTTACATACTCGGTGAGCTCTTCGTTAAGATAATTCATTGTTTTTTCTAATTGTTGACATTCTTCAAAGGGAAAGTCCTCAGATGCTGACAGACGCTGTCTGAGTGTCTGCACAAGATCTTGGCCAATTTGGCATTGAAAAATGCCAAAAGTCGCTGACAGCTGATGTAAAAGTTGCCGTAGGGCAGGTCGCTTGTGTTGTTGTAGTTGCGCGATATGCAGGGGTAATTCTTGTGCGTACGCTTGCGCTAACAGTCGAAAGCCTTGTTTATCACCCCGTAAAGGAGCAAGGGCGCGCTCAGGGTTGAAGTAACGGTAGCTTGTCATAGAATTTTGCCCTTATCATACGCTGCTAGCCTCAAGAGTAGAGTAGTTTTACTGAAAAACCCACTCGGATGTTCCCTAGTGTTGGGCAAAATAGCGAATGATTTATTCACTCAGTCATTAAATTTATATCGAAAATGGATATTAAAAAAAGAAAATCATTAAGAAAACTGGCTGGCCTTGGCGCTGTATCAGCACTTTCTCCTTTATTAGCGATTCAATCTGTTTTGGCAAATCAGGCCGCTGTTATTCAAGGGATACGTACGCTACAAGGTGAGGTATGGATTAACGGACGCCTTGCCAAAGTCGGCGATGTGGTGCGCCGAACTGACCGTATCACCACAGGAAAACATGCCCATGTGGTCTATGTCATTGGTGAAGAAGCGTATTTACAGCGTGATCAATCCGAGGTGTTGTTTGGTGAATCGGCACAACAGTTTTTTCGGGTGGTAACAGGAAAGCTCTTGGCGGTATTTGGGCGCGGTGAAAAAACATTGCATACCCCTGTGGCAACCATGGGTATTCGTGGAACGGGGTGTTACTTTGAAGTTGAACCTGAACGAACCTATTTTTGTTTATGTTATGGCTGGACACACCTCCAACCCACGGCCAACCCACAACAAGCCATGCGCTATACGTCGTTTCATCATGACCGGCCGGTGTATATCTATCCCCGAGAACAGCAGCCAATTGAACCTGTCCCCGGGGGCGTATACAACCACACCGATGATGAGTTGTTGATGTTGGAGGCGCTGCAATATCGCAGCCTGCCTTTTGATATCAACTTATATTCAGAGGGGGGGTATTACTGAGCAATTAACCGAAACGCAGCGTGTCGCCTTGTTTCAAAAACTCAAGGTTCAATTCAGCACCTTGACTTAGCATAGCCGCCGGTGTGGTGGCAGCTTGTTGTTGGGCTTGGAGTTGTGCATGTAGGGTGACAAGTTGGCTCAGTTTTGCGATGTTTTGCATCGATAACAACTGGCAATAAACTAACGGCAAGGCACCGGCTTGACGGATATGAAACAGGGCTTCTGCTGGTAAGGCATTAAACGCTGCTTCATCAATACGGAATAGACCTTCTACCGTTTGATCGCCCTCAGCGGTTTTGACTGTCAAGGGCCACGGTACAATCAGTTGATACTGTTGAAGGACATCACACATCTGTCGAGTGGCGGCATCTGCACTTTTGACATGGCCAAGGAATGTCAGTAATTCACCGATCACTTGGCTTGGTTTGCCGGGTTCATCAAAGAAACGCTCACCACCTTCGGTAGTTAAATGATCGCCTGCTTCATCAATACACAACACTTGTTGACCATCGGCACTGTCTAGCAAGGCAAAGGGGTGGCCCCGATAGCGAGCAGGGATATAGTCACCTGCCCAACGACCATCAGGCAACACAAACAGATTTTGGTTAGGTTGAAATCCCTGTACGGCGACGACAGTAAAACGATCATTCACAGGCACTAAGGCAATGGCTAGGCTCAACACGGCCTTGGCCAGTTCTGGCGCTGTCAAGGGTGCAACTGCATCACCTGCAGCAAATAAGTAGTTGGAATAGCGTTTCCATTGTTGATGACCGTGACGTTCAAATGAAACCGGATGGTACTGCGGCATAGTCTGTATCCTTGTAGATGAATAGTAAATCAACTCCAGTCTAAAGACAGAAGCTTTATGGTCAGGAAAACCCGCCACATTCCGGACATTTACAAGGCCGGTTGCACAAACGGCAGTTTGTGCAATCCCCCGTTATTCGGCTTTGCCGCCATGCCACGAGAGGGATACGGGCGACGCACTGACGATAGCGCAATTCCTCCCCTGACTCAAGTCAGGGGTTTCCTTGCGGAGGTTCTATGAAGTTGGCAGATTCTGACAAAAAATGGTGGCCATGACCAGCGAACAGCCGCGACTTCACGAGATTTTTAAGCGAACATCTTTCTTTTGTCACAAAATCGCTTTACGATATGACAAATTGAATGGCTGCTATAACAAAAGCCATCAACTCAGAGGAGAGAGAACATGTCGGAAGCGATCATTGAATTGCCTGAATTGGCGCAAGCCCTTTCATCTTATATCAGCCAGCAGGCGGATACCCCCGAACCTGCGTTAGAAATCCAGCCTTATGTTTACACCTACCCTGATGCGGGGATCGGTGAGCATACCGCACAGGATCTGCGGACTTGGCTGTCAGTTGTCGCTTATGCCACACAGGTCAATGACAAAAATTCAAAAAATTAACTTTAGATTAAGATTTTTTTGTTGTTTTTGTTGTTTTTGTCTTTTATTGGATGTAATATCTTGTTCATTGGCGTTTTTGAAACGCTTTTCTGGTGAGTCAATACTGATGATGAGCTGGTTAAAACAGGGGGTTACGCCATGAACAAACACAAAGGCAATGTCATCCTACATCTCGTGCTAAAACATGCTCAATCTGATTTTGATGATCAAGAGCTAGTGGATGCCATATTCTTGATTGTTGGGGGAACGATGAATGTGACTTGTCCAAAATCATCTCCTGCTGTCCTTGAAACACATGTTCATGTGCGTCGCGTTGAACAGAACGTATTTGTGTGGTCTGATTTGACAAGATTGCAATGCGAAGTATTTCTTTTAAAGTTTGCAAAACTATTTATTTCAGTTGCTGCTGAAATAGGTGTTACATATGAAGCAAAGTTATTTGTCCCTAATCTCATTGATGAAAATGAGATTCTTGTAGTGAACAGAAAACGGTGTCAGCCACCGCTTTCCGGTCTAACAGTAGAAAAGCTGGGTGCTTATTCAAGCAAAAATATTTTCCGTGTAAAACAAGGTTTTTGACATCCTCTTTGTATGAGAGAAGCCTCCGGGTATAATCCCGGAGACGGGCTCGCTTATTCCTGCCGCATTTGTGGGAATAAGATCACATCGCGGATTGACGGTGCATCAGTTAACAACATCACCAAACGGTCAATACCGATACCACATCCCCCCGTCGGCGCCATGCCATATTCCAAAGCACGGATGTAATCTGCATCAAAGTGCATTGCTTCATCATCCCCCGCATCTTTTTGCTCAACTTGCTTCAAGAAGCGTTCGGCTTGGTCTTCTGGATCGTTCAACTCTGAATAGCCATTTGCCAACTCGCGTCCGACAACAAACAATTCAAAACGCTCGGTGATACCGGCACGTTGATCGCTGGCACGGGCTAAAGGTGACACTTCGGCTGGGTAGTCAATAATGAAAGTCGGCTGCCACAGTTGGCTTTCTGCACTTTCTTCAAACAACGCTAACTGTAAGCTACCGAGGCTGGTTGCGGGTGGTAATTTTCCACCTAAACGTTTGATTTCATTGCTCAACCATGCTGGATCATTGAGCTGTTCATCAGTGTATTGTGGATTGTAATGACGGATGGCTTCTAAAATGGTGAAACGGGCAAAAGGTTGGCCTAAATCGACTTCACGACCATTGTACTGCACCACGGTGGTGCCGCAGGCAGCAAGGGCGGCTTGGCGAATGATGGTTTCTGTGAGGGTCATCATCCGTTGATAGTCTGCATACGCCTCGTAGAATTCCATCATAGTGAATTCTGGATTGTGGCGAGTGCTCATCCCTTCATTGCGGAAGTTACGGTTAATTTCAAATACCCGCTCCAATCCCCCCACCACCAAACGTTTCAGATACAGTTCTGGGGCAATCCGCAGATAAAGCGGCATGTCTAAAGCATTGTGATGGGTGACAAACGGTTTTGCCGTCGCACCGCCGGGGATGGGATGCATCATCGGCGTTTCGACTTCTAAATAGCCTTCGCTTACCATCGTTTCCCGCACATTTTGGATGATTTTTGAGCGTTGAACGAAGGTTTTGCGGCTGTCTTCATTGACGATTAAATCCACATAGCGCTGACGATATTTCTGTTCTTGGTCGGTCAGGCCGTGGAATTTTTCTGGCAGGGGGCGTAACGACTTAGTCAATAAACGCAATTCACTGACGTTGACCGACAGCTCGCCTTTATTAGTTTTAAACAAGGTACCACGAGCAGCCAAAATATCGCCCATGTCCCAATGTTTGAATGCCGCGTGCACGTCAGCACCCACGCCTTGATCATTAATATAAAACTGGATCCGGCCAGACCCGTCTTGCACCGTGGCAAAACTGGCTTTTCCCATCACCCGCTTTAACATCATTCGCCCTGCTACGCTGACTGTGATGGCGAGTTGTTCTAATTCTTCCTTGCTCTTTTCGCCGTATTGGGCGGCTAAATCTGCGGCCAGATGTTCGCGTTTGAAATCATTTGGGAAAGCAATGCCTTGTTCGCGTAAGGCATGCAGTTTTTGCCGACGTTCAGCAATAATCTGGTTTTCATCAACAGCGATCTCGCTGGCGGGGGTATGTGCTGACATAAAAAATCCGTAATTTAAGTAGAGATTGCGTTAAGGGTTACACGCCTTGTTTCAGGCTCGCTTCAATGAAACCATCCAAGTCGCCGTCCATCACCGCCCTGACGTTACCGACTTCTACGTTGGTGCGTAAATCTTTCACCCGCGATTGATCAAACACGTAAGAACGAATTTGGTGTCCCCAACCCACATCGGTTTTGCTGTCTTCAAGCGCTTGTTTTTGTTCATTGCGTTTGCGTAATTCTAATTCGTATAAACGCGCTTTCAGCATCGACATCGCCTCAGCACGGTTTTTATGCTGTGAGCGGTCGTTTTGACATTGCACAACAATCCCTGTTGGGTTGTGCGTGATACGGATGGCGGAGTCGGTTTTGTTAATATGCTGACCACCGGCACCCGAGGCACGATAGGTATCAATCCGCAGATCGGCAGGGTTGATTTCAACCTCAATCGAATCATCGACTTCGGGATAAACAAACACACTGGCAAACGATGTTTGACGACGATTGTTGGAGTCGAATGGGCTATTACGCACTAAACGATGCACGCCAACTTCGGTACGCAGATAACCGTAGGCATATTCACCGCTGATTTTCAGGGTGGCGCTTTTAATGCCAGCCACTTCACCTTCAGATTCTTCGATCACTTCAGCAGTAAAACCTTTGCGCTCACAATAACGCAAATACATCCGCAATAACATCTGCGCCCAATCTTGGGCTTCGGTGCCGCCTGCGCCAGACTGAATATCTAAGAAGCAGTTGTTGGGATCCATCGGGTCGGAGAACATCCGGCGGAATTCTAATGTAGCCAACAGATTTTCAATTTCATCTAAATCGGCTTTGACTGCCAAGATCGTATCGGTATCTTCTTCTGCCTTTCCCATCTCTAACAGCTCGCCGCCGTCTTCTAGGGTTTGGCTGATGCGGTCGATCACAACGACGACATCTTCAAGTTGTTTTTTTTCACGACCCAATTCTTGCGCCCGTTTGGGGTCTTCCCAAATCGTGGGGTCTTCACTGAGGCGGCTGACTTCTTCTAGCCGTTCTTTTTTGGTGGGATAGTCAAAGATACCTCCGAATTTCGTCGTTACGGGCGGCGAGATCGGCAAGCTGGTTATCAATTTGGTTGAGAACTTCGGCTTCGAGCATGGTGGATCCTGAATGCAAAAATGGCTTCAAAAACCGCAAATTATAACCTTAGGCGCTGTGTATTTACACTAAAAGATGTGTCATGTCGCACTGTAATATGCTTTTTTGGAATGAAGCTGTAATGATTTGTTCGTTTTATGCCTATTGCAAACTGGCCTTGAAACGGTTAGCTTTAATGACACTGTTTGTTTTTCTGCCCCTAATCCTTTTTATTGAGGTGAACAATGCGTATTGAAACCTTAGCCGTGCATGGCGGTTATTCTCCCGATCCCACCACCAAAGCCGCCGCTGTGCCGTTGTATCAAACAGCCAGTTATGCGTTTGATAGCGCACAACATGGGGCAGACTTATTTGACTTGAAGGTACAGGGTAATATCTACACTCGTATCATGAACCCCACTACCGATGTGTTGGAAAAGCGCGTTGCGGCTTTAGAGGGCGGGATTGGTGCTTTGGCGTTGGCCTCTGGCATGGCAGCCATTTTGTATTCGATTCAAACCATTGCTGAGGCTGGTGACAACATTATTGCCACTTCAACGCTCTATGGTGGTACCTACAACCTGTTCGCACACACTTTGCCGCAATTAGGGATTGAAGTGCGATTTGTCGATTATCGCCAACCAGAACAAGTCGCCGATTTAGTTGACGCAAAAACCAAGGCAGTGTTTTGTGAGTCGATTGGTAACCCATTAGGCAATGTGGTCGATTTTGCTGCTTTTGCTGAGGTGGCACATCAAAACGGGTTGCCTTTGATTGTTGATAACACGGTGCCGAGTCCGTATTTGTGCCGTCCGTTTGAACATGGCGCTGATATTGTGGTGCATTCTTTAACCAAATATATGGGCGGTCATGGTACGACTATCGGCGGCATTATCGTTGATTCTGGTAAGTTCCCTTGGGGTGAGCACAAAGAACGCTTTGTTCGTCTTAACACACCAGATGTCAGTTATCACGGTGTGAATTATGTCGAGGCATTGGGGGCGGCTGCGTATATTGCGCGTGCGCGTGTTGTGCCGTTACGCAACATGGGCGCAGCCATTTCACCCTTTAACAGTTTTATGATTTTGCAAGGTATTGAAACCTTGCCATTGCGGATGGATCGTATCTGCGAAAACACCCAACAGCTTGCGAAGTTCTTGCTACAACATCCACAAGTGGCG
Organism: Aquaspirillum soli; assembly: GCF_054781915.1. NCBI lineage: Bacteria > Pseudomonadati > Pseudomonadota > Betaproteobacteria > Neisseriales > Aquaspirillaceae > Aquaspirillum > Aquaspirillum soli. Next base: position 268,291 of record NZ_BAAGTM010000002.1, on the reverse strand, counting down.
TGGGTGGAATACGCTGGTCTGGAAGGTAGCCCGTCTAAGGCGTTGGTTGATCGCTATATGTCTGGTAAAGCCTCTGGTATTTTGTCTTTTGGTGTCAAGGGTGGCCGTGAAGCGGGGGCTGCTTTCTTGGATCGCTTACAACTGATCACCCGTTTGGTCAATATTGGTGATGCTAAGAGCTTGGCAACGCATCCGGCTTCTACCACCCATCGCCAACTCAACGATGAAGAGTTGAAAAAGGCCGGTGTGTCTGCTGATATGGTGCGCTTATCGATTGGCATTGAACATATTGAAGATTTGATTGCCGATGTCACACAGGCATTGGAACCTCAAGCATAAACATAGCGTCTTCCTCGCTGTGTGCTTGAATCTCACAGCGAGGAAGGATTTGCATTGTTTATGTCAGACCTAACGTTTTACCAACAACTCCCAACTTCTGATGATTTCAACCATGTATTGACTGGGTCTGCTTGGCGCGACTTGCCTGCGGACTGGTGGATTGTCATTGCTGATGTAGTCAATTCAACGGATGCAATCCAACGGGGCGCATATAAAGAGGTCAATACGGTTGGCGTAGCGTGTATTGCTGCGCTATCGAATCTTTTGCATGAACATAAATTAGATTTCCCCTATTTATTTGGTGGGGATGGTGCAACTTTTGCGATTCCTCCTTCATGGTACCCTCAAGCTGTTGCTGCTATTCGTGCAACCCAACAAATGGCCAAACAACGCTTTGGTCTGATGTTACGCGCTGGAGCGGTGCCGGTTGCGGTATTGTTAGAACAGGGTTATCGGGTACAGATCAGTAAATATCAGTTATCTACCGCTTTGCAACAAGCCGTATTTGCGGGCAATGGTTGGCAAGTGGCTGAACAATGGGTGAAGCAATCACACTCAGTGGTTCACACCATCACTCCCGAGGCTTTGCCTGTGACTGCCGATTTTTCTGGTTTTGAGTGTCGGTGGCAGACTGTCCCCAGTTTTCGTGGGGCGAAATTAGCGTTATTGGTGGCGGCAAATACCGATGATGAAAAGCAGCATGTCCAGATTTATCAGCAGGTGCTTGCCAAAATTGCCGAATTGTTTGGTGATGCTGAACAATCGCATCCTCTACGGCCAGAGGCCATGCAATTGAGCCTACAACCAACGGCACTGCAGTATGAAACCGCTGTGCGTACCTTTGATACAACTGTTGATACAACAGCAAACATGGCTGCTTACCGTCGTAAAATTTGGTGGATCAATGCGATTGGAAAAATTATTTTTGCTTGTGGCATTGATACCAAAGCTGTGGCGTGGAGTCGTTACCGGCAAGAATTAGTGCAACATACCGATTGCCGAAAATTTGATGGCATGTTGCGCATGGTATTGGATGGCTCTACACAACAAATTGCGGCCTTAGAACACTATCTACAGCAACAACAATCGTGTGGTTTGCTGCACTTTGGGATGCATGTTTCTAGTCAAGCGTTGGTGACCTGCGTCGTTCATGCACCGGGGCAACAACAACACATTCATTTTGTTGATGGGGCTGATGGCGGATATGCTTTGGCTGCACAACAGATGAAACAAACTTTGCGTTAATGACGCTCTAACTTCACCCGTCCCCCCCTTATCCTGCTTCCTGTTACAATCAGCGCTTAATTATCTGCCTGCACTGAATGTGTAATGGGGGTTGTATGTATTTTGTTGATCGTTCTGTTGCTGTTATCAAACCGAAACAACCGTTTCTCGATTGGTTAAATAATATGCCAGACAACGACATTGATTTGTCGTTAGATAATCTGCGCGCAGATTGCACGGTGTTGTTGATTCCAGAATACGACGAGCCGGAAGAAGGCGTTGCCTATATCGATGAGATTTTTGACCGAGTGTTCGAGATGGAGTTGTCGAGCTGGTATGAAGACAACACCGTTTGGCCGACCGATCGTTCCCTGAAAACCTTTTGGGAATGGTTTGATGTCGAATTTCACTCGATGTTAATTGATACATTAGACGAAGATCTGAGTAATACACCGGTCTAACGTTTTATCTTCCTGTTGGCTATGCGGCCTGAGCGACATTATCCCTTACGGCCCAGCCGCCAGCGGCGTTACGCGCTGTTAATCCTGATAGGGCTTAGCACACTGTTGTTGTCGCTGACCCTTGATGGGCTGTGGTGGTCTCTCCTGCCTTTGGTCTGGGGAGGCTATTGCTGGCGCGAGAACATGCCTGCTGTGGCGTTCATGCTGGAACCGGAGGGGCGTTTGTTGTTGCAAACAGCGGCAGGTAAATGGCTGCCGGTTGAATTAGATACGCAAACCCGAATTTGGCTTCCTTGGTTGATATTGAGCTGGTCGGGTGGGTGGTATGTGGTTTGGCCAGATAGTTGTCACCAAGAAGCTCAACGACAATTGCGTATTTGGTTGCGCTGGCATAGCGCCCTTGCTTCTTCCTCGATGGTAATAAAAAATTGACTGCTTCCACGCTTTTAACAGAACAGACCCCCTTAGCAACATGGTTATCACACTTAGAATCGCTGCATGGTCAAGCGATTGAGCTGGGTTTAGACCGAGTGCAACACGTCAAACAGCGTATGCAACTCAACCCAACGTGTCCGGTCTTTATTGTGGCAGGGACAAATGGTAAGGGCTCGATTTGTGCATTGCTATCAACGATGTTGCGGGCGGCAGGGTTTCGTGTCGGTACTTATACCTCGCCTCATCTATTGCGCTATAACGAGCGCGTCCGTATCGACATGGAAGAAGCCTCGGAGGCGGCAATTTGTGCGGGCTTAGCGGCCGTGGAGCAAGCCAGAGGCGATATTTCTCTGACTTATTTTGAATTTGGCACTTTAGCAGCCGTAGCGTGTTTTATGCAGGCTGAAGTGGATGTAATGGTGTTAGAGGTTGGGCTCGGTGGGCGTTTAGATGCGGTCAATGTTTTTGATGCCGACTGTGCCATTATTTCGAGCATCGACTTAGATCATCAAGATTGGTTAGGCGATACGCGAGAGCTGATTGGTCGTGAAAAAGCAGGGGTGTTTCGTCAGGCAAAACCAGTGGTCTGTGCCGATCCTGAACCACCCCAATCTTTGTTAGATCATGCCCACGCTTTAGCCTGTCCGCTAAAAGTCTTGGGGCGTGATTTTGGTGGCCAGCGTGGTGAGGGCCAACAATGGTTGTTTTGGTCGACTGAAAATCGCCGTGGCGGGCTACCTGTCCCAGCTTTACGAGGTAACTATCAAATCCATAATGCCAGCGCGGTCATCGCTGCCTTAGAACTGATGCACGATAAACTACCGGTGTCGATGGGGGCAATTCGGCGTGGTTTAGTCGAAGTCGAGTGGCCAGGGCGGTTTCAAGTGCTACCCGGACGGCCTGTTGTCGTATGGGATGTGGGACACAATCCACATGCCGCCCGAGGGTTGGCTACTAATCTCACTCAACTCAGTTTTGCACAACATCGTTATGCTGTTTTCTCAGTGTTGGCAGACAAAGACATTGATGGCGTCATTGCCCCGTTGAAAGACCAATTTGATACCTGGTTGATCGCACCCATTGATCATCCGCGTGCTCTACCTGTGACAGAAATTGCCGAGGCACTGCGAAATCATGGTATCAACGCGGTAGAAAGTTTACCTTCGGTTGCGGAAGCTTGGCAGTTGGCTTTATCGCGTGCCGATGAAAATGATAGAATCGTGGTTTTTGGGTCGTTCTTCACTGTGGCTGCCGCTGTCCAAGTGGGCCGGCCATAACAGACGCATTTCCTAAGTTTGCCGAAGGATGGGCATGAGCCGCGATAATCAAGCTGATTTGATCACGTTACGCAAACGTGCCCGCCGCCGCTTGGTGGGGGCGATTGCATTAACCGGTATCGCTGTCGGTGTTTTATGGAATGTGGTGGATAACGCCCCACCCAATGCCGATTTGCGTCCAGAATCAGTGGACGTGGTGGGGGCCGTTGTCGCACCTGCCACACCACCAGCGGCTGAATTGCCACAACCTAACGAGCCGGTTGAAGCCGCTGTCCCAACCCCTGTTTCACCCGCCGCAGTCCCTGTCACACCGCCGCCTTTGGTGATGCCAAGTGGCCCGATTGCGGTACCTAACTCGGCTCCACCGCCAAAACCCGAACCGAAACCAGCGCCGGTCGCTGAACCTAAGCCTGTTGAAAAACCGCCGGTTAAAGTTGAACCTGTGGTGAAAAAAACAGAAGAGAAGCCTAAACCAGTCGAAAAACCACCCGTAGTAGAGAAACCCAAACCTGTGGTTGAACCACCACCAAAAGTGGTTGAAAAACCGGTCGAAAAACCCAAGCGTGACCCTGCTGCCATTTTAGAAGGTCGTTTTGATGAGGCTGCAGCAGAGAAAAAACCTGCTGCTAAGGTGACCGACACTGAAGCTGGCGCGAATAAGAGTTATATCGTACAGATAGCCGCACTCTCTGATGCTGCTAAAGCCGATGAACTGCGGGCAAAATTGGCATCCGTTGGCGTACAGGCAAAAATTTCTCGAGTGGAAACCAGCAAAGGTGAAATCAGCCGTGTTCGTTTAGGGCCGTTTAACAACGAGCAAGACGCAAAAGCGGCTTTAGCAAAAGCAGCTCAAGTTGGAGTCAGTGGAATACTTATTCCACAGTAACAGCATGAATATTCTCGATTATCTTATCATCGCTGTTTTTGGTGGCTCGGCTTTGTTGGGGCTGTTGCGGGGGTTTACCCGCGAAGTTTTTTCCCTGTTTGCGTGGATTGTTGCTTTTATTGCCGCCCGCAGCTTAACCCCCGCTCTCGCCGATTGGTTGCCGGTAGGCGAGCCAGGCAGTTTGTTACGGCCAGTCTTAACCTTTGTGGCATTGATGGTTGTGGCCAGAATGGTGCTGGATATCTTTTCTCGTTTGGTGGCGGCACTCTTGCGAGGAATCGGTCTTGGTCCGCTTGATCGCCTACTCGGTCTGATTTTTGGCAGCATTCGCGGTGGTGCTTTTGTGCTGCTATTGGTATGGTTTGCGGGTCTAACCGATTTTCCACGTCAATTAGTGTGGCAAAAATCGTTGTTGATGGGGCCATTTGAAACGTTGGCCCAACATACCACAACCTGGTTGCCGGCTGTCTTGGCACAACAAATCAACTTTTCAGATTACTTTTTTGTGATTCCTGAACGGCCGGCTTGGATGCCTGCGCCGTCAGTATCGCCTAACCCTCGCCCTTCTCCTGCAACAAACTGAACGCGCTTAGCGCAGAGGCTTGAATAACTATGTGTGGCATTCTCGGTGTGGTCGGTCAATCGCCGGTCAATCAACTTTTGTATGACGGATTACAAATCTTGCAGCATCGCGGTCAAGATGCAGCAGGGATTGTAACGGCCAGCGGCAACAGTTTTCACATGCACAAAGGTAGCGGGATGGTGCGTGATGTGTTCCGCACGCGCAACATGCGCTCGTTATTTGGTCATGTGGGTATTGGCCATGTACGCTACCCGACAGCGGGGTCTGCCTCGAATCTGGCTGAAGCCCAGCCTTTCTACGTGAATTCGCCCTATGGCATTGTGTTGGCACACAACGGTAATTTGACCAATACCGATGAATTAAAAGAGGAAATGTTCCGGCAAGACCTCCGCCATATCAACACCAATTCCGATTCGGAAGTGTTGTTAAATGTCTTTGCCCATGAGCTGCAACGACATATTTATGGCCGAGAATTGTCGGAAGAAGCGGTGTTTCATGCGGTAGTGGAAGTCAATCGCCGTGTTAAAGGGGCTTATGCGGTGGTGGCGATTATCGCCGGCTTTGGCTTAGTGGCCTTCCGCGATCCAAATGGTATTCGGCCCTTGGTGTTGGGGATCAATCGTAACGGCCCGATTCCGGAATATATGTTGGCGTCTGAATCGGTGGCGCTTGATTGTTTAGGGTTTAAATTAGAACGAGATGTTGCCCCCGGTGAGGCAGTCGTGATTCGCTTTGATGGCACGATGACCAGCCGCATGTGTGCCGACCCTGCGCCTCATACACCGTGCATGTTTGAATATGTCTATTTTGCCCGCCCTGATTCGCTGATTGATGGCGCCAGTGTCTATCAAACCCGTTTGTTGATGGGTGAAAAACTGGGTGACAAAATCCGTCGTGAATATCCACAGCTGGCTGATATTGATGTGGTGATTCCGATTCCAGACACCAGCCTTCCTTCGGCATTACAACTCGCAAACCATCTTGGTTTACCTTTCCGCATGGGGTTTATTAAAAACCGCTATGTGGGCCGCACTTTCATTATGCCCGGGCAAGCCACTCGTAAAAAATCAGTACGCCAAAAATTAAACGCTATTGGTCACGAGTTTGCCGGTAAGAACGTGTTATTGGTTGATGACTCTATTGTGCGTGGCACAACCAGCCGTGAAATCGTACAGATGGCGCGTGATGCTGGAGCCAATAAAGTCTATTTTGCGTCTGCCGCACCGGCTGTTCGATTCCCCAATGTGTATGGGATTGATATGCCGACTCGGGCTGAATTATTGGCAACGGGTCGTACTGAGGAAGAAATTGCCCGCGAAATTGGCGCTGATGCCGTGGTGTATCAAGACCTCGACGCCTTGAAAGACGCGGTGCATGTGGCTAATCGCGACTTGGTTGATTTTGAAACGTCCTGTTTCGATGGTCGCTATATCACAGGTGATATTGATGAGGCCTATTTAAACCATGTCGAAAGTTTGCGCAGTGATGCCAGTGGACAACGTCACGACGCTAAGACGCAAGGCATGTTGGACATGAATTTAAATGTTGCTGAGCAGAACCTAATCTAACTAATTGTTTATATTGTAATTTATAAAAATCCCACCTAAAGCAAGGTGGGATTTTTTTTGCTAACCTTTATTTTGTTCAGTACAAAACTTTGACAAATTTCCAGTTTTCTCTATCCTTCTCTCTAACAAGGGAGAAAAAAGATGCGCATTGCTGTGATTGGAGCTGGGATTGCTGGTCTGTCTGCAGCATGGTTGCTGCGAAACCATCATCAGGTAACTTTATTCGAAGCTGAACACCGAGCCGGTGGGCACAGTCATACGGTAGATATTGAAGTCGAAGGTCAGCACTTAGCGGTTGATACTGGCTTCCTCGTTCATAATGATAGAACCTATCCTAACCTCATTGCTTTGTTTGAGCTGCTTGGCGTGAAAACGTATCCGAGCGAGATGAGTTTTAGTGTTCGAGCGGAAGCATCGGGTTTGGAATGGGCAGGCACAAATCTAAACACACTATTTGCTCAGCGCAGCAATCTGTTCTCCCCTTCTTTTTGGCGGATGTTGCGCGATATTTTGCGTTTACATCAACAAGCCCCGCAGCTGTTAGAACAAGCACGACAACAGCAATGGACGTTAGGAGAACTACTCCAAAACAGCGGCTTTAGTCGTGAAATGCAAGAGAACTACCTGTTGCCGATGGGCGCGGCGATTTGGTCGGCACCCGTAGCCAAGATGCGTGAGTTCCCTGCGGCCTCTTTCCTGAGCTTCTGTCAAAACCACGGTTTGTTACAGGTATCAGATCGACCGCAGTGGAAAACAGTCGTGGGTGGGTCACGAGTTTATGTGCAAAAAATGATTGCGCAATTAACCGACAAGAAAATTAAAAATCCAATCGAAAGAGTAATAAGACAAAACGGAAAAGTATTGCTGTTCCACGCTAATGGTAGAGAAACCTTCGATCAGGTGATTTTTGCTTGTCATACCGACCAAATTTTATCACTACTCGCTAATCCAACAACCGCTGAAGAATCTATCCTCTCGGCGATTTCCTACCAAAAAAACTATGCCGTTTTACATGCTGATGAAAGTTTCCTGCCACAGCAAAAACGCGCTTGGGCAGCATGGAATTACAGCGCTATGTCAGCTCAACATCAGCATGAACAAGATGCCGTGATGGTGACCTATCTACTCAATCGACTACAACCTCTGACCGTCAATACACCGATTATGGTGAGCCTTAACCCATACAAAACGCCAAAACATATTTTTGCTGAATTCCACTACGCCCATCCCGTCTTTACAACCGAGGCTATTGCTGCACAAAAACGCTTGAGCACTATCCAAGGCCAACAAAGTAGCTGGTTCTGTGGTGCGTGGGCAGGATATGGCTTTCATGAAGATGGTTTAAAAGCAGGTATGGCTGTCGCACAAAGCCTCGGGGCGACAATACCGTGGCGGCATCAAGTTCCACCGGCCCACACTGGCTGCATTATTAACGACTAAAAAAGGAAAACATATCATGTCGTTTAATCGTGCTTTGCTTTATACCGGCCATGTTTGGCATCAACGCTTATTACCGCGTAAACACAATTTTCGCTATCCATTTTGGTGGTTGGCAATTCCATTACAAGAATGGGACGGTCAACCTAAGAAAATGCCGTTTGGCCTAAGCTGGCATCCAAAAAATCACGGACCACGCAATGGCAGCCCCGTTTTACCTTGGTTAATTGAAAAACTACAACAAAACCATTTACCAGAAATTGGCGAGATTGTTTTACATACGCAACCTAGTTTATTTGGCTATGTATTTAATCCTGTTAGCTTTTATTTTATTTACAACCCACGGTCTGAGCTGATTGCGGTATGGGTTGAAGTCAATAATACCTTTGGTGAGCATCATGACTATTTACTTCACCATGAGGGCTTTAAACCTATTCGCTCTGGTGATGTTTTCGCGCAAGAAAAAAAATTTCATGTCTCACCGTTTTACCAAGTCTCCGGTTGCTATTACTTCCGATTTATCACACCGAATAATAATCAACTCACCATTAGCATTGAATATGATTGTGAGACAGATCGAAAACGGGCTTTTTATGCTGTTCAGTCCGGTGAGTCGTCTTTGCTCGAGAAAAAGCATCTACCCAAATTACTATGGCAATACGGTTGGCAAACTTTATTGGTGTGGTTGCGTATTCATTGGCAAGCCATGAAGCTTTGGCATAAAAAAACGCCTTTTTACGGAAAAAAAGGCCAGATTGTTTCTTCTGTGGAGAATTCCTAATGAGTGCATCAACATTAACTGCTGTTGAGATGAGCCATATTCCAACCCACGGACGTTTTTTGTTTAATTTACTACAGCATATTCAGATTGGCTCTCTCGATTGCTATACACCAAATGGCGAACATTTTTCGTTCTCTGCCGCCGAAGCTGGCCCTCATGCTGTTGTTTATATTGGTGATTGGCGTGCGGTGAGTAAAATTATAACGCATGGGGATATTGGTCTTGCGGAGGCATATCGAGATGGTTGGATTGATTCTGACGATTGGACACAGTTGTTATTGCTTGCCCTTTTAAATGAGAAAATTTTATCGCCCCTAATTGAAGGTAAATGGTGGCATAAACTGGGCTATTGGCTAAAACATCTGACTCGAGCGAATACGTTACGCGGTAGCCGAAAAAATATCCACGCCCACTATGATTTGGGTAATGACTTTTATCAGCTATGGTTAGACAGCTCGATGAGCTATTCTGCGGCGATGTATTATGGCAATCACAAAACATCGCTGACCTGTGCACAAATCAATAAATATGACCAGATTTTGCAACAGCTCAATGTTAGCCAAGACAGCCATATTTTAGAAATAGGCTGTGGCTGGGGTGGTTTTATGGAGTATGCAATTGAGAAAACAGGTTGCCGTGTAGATGGCGTCACGTTATCAAGTGAACAAAAAGCATGGACAGAAAAAAGATTAGCAGAAAAAGGCTTTGCTGATCGTGGGAAAGTTCAATTAACCGATTATCGAAAAATTAAGCAACAGTACGATCATATTGTCTCCATTGAGATGTTTGAAGCGGTTGGCGAACAATATTGGAAAGTTTATTTCCAAAAAATAATGGAATGCCTCAAACCGGGGGGAAAAGCAGTGATTCAAACAATTACCATTGAAGACGGAAGATTCGAGTCATATCGAAAAAATACTGATTTTATCCAACAATATATTTTTCCGGGTGGGATGTTACCTTCGGTGGAAAAATTCGTTGCTCATGCGCGATTACATGGGTTTAAAACAAGTAAACCCATTTTATTTGGCCAAGATTACGCAGAAACCCTGCGTCGATGGCAATATAATTTTGAAAACAAACTTGCGATGGTGAAAAACTTAGGTTTTGACGATGCGTTTATCCGGTTGTGGCGGTTTTACCTTGCTTATTGCGAAGCTGGTTTTATCTCCGGACGAACTGATGTGATGCAAATAACGCTGAAAAAAGGCTAAAAAATAGCCCTTGCGTTATGCAAGGGCTATGTTCAATCATGCTTAATTAGAAGAACCCTAATGGTTTCGGGCTGTAGCTCACCAAAAGGTTTTTAGTTTGTTGATAGTGATCCAACATCATTTTGTGCGTTTCGCGGCCAATACCCGACTCTTTATAGCCACCGAATGTGGCATGCGCTGGATAAGCATGATAGCAGTTTGTCCACACACGACCTGCTTTAATGCCACGGCCCATGCGATAAGCGGTATTGCCATCACGGCTCCACACCCCAGCGCCTAGGCCATAAGGCGTGTCGTTGGCAATCGCCAGTGCTTCTTCTTCTGTGCTAAATGTTGTGACGGCTAATACAGGGCCAAAAATTTCTTCTTGGAAAATCCGCATTTTATTGTGGCCTTTGAACAGGGTTGGTTGGATGTAGTAACCACCAGCCAATTCACCATCCAAATGTGCACGATCACCACCAATTAAACACTCGGCTTGTTCCTGACGGCCAATTTCTAAGTAAGCCATAATTTTGTTCATCTGCTCTTGCGAAGCTTGAGCACCCATCATGGTCTCGGTGTCGAGAGGGCTGCCTTGTTTAATTGCCCGCACCCGTGCCAACACTCTTTCCATAAAGCGATCATAAATTGATTCATGGATCAGTGCGCGACTTGGGCAGGTGCAGACTTCGCCTTGGTTGAAAGCAAACAGCACCAAACCTTCAATAGCTTTATCAAAGAAATCATCATCTTGTGCTGCAACATCAGCAAAGAAGATATTGGGCGATTTACCGCCAAGTTCTAACGTCGCTGGAATCAAACTTTGCGCGGCGGCTTGTGCGATAACACGGCCAGTGGCGGTAGAGCCAGTGAAGGCAATTTTGGCAATCCGGCGGCTAGTCGCCAGCGGCATCCCTGCTTCACGTCCCAAACCGTTAACAATGTTCAATACTCCCGGCGGCAGCAAATCGGCAATCAGCTCCATCATCACCAAAATACTGATGGGGGTCGATTCTGCTGGTTTGAGCACAACGCAGTTACCTGCACCGAGTGCCGGTGCCAGCTTCCACGCCGCCATCAAAATTGGGAAATTCCACGGAATAATCTGCCCAACCACACCTAAGGGTTCATGAAAATGATAGGCGATGGTGTTTTCATCGATTTCAGAGATCGAGCCTTCTTGCGAGCGTAAGCAACCGGCAAAATAACGGAAGTGGTCAACAGCCAACGGAATATCTGCATTCAGGGTTTCGCGAATGGCCTTGCCGTTATCGACGGTTTCAACGTAGGCCAAGCATTCAAGATTGGCTTCAATCCGGTCGGCAATTTTGAGCAAAATATTAGAACGCTCTGCCGGCGAGGTTTTCCCCCACTTTTCAGCTGCAGCATGTGCTGCATCCAACGCCAATTCGATATCATCAGCACCAGAACGAGCCGCTTTGGTATATGGCTGACCGGTGAGGGGAGTAATCACATCGAAATATTCGCCACGAACCGGTGGTGTCCACTTGCCATTGATAAAGTTGTCATAGTGAGTTTTGTACTGATGTTTTGCGCCGGTGGTGCCAGGTAGGGTGTAAATCATGCTCAATCTCCTCGTTTTTATAAAACCGACGAACCGTCGATTGCCCTATCAGTATCAATCCTTGTGCCAACTCAAAAAAATAAGCTAGTGTTTTGTTTTTTTGAGATAAATTAAATTATTGCGCTGCAGTAGTTCGCGGCATAGTGTTGCAAATTGACACACTGTCACGTGACAGCTGAGACAGCGTAGTTTGGACAACACGTGTAATAACTTTCGCCTCTTACGGCATGGCGCTCTATACTGCCCGAATCAAAACTGTTTCAAAGAAAACAGCTGACCTTTCTTAAGAAAAGAAGGGGAAAACGAGGAGCCGTGAGCCATGTTTTTAGAGTTAGAAGCCTCTTTGCACACTGCACGACAATATTTATTGTCTGACCAAGCCCTACCGCAAGGACTGATCAGTGATCGTCTAGCCCGATCTTGGCTGCGTTGTGCAAAAGCAGGGTTATCACCCAGTCGTACCGTCAAAGATGTGCCAGCATTGCATGACAATCTACTCAAACAACGATTAGAAGAACATCAAGAGTTGGTCAGTCATGCACAACCCGTGATGGCGCATCTGTTTAGCCAAGTGAAGCACTCTAATAGCATGGTGGTATTGGCTGATCACAGTGGGACATTGCTGCATGTGTTAGGTGATGGGGATTTCTTACCAAAAGCCGAACAAGTCGCTTTAGCCCCCGGGGCCTCATGGCAAGAAAATCATCGTGGCACCAATGCCATTGGGACAGCCTTGGCGGAATACAGCGCGATTGCCATCCGAGGGGCCGAGCATTTTTTAGAGCAAAACAGTATCTTAACTTGTACCGCTGCCCCTCTTTACGATCCACAAGGCCAGATATTAGGTGTGATTGATATTTCGAGCGAGGTGCAACGCTATCATCCCCATACCGGCGGTTTGGTCAAAACTGCGGCACAGATGATCGAAAACAAATTGTTATTGTCGCGCTATCAAAATGCCATGCGTTTACATCTCCATCCTCATCCAAAGGGAATTGGTACGGTCGGTGAAGGCATTATTGTGCTGTCAGAACAAGGAATTGGGCACGCGGCTAACCGTGCTGCGTTGGAAATGTTAGAGCTCAGTTATGTTGAGCTATCACAATTTCCCCTGCGCCTGTGGCTAGAACAACAACTGTCGCAACATAGAAATCTGCATCATCTGTTACCCATGTCGTTGGCGAAGGGTAAGACCTTATATGTACAGGTTGTGTTACCCAATAAAAATACACACGCCACCAGAGACCAAAAAACAGTTCACGTCCAAGATGCTTTGTCTAGGTTGGATACCGGCGATGAGGCGATCCAAAAATTGGTGCATAAAGCGAGAAAAGTCGCAGGAACCGCAATTCCTATTCTTTTACATGGTGAATCCGGTGTTGGCAAAGAATGGTTTGCTAAAGCGATTCATGAAAGTGGCCAACGAAAGAATGGCCCTTTTGTTGCCATCAACTGTGCGGCATTGCCAGAGCAATTGATTGAGTCGGAATTATTCGGTTATACCGCTGGTGCTTTTACAGGGGCGCGACGTGAAGGCTATCGCGGAAGAATTGTGGAAGCCCACGGCGGCACACTTTTCCTCGACGAAATCGGTGATATGCCTTTGTCTCTTCAAAGTCGCTTATTACGGGTATTACAGGAACGAGAGGTCACGCCACTTGGTGGCGGAAAAGCGATCAAAGTCGATTTTTCTCTTATCTGCGCCACCCATCGTAACCTACCACAGGATATTGCCAGTGGCCGGTTTCGGGCCGATTTGTACTATCGATTAAATGGCATGGCGCTGGTGGTGCCCGCGTTACGTGAACGCAGTGATTTTTTGATTTTGTTGCGTAGTCTGTTGCAACAACACAGCCCTGAAAAATTCTGCACGATTTCTCCCTCGCTACAACAAGCGTTACAACACTACAGCTGGCCCGGTAATTTGCGCCAGCTTAATAATGTGATATTGACAGCGGTTACTCTGTTGGAACAGGACGACAATCTAATTGATTGGCCGCATTTATCAGACGACATGCTCACTGCTTTGACACCTTTACCCTCATCAAACCAAACAGCGGATACCACGACTTTAGAGCGACTCTCGCAACAGGCGATTGAACAGGCGCTTTCTGCTTGCGGTGGTAATGTGTCACAGGCGGCGCGGCAGCTAGGGATTAGCCGAAATACGCTCTACCGCCGCTTGAAAGGTTAAACCGATTTTTCTTCGAGATGGCTTGCCGCAGCAGCGAGTAATTGACTCACCAAGGGGTGTTGTACTTTTTTGGTAGTAGCAATGGCAAAGAACTGTTCTTCCAGTCCTTCGGATTGGCCGAGATAACGTACACCATAACGCCGTTGTAAATCATCATGCACCCACTCCGGCGCAGGAAACACACCTAACCCTTGTGCACCAAAGGTTTTGAGTAACGCACTGTCTTCAAATTCACCAATGATATTCGGCACAATGTTGTGTTGCTCTAGCCATAGGTCAATTCGCAAACGCACTGCGGCATGGCGGCTGGGCAATAACATCGGCAGTTGTGCGAGGCATTGCCGTAAGGTGTGGTTTGTATGGTTTGGCTCGAGCTGAGCCAACAGCGATTCGGTGGCATACCACGCCAGCGCAGAACGTCCTAGCTGGTGGTCATGCAATTTAAGGTTAGGGTATGCCCCCAACGCACGATCAGCTAAAACAACATCTAATTTGTGCAAGGCGAGTTGTCCGCATAGCTCGTCAAACTCCCCTTCTTCAACAATCAATCTAATGTTTGGGAGGCGGATAATGGGGTCAAGTAAGCGGCTCACCACAATTTTTGGTAATCCATCAGAGGTCCCCACTCGCAACAACACATTCGCTTGCTGTGTTGCATCGCGTAAGCGTTGCGGTAATTGCTCTCCAAGCTGAAAAATTTGATCTGCTTGTTGTAGGGCAACACGTCCGGCCGGTGTCAATTCCAACCCCCGCCCTGCTGGGCGCAATAATTCATGCCCAAGTTGTTTTTCAAGTTCACGAACTTGGGTACTGATGGTTTGGATAGCCATTCCCAACCGATTCGCCGCCTTTCCCATTCCCCCCTCGGTTGCCACAACCCAGAAGTAATAGAGATGGCGATAGCTAAAATGTTGGCTCATTGTTAAGCCGCTACCACGTGGGTATGAACTTCTACTTTAAGGGCGCGGGTAATGGCAGCAAAAATTGCTGAAAGATTATTCATAGTCGGGTTGCCTGTGGCAGAAAGCATACGGTGTAAGCTTTTTGCCGGTTTATGTATTTCTTCTGCCAACGATTCAAACCCAACAGTAGCATTGACTAAGTCACGCAAAATCAATTTAGCAGTGTTAGGTTCACCATCAAGAAACAGCGAGATTGCTTCATCAAGTAGAGCTTGGGCAAAAGCAGGATCGGTTTGAATACGCTCCGCTATCGTTTCTCTTACATCACGCTTTTTCATAATGTGAAAATCCCTTTTTTTCTGAATATGACTTCATTTATATCTGATTTTTTAGAAATAAGAAATGGGCTACATTTCGTCTGTCGCGTGAACAACACGCAAATCATCTACACAAGGAGAACAGGCGATGCGTAGTTACCCTAAAAACAGTGAACAATCGGTGTTGCGTTTGTTGGTATTGGTCATGTTGGCCGATGGTCACTTGGCAAAAGAAGAATTGTCTTGGCTGAAAAACCAAAGCCTGTTGCAACGCTTTTCCAACTCGCCAGACGCATGGGAAACCGTGTTAAACGGCTTTTGTGAAGATTTGAGCTATCAACACAATCTCTCTTGGACTGAAGCATGTTCTTTGGATAATCAAACGCTGAAAAGTCTGCTGCAAGAAGTTGATGATACGGATTTACAAACTGAAGTCTTTAAACTGGCCGTTCATCTTATCGCAGCTGATGAATACATCAGCGAAAAAGAATTTTTTGTCCTGCGAGCGATGTCCACCCAATGGAACATCGACCACCGCGCGATTTTGCAACATAACCAACGCAGCACCTTATCGCAGGAACAACAAAGCGTGGTGGCATTGAGCTTAACTTCTTAACTTAAGGCAAATAACGGAAAGGCAGGGCAATCGATGGAATTTCTATTCCAGCTCTTTATCGGCTACCCAATATGGGTATGGCTCATGTTCTTTTTCGTGGTGATTGCTCTGTTAGCGTTTGACCTTGGGGTATTACATCGCGATCAACATGAAATTGGGGTGGCGGAAAGCTTAAAGCTGTCTGCCTTCTATATCACCCTTGGCCTGTTGTTTGGGGCTTGGCTATGGTGGTATCAGGGGGCAGAGGCTGGGATGGCCTATTTAACAGGCTATTTAGTCGAGAAATCGCTCTCGATGGACAATGTGTTTGTGATCTCTCTGATTTTCACCAGCTTAGCCGTACCACGGATTTATCAACATCGGGTGTTGTTCTGGGGGATTTTGGGTGTGATCGTGATGCGGGCCATCATGATCGGCTTGGGCGCCTTACTGGTGGCTGAATTCCAGTGGGTGTTAGTGTTGTTTGGCCTGTTCTTGGTCTTCACAGGTCTGAAGATGCTGTTTTCTAACGATGAGATAGAAGTTTCGTTAGATAAAAACCGCCTCTATCAGTTCTTGCGTAAACACTTACGGTTGACACCTACTTTGCATCAGGAGAAATTTTGGGTTCGAGGAGAAGACCATCAATTGGCAAAAGGCTGGTGGGCAACACCGCTGTTCCTTGCCTTGCTGCTGGTAGAAAGTGCGGACTTGGTATTTGCGGTTGATAGCATCCCCGCTATCTTTGCCATCACCCAAGACCCCTTTATTGTCTACACCTCAAACATTTTTGCGATCTTAGGTTTACGGGCCCTGTATTTTGCGCTCGCGGCAATGGTGCACCGCTTCCACTACCTAAAATATGCGTTAGCTGGGGTGCTAGTGTTCATCGGTATTAAAGTGGCACTGGTTTACTTTAATGGGATTGACCTGATTAGCTTGAAGATTCCCACATGGTTATCTTTGAGTGTGACGCTCAGTCTGTTGACCTTCGGTGTGTTGTACTCGCTACATAAAACACGCAACCCAGAGCAACCCAAAACCACGTGATCCTCAACATACTTTGAACCGCCCCAACATTGGGGCGGTTTTTTTATTATGGGCTGTCGGGAATAAGCGAAACCGTTTTTCCTGTTAATTCCCGTGCCAAGCGCGTGGTATTGCGGACGGCAAGCGCATAAATCGACAGTTGCGGATTGGTGCCAACGCTTGTTGGAAAAATCGAGCCATCAATCACTGACAAATTATCGACCTGCCAATGTCTGCCATAGCTGTTGACGACCCCTTTTTCTTCTCTCGCACTCATTGCACAGCCTCCCATCACATGGGCGCTGACCAATTTGGCTTGGAGTGTGGCTAACGGTAAATCGGCAATCGCCTGTTGTGCGGCTTGCCACGAAGTATAAGGGTCAGCTTCTTCGTGGATGGGTAACACTGATTTTGCGCCAGCAGCGAATTGGATTTCTGCCATGCTCAACCAAGCACGTCTTACCCCATCCCACAACGCATCAGTCATCACGTAATCCAATACAGCCGAACCATCAGCGTTTAAGAAAACTTGCCCTCCTTTACTGTCAGGGTGAAAACCATCCCGTAACAAGGCGATCATGACGTGAAGATGGGGGTATTGTTGCATCAACTTCGCATGGCCTTCACCGTGTCCCTGTAAAGTCACGGCGGCAAGCAGGGGGTGTACGGGAGGCACTTCCAGCTTATAACCAATCGGACCATCAATGTCATCACGATGTAAAAAGTGATCCGAATAAACAGTTTGTGGCGCTCCTTGCCATGCTTCGATTTTATTTGGCATCACAGCAGCAGACAAACAGACTGGATGCAAAAAGGTTCTTTTACCTAATTGGCTGTAAGGATCAGGAAATTGGCTGCGTAATAGCAAAGCAGGCGATCCAATCGCACCTGCTGCAACAATAAAATGCTTTGCCCGAAACAAAACCGTATGACCCGGTTTGGGAATGCGGCCATCACTGCCGTGCATCGCCACCGCCCGCAGCACTTCCACCGTTCCTTTACGTTCAATAAACCGTTGTGCGCGCAGGCGAGTGTAAAGTGTTGCGCCTGCCGCCAGCGCAGCGGGAATGGTGGTGGTTAACATCGAGCGTTTAGCATTGGTCGGGCACCCCATGCCACAATATCCAAGATTCCAACAACCTCGGACATTGCGCTTTACCCGCCCGACGCTGAGTCCGAGTTTTTTACAGCCTCGCTCTAACACTGCATTGTTTGCATTGGGATCAGCCTGCCACGGTCGAATATCCAAATAGCTTTCTACCTGTTCAAACCAAGGTTTAAGCTCAATCGGACTAAATTCGCGCATATCTAAATGATCGCGCCAATAGGTCAGCGTTTCCGTTGGCGTGCGAAAGCTGCTTGTCCAGTTGACCGTGGTTGAACCGCCGACGGTTCGACCTTGAAGAATGGTAATCCCCATGTCACGGGTTTTCTGTGCAGCGGCTTGTTGATAGAGCGTTGAATAGGCATTGGCCTCATTCATATCGAAATCAACCGAGGTTGCCAGTTGTCCTTCTTCAATGATGGCAACATGCAACCCTGCTTCAGTTAACAACTTAGCCGCCATGCCGCCACCGGCGCCTGAGCCGATAATAACAACATCGTATTCCGCCTCGACTGTCCCCGGTAACTCGGCTGCATCAATCACCCGCCAACCGGCGGATAAACCACTGCGGTAAGGATCTGGCGTCACGATCTATTCCCCCTTTAGCATATTGTTTTCATTATTTTTTAATATGGGGTGGCCCAGGATAACCAATGTGTGGCCATGTCTGTTGATCGGCATACCACGCAGCAAAAACCACAGTTTTTAATCCTTGATAGCCTGCCCGTAGATGTGTAAACGAACTGTGCCGCCAGTCCTGTAAAAACGCATCCACCTCTTGCTGTGTGGCGTCTTGCCACGGATGAGAGACCCCAGCAATCACATGACGAAATAAGCGCTTGCGTAATGCCTGCAACAATACATTGAGCGCTTCTTGCTGTTCATGGGCAAGGTTGGCCAATACGCTGTCTAACTGATGCAAAAACCGTTCTACATGCTGGCGAGGCATCGACACTGGCCATAAGGGATGCAACACCGCAGGCGCCAAAGCCAGCCAAAAAGCTTGTTGTTGTGGTTGAAGGATTTGCCATCCCCCATCGGGTGGCGGAAAGTGAGCCGGATGTGGTGGATCATCCCATGTGGTGATCAAGCTGCCAGCGCCAGCAATGACAACCGATGCAGCGCCCCACTGTAGGAAACGGCGCCGAGTAACCATGCCTCTCCCCCTTTTATTTGCGTAACATTAGACGCAGTAGTGTATTAACCAGTTTGCCATAGGGCGGGCTTAGCCACGGCAGAGGAGAATATCGTCCAACCTCAAAAACAGGTTTGAGCTTGCTAAAAGTTAAAAACCCCTCATAGCCATGATAATGCCCCATCCCTGACGCGCCAATGCCACCAAACGGTAAATCATCCTGCGCCACGTGTAAAACAGTATCGTTAATGGTCACCCCACCGCTATGGGTATGTTGTAAAAAACGTTGAATCCGTTGTCGGTTACGATCAAACAGATATAAAGCAAGCGGACGGGGCTGAGTTTGTAAACAAGTCAGTACATCTTCTTCGGCACGATACGTCACCACCGGCAAAATTGGCCCAAAAATTTCCTCCTGCATCAGTCTCATGCTCTGGTGGGTCTGACAAACCAAATAAGGCGCCAGCTTTTGGCTGATACCGAGGTCTTCTTGCGCAGGATTGATCTCTATCACCTCCGCCCCTTGTCCAACAGCTTCTTCCAGCAAGGCGTGTAATCGTTGTTTATGCTGTGGATGAATGATGGCAGTGTAATCGGGGTTATGTTGCAAGCGGGGGTAGTAACGGCCTACGGCACGTTGATAGTGTGCAATAAAAGCAGCCTGTTGCGACTCGTGAACCCAAACATAATCTGGCGCAACACAGGTTTGCCCTGCATTAAGCAATTTCCCCACCGCAATTCGCTCCGCCGCGTGAGCAATGTCTGCATCCGATGCAATAAACACTGGCGATTTACCGCCGAGTTCTAAGGTAACCGGCGTTAGGTTTGTCGCAGCAGCTTGCATCACTTTGTGCCCTACCGTTGTCGAGCCGGTAAAAAACAGATGATCCCACGGTTGTTGGGCAAATGTTGCTGCGACTGCGGCATCACCCGTGATAATCGCAATTTTGTCTTCACTGAAATAGCGATGAAATGCTTGTTGTAACACGATTGCCGTTTGTGGCGTGTATTCCGAGAGTTTTAACATGGCTCGATTTCCTGCGGCTAACGCAGCAACCAACGGGCCGAAACTCAGATAAAGCGGATAGTTCCACGGCACAATAATTCCCACCACGCCCAATGGTTGCGGCATCACCTGTGCCCGCGCCGGTTGAAACCACAGCGAGACATGACGTTTCTCGGATTTTATCCAACGAGGTAAACGCTTTTTTGCGTCCTTAATCGCCTGTAAACTGGGAAAAATTTCCGCCAACTGTGTTTCAATCACACTGCGATGGCTAAAATCGGCAGCCAACGCCTGTTGCAAGGGGTGTTGATATTCCAACAACAGTTGAGCCAGCGCCGTTAAATCGCCTTGCCTTTGTGCTAGGGTGGGATAAGGGTGTTGCCGTGCAGCACGCTGTTGTTGGGTAAAGCAGTGCTGCAAGCGAATAAAATCCGACTCCATAGTTTCCTCGTGAGATCAAAACGAATCATCTGTTTGTTATCGTTATCGCGGCTTGTCTCATTCAAGACAAACAAGCGTTTTAATGAACTTAACTGCTCTCTTTCAGAAAAGCAACGTACACCATGTTGATTGATTTTTTTCTTGCCTTACGTCAGGCCGCTCTACCCGTCAGCCTAAAAGAATTTCTGTTGTTGCTACAGGCGATGGAGGCACGGCTGGCTTTTGCCTCGATTGATGAGTTTTACTACCTCAGTCGAACCGTTTTAGTGAAAGATGAAAAGTGGTTTGATCGTTTTGACCAAGTGTTTGGCCAATACGTCCACGGGATTGAAAGCACATTGCAAGACCTGAAAACCACTCTCCCAGAGGATTGGTTACGTAAACAGGTTGAGAAATTTCTATCGGAAGAAGAGAAAAAAGCCCTCGAAGCACTGGGCTTTGATGAGCTGATGCGGCGGTTACAAGAACGTTTAGCAGAACAAAAAGAGCGCCATCAAGGGGGCAATAAATGGATTGGCACCGGCGGTACCAGTCCATTTGGTGCCTATGGTTACAATCCAGCTGGGGTACGGATTGGACAACATGAATCACGCCATCGCCGTGCGGTGAAAGTGTGGGATAAGCGTGAGTTTCGTAATTTGGACGATCAAGTTGAGTTGGGTACACGTAATCTCAAAGTGGCGCTACGCCGCTTGCGCGAATTTGCTCGTGAGGGGGCTGCGGATGTTTTAGATTTGGATGCCACTTTACGCGCCACAGCCAGACAAGGCGGACTCTTAGATTTACAGTTTGTGCCTGAGCTGCATAACACGGTCAAGGTATTGGTATTGTTTGATATTGGCGGGTCGATGGATGATTATATCCATACCTGTGAAGAACTTTTCTCAGCAGTCCGAAGTGAATTTAAGCACCTTGAAACCTATTATTTTCACAACTGCGTGTATGAAAAACTGTGGCGCGATAATCAACGCCGGTGGCAAGAAACGGAATCCACATGGGATGTATTGCATCGTTTAGGGCAAGATTGGAAATTGATTCTTGTCGGCGACGCGACGATGAGCCCATACGAAATCCTATATCCGGGCGGCAGTGTTGAACACCATAACCAAGAAGCCGGTTCAGTGTGGTTGGGGCGTTTGCTAAATCATTTTCGACACGCTGTTTGGTTAAATCCTGTCGCAGAACCGATTTGGGAAATGACAGGTTCGATTCGTCTTATTAAAGACGCGATGCAAAACCGCATGTTCCCCTTGACAGTGGAAGGGCTAGACCGCGCCATGCGACAACTCCGCCACGGCGCTACCGCGTTGCCACAGGCCGTACCGAGTTAAAACTCACAGGGAGCGGTACAACTTATCTCATGGTGCTGTTTGGGATGGAAAAACTGGAGAAACTCGGCATGAAGCAACAAACGCGGACTGGCTAACTGTATGTCGGTGGGTGCATAAAAACGATCGCCAATAATGGGATGACCGAGCGCCAGCATGTGAACCCGTAACTGATGTGACCGTCCGGTTACCGGATAGAGTGCAACACGGGCGCGGCTGTCATCCTGCTCTAAGACACGGTATAGCGTTTGCGAGGGTTTGCCATCTTGAAAGCAGACTTTTTGTAGCGGGCGTTTTGGCCAATCACAAATCAATGGTAAGTCAACTTCCCCCTGTTTTGCAGCCAATACCCCTGACACTTCGGCAAGATAGCGTTTTTTGGTTTGCCGTTGTTGAAATTGAATTTTTAAGCTGCGCTCGCTGTTTTTGTTCAAGCTAAATAACAAAATACCCGAAGTGTCCATATCCAAACGGTGGACTAATTCTGCGGTTGGATATTGTTGCCGAACACGCGACCAAGCACTGTCATAATGATTGGGGTCACGGCCCGGTTGTGACAGTAAACCCGCTGGTTTGTTGATGATGACAAAGTCTGGATCGATGTGGAGCCATTCTAGTGGTGCACAGGGAGGTGAATAGATAAATGGCTCAGTATTATGTGGCGGCATATTTTTTATAACTTTTGTTTAAAAGCCTCTGCATTAAAGGGCTTGGGTTCGCCGCTGGCCTCGCCTTCAATCAACGCGGTACGAATTGCCTCCATTTCAAGGCTGCGTTCTTGCTCTCGCCGAATCAAATCACGAATAAACTCACTGTCATTCGTATAACGCCCTGTGCTAATTTGTGCTTTGATCCAGTTATCTTGCTGATCGGTCAAGGTAATGGTTTTACGAACAGTTTTCATGGTGGGTGTCCTGTTGGGTTAAACCGCATCAATATTCATACTATTGGTGCAATATAGTGTAGATCAGCACCAATTACCAGTACCAAGAAAAGAGAGTTAAATCAGATCGTTTTGTAATACGATGGTCATGACCAAGAGCGAAAAGCCTGCGGCAATCAGATCATCCAACATCACCCCGATACCACCCTTGACCCGACGATCAAGCCAGCTAATTGGCCAAGGTTTAATGGTGTCAAAAAACCGGAATACGATAAAAGCCACCGACCACGTCATGGCATTGGTTGGCAAGAAGGACAGTAACAACCACATAGACACCATCTCATCCCACACCATGCCACCATGATCGGGATGCCCCAACGCCTTGCCTGTGATCTCACAAATCCAACAGCCCACCAAAAATGCCGGAATACAGGCCCATGCCAGCGCCTGTTGCGTAAACCCCAACAACAAAAAGGCGGCAAACATGGGTAAGGCAAATAGTGTTCCTGCCGTACCCGGCGCCGAGGGAGCCAGACCGCTACCAAAACCAAAGGCGATAAAATAGGCAGGATGAGAAAGGATGAAATTCCAATCAGCTCGTCGCGAAATGGTCAAAACCGGTCCTTTCTATCGGCATCGGCTGCCCGTGTGTATCGAGCACCACCGTACCGGTATGAGCCGCTTCGACCTGACCAATACGAGAAACAGGAATGCCAATGCGATGAGCCATATCAACGATGTTTTCTCTGGCCGAGCGGGGCGCGGTAAAACACAACTCATAATCATCCCCCCCTGCCAGTGCCCATTCCGGTTTAAACCATGCGGCATCTCGCCACAGCGCATTCACCGGTATCTGATCCCACCACAGCGTGGCACCAAGCCCACCAGAGCGTTGCAAAATATGGCCTAAATCCGCCAATAAACCGTCTGATACATCAATCGCAGCATGGGCACAGGATAATAAAGCTTGTCCTAGCGCAACCCGTGGCTCTGGTTGTTCTAATGCAGCGAGGGCCTCTTGCTGCTCAACAGACGTGAGCGACAGTTGTTGTTGTCGGCAGGCCAAGCCAATGGCAGCACTGCCGACCGTACCACTGAGCCAAATATCATCGCCCACCTTCGCTTGATCGCGCCGTAGGGCACAGCCTTGTGGTGTTTCCCCGATAATGGTGACTGACAAAGTCAATGGCCCGCGTGTGGTATCTCCACCAATCACGTCAACCTGATAGCGATCAGCAAGTGCAAAAAACCCCCGAGCAAAATTCGCTACCCAATCTTCATCCACCACCGGTAAAGCTGCGGCCAGCAACACCCATTTTGGCGTTGCTCCCATTGCAGCCATATCTGACAGATTGACCGCCAAGGTTTTATGCCCCAGCTTAAACGGGTCAACATCTGGAAAAAAATGTCGACCCGCGACGAGCATATCGACAGAGACATGTAGCTCATGCCCCTGTCGTTGGCTGAAAATCGCCGCATCATCACCAACCCCAAGTCGAGTATGCGACACAGGGCGGGTGAAATAATGACGGATCAGTTCAAACTCATTCATCGGCAGGCATAGCCGCAGGACGCGGGCGACGCTGGGCTTGTTTTTCTTCGGCACGTACTTCTGCGGCCAATTTATCCAGTACGCCGTTTACAAAACGGTGGCCATCGGTACCGCCAAACGTTTTAGCAATTTCAATTGCCTCATTGATAATCACTGGGGAGGGGGTTTCTGGATGACGCAGCAGCTCTAACGCCCCCATCCGTAAAATCGCCCGTTCAACGGGGCTGACTTCATCAGGCGCCCGTTCATAAAAACGAGCTAATGCCACATCAAGATCGCTGTAATAGTTAATCACACCGAACAATAAGGTACGGAACAACGCTTCATCTGCTTTACGAAAACTGTCGTTTTCTTTCAGATGCGCTTCAATGGCAGAGGCGGTGAGGCCATTGAGTTGCCATTGATAAATGCCTTGTACGGCAAACTCACGAGCACGGCGGCGGGCGGTTTTCATAATTCGATCAGTCCTCGTTGTAAGTTGGCCATTTCCACCGCACATTGCGCACATTCACGCGCTTTGTCTAAACGTGCCAAAGCTTGTTCATCGTTTTCGGTTGTTAAAATACCGTTAGCGATGGGAATATCAAAATCGAGACCCACACGGGTTACACCGCTGCCAGACTCGTTAGAAACCAGTTCAAAGTGGTAGGTTTCACCACGAATCACGGCACCCAAAGCAATCAGCGCATCAAAACCTTCTTCTTCCATCATGGCCAAATTTTGCAAAGCCAAAGGAATTTCTAAGGCACCGGGAACACTTAACAACACAATGTCCGATGGGCTGACACCTAAGCGAATCAGCTCATCAAGACAACGATCGCGTAAACCATGACAGACATCTTCATTAAAGCGAGCAACAACAATGCCAATTTTAAGGCCGGTGCCATCGAAATTTGGCGCCAGCGTAACGATATCGGAATGCATTACATTCTCCACAAGAAAAGATCAGAATAAAAAGCGGGTTGTGCTCAATTCATTGAGCAGGGCACCATCGCAGCCCTGCTGACAATAGGTGTTACAACAACGAGCCATCGGGTAAAACATAACCAGACACTTCGAGATGAAAGCCCGTCATGCTTGGAATTTTCAACGGTTTGGACATCAGGCGCATTTTACCCACGCCTAAGGTGCGTAACATTTGTGCACCAATACCGTAGGTTTTTGGATCCCATTTTCTGGCAACAGCAGGGGCCGTGTTAGGGAAAGTTCGCGCCAGCAAATCATCGCCCGATTCTGTGCTGTGCAACAAAATCAGCACACCTTGTTCAGATTGTGAGAATTTTTGCAGCACTTGCGGCACGCTCCACGAATGGGAGTGTTCGTCAATATCGAGCCAATCGACCACTGATAATGGCTCATGGACGCGTACTAAAGTCTCATTTTCTGCTGTGATCTTGCCTTTAACGATAGCAAGATGGGTTGCCATACTGCTTTCATCGCGGAAAGCATGGAGAATAAACTCTCCCCAAGCGGTTTTCACCGGACGTTCTGCAACATGGGTAATCAGGCTTTCGGTTTGGCTACGGTGGGCAATCAAGTCAGCAATCGTACCCACTTTTAAGCCATGTTCTTGTGCAAAGGCGATCAATTCCGGCAAGCGCGCCATCGTGCCATCATCGTTCATGATTTCACAAATCACTGCCGCCGGTGTTAACCCTGCCAAACCCGCTAAATCACATCCGGCTTCGGTATGGCCTGCCCGCACCAACACCCCGCCGTTTTGCGCCTTGAGTGGGAAGATATGCCCGGGTTGCACAATGTCGGAAGGCTTCGCATGACGCGCAACCGCTGCTTGAATTGTGCGTGCACGGTCTGCAGCAGAGATACCGGTTGAGACACCCTCGGCAGCTTCAATTGACAAAGTGAAGTTGGTGCCGTGGGATGAGCCGTTGTTATTGACCATTAATGGCAGGTTTAACTGCTGGCAACGCTGCTCGGTCAAGGTTAAACAAATCAAGCCCCGCGCATATTTCGCCATAAAGTTAATCAACTCTGGCGTCACGAAATCAGCGGCGAGAATAATATCGCCTTCGTTTTCTCTGTCTTCATCGTCCACTAAAATCACCATTTTACCCATGCGGATATCGGCGATGATTTCAGTCATTGGTGATAAACCATTCATTATACGGCACTTTCTGGTTGATACATTCTTTCCACATAGCGAGCAATCAAATCAACTTCTAAGTTCACTTTTTCGCCTGTGTTCAGATGTTTTAATGTCGTGTTCTGTAAGGTGTGAGGAATCAAATTGATCGAAAAACGATTGTCCTCAACCCGATTGGTGGTCAAGCTCACGCCGTTAACAGCAATCGACCCTTTGGCAGCAATATAGCGTGCAAGGCGTTGAGGTGCGGCGATGTCGAGTTCCCAACAGTCACCAACCGGCTCAAAACGCACCACATCGCCCACTCCATCGACGTGACCAGAAACCAAATGCCCCCCCAAACGGTCGGCAAGACGTAAGGCTTTTTCTAAATTGACTTCTTGTCCTGCGTGTTCCAAACCTGTGGTGCAGTTGAGCGACTCACGCGATACATCAACCTGATAGCCTTTCTCAAACAGCGAGATCACAGTTAAGCACACGCCGTTGTGGGCGATGCTGTCGCCAAGCGCGACATCCGATAAATCTAAGTCATTGCTGGCAACGGTAAGCCGCAAATCTGGACCGCGTGATTCGACAGCAGAAATCAACCCAACGGCTTGAATAATTCCAGTAAACATAAAACGGGTTCCTTAATGTCAGGCGGAGAGACAGTGCATTTTATGTGCTGCTACGTGCGTGTTGTTGGAAAAATTCTGCAACAAAGCGATGTAGGATAGCTTGCTCCACTTTCTGTTTTTGGCTCGGTGGGATACCAATTCTCACCATCACTAAAGCGTGTTTTTCATCCACAATTTGAATCGAGGCCCGAGGTTTTACCGAAGGGCTGTCAACCATGTGCATGGCTTCCATTTTGGCCATGAATTTTTGTGCCTTTTCCATAAAAGGCGCACAAATATCGGTAGCAGCGGCCATCAAAATGGCTTCGGCCTGTAATAAATCCGCTTCCACTGCCAACGGCACACTGACCACGTGGACGGTGTATTCCTCGCTAAAATCTTCACGAAATACGGTATGTGTCAACAATAGGCTGTTTGGAATGGTGAATAAGCGCCCTGTCAGTTGGTGGGCATGGCGGCCGGGGCCAATTTCCATCAGCGTGG
Source organism: Aquaspirillum soli (assembly GCF_054781915.1). Lineage (NCBI taxonomy): Bacteria > Pseudomonadati > Pseudomonadota > Betaproteobacteria > Neisseriales > Aquaspirillaceae > Aquaspirillum > Aquaspirillum soli. The sequence continues at coordinate 240,828 of NZ_BAAGTM010000002.1, read as the reverse complement.
TACCAAACAAATTAAAGTCGATCACCCGTCCGCGCAGGTTGTTGATCTCGATGTGATCGCCAACAGAATAGCACTTGGCCATGGTGCGGTAAGCCGACCCGACAAAGCACATAATCATCTCTTTGCCCGAAATGGCAATGGCAGCAGCAATCGCCACCAAAGAGACAGCGACGGTTTCAATTTCGCGGAACCAAATAATCACAAACAACAACAAACCAATGATTAACAGCACATTCCGCAAATTAACCGCCCAGCGCCGGCGGGTTTCCAAACTCAGCTGAGTTTGTCGCATCAGGGCGCGGCCAGTGAGGGTATTGGCCACGACTAAACTGATAAGCAACACCAAAGACCGGATAATATCCGGCCCCCACTGGTTAGGCAGACTTTGTATCAGGTCCCGAATGGGAGCGGTCCATTCAATCATGACAGTTTGACAGAATGTTCTCGAGTTTCATGGAAGGCGATATCGGGCCACCGTTCTTTGGTTAAATCAAGATTGACGCGGTTAGGCGCTAAATAAGCCAAGCTGCCTGCCGCATCTTCCGCCAAATTATGCACCAGACTATTTTGGAACTCATCGAATTTCTGGCGGTTGTCACAGCTCACCCAACGGGCCGACCAAATCGGGCACGAACCAAACACCGCTTCAACACCATATTCTGTCAACAAACGATGTGCCACCACTTCAAACTGCAACACCCCTACGGCACCTAAAATCAAGTCGCCGCCATTCATGGGTTTAAACACCTGCACGGCACCCTCTTCACCAAGCTGTTGCAGGCCTTTTTGCAGTTGCTTTAATTTCAGTGGGTTTTTAATACGAACACTGCGGAATAACTCTGGTGCAAAGAAAGGAATCCCCGTAAACGCCAGCATTTCCCCCTCGCTAAACGAGTCGCCAATCTGAATGTTGCCGTGGTTAGGCAGACCGATAATATCCCCCGGCCACGCTTCTTCAACAATCTCGCGATCATGCGCCATAAATGTCACGACTGAACTGGCAGCCACATCGCGATTGAGGCGCAAGTGTTTGATTTTCATACCACGTTCAAATTTGCCTGAGCACACACGCAAGAAAGCAATCCGGTCGCGATGTTTCGGATCCATATTGGCTTGGATTTTGAAGATAAAACCACTGAATTTATCTTCTTCAGGGGCCACGCTACGCACCGTGGCATCGCGTGGCGAAGGGGCTGGCGCCCATTCGATTAAAGAATCAAGAATTTCTTTAATGCCAAAATTATTGATCGCGGAGCCAAAGAAAACAGGCGTAAGTTCACCGGCCAAAAACTCTTCTAAAACAAAAGGATGGCTGGCTGCTTGCACCAATTCAATTTCATTGCGCAGTGCATCCATTTCCAACGGAAAAAGCTCGTCTAACCGTGGGTTTTGCAGACCCTCGATAATATCAAATTCATGCGGTAGACGTTCTGCTCCAGCTTCAAACAGCACCACGCGATCATTTAATAAGTCGTACACACCACGGAAATTTTTCCCCATCCCAATGGGCCAAGTAATCGGGGCACAACGGATTTTGAGGATATTTTCGACTTCATCTAATAGCTCTAACGAATCGCGTACCTCACGGTCATACTTATTCATAAAGGTGACGATTGGCGTGTCGCGTAGGCGACAAACATTCAGCAATTTGATGGTTTGCTCTTCTACCCCTTTAGCAGCATCAATCACCATCAAGGCCGAGTCCACCGCCGTCAATACACGGTAGGTATCCTCAGAAAAGTCTTGGTGACCGGGGGTATCAAGAAGATTCACCACATGGTCGCAGTAATCGAACTGCATCACCGAGCTAGCAACGGAAATCCCCCGCTGTTTCTCAATTTCCATCCAGTCGGACGTCGCAAACTTGCCGGATTTTTTGCCTTTGACGGTACCAGCGGTTTGAATTGCACCAGAAAAAAGCAATAATTTTTCTGTCAGTGTGGTTTTACCCGCGTCGGGGTGGGAAATAATTGCAAAGGTACGACGGCGTGCCGCTTGGCGGGCAACAGGAGAAAGCTCAGTCATCGCAAATTCATCACAGCGAGAAAAACCTAACACTTTACCAGATTTAACCGTAAACCTCGCGGCTGACGGGTTGTTAGCCAGAAAAAATTAGGGGCACACACTCGGTGCACCCCTAAATTCAGCTAAACATCAGCCAGCCAACGGTTTCGCTAAAATTTCTCGGGTCGCAGCACTTCCACGTCTTGCAAGAAAGAAATCATGGCGTAGTTCTGATAGAACTTGTCCTGAATAAATTGCAAGGCTTTTAATGCCACTTCGCGCTGACAAATCACTTCAACACGAATATTCGCTGCCTCGCCCCACGTGGCATCACGGACACCACGACTCCCCCGCCCACGCACATCGGACACGGTGTAGCCTTTGATGCCGAGTTTTTCTAAATCTTTTAGCAAAGCATGTTCAACAGCGGCTTCGGTAATAATGGTTAACAGTGTGCGATTTTCTAGATGATCCATCGTTATGCCCCAAAGAGTGTTTCAGCCAGATAGTGATAAAACGGGATGCCAAGCATGATGTTAAATGGGAACGTCACCCCCAAAACTGTGGCAAGCGACAAGGCTGGATTCGCTTCAGGAATCGCTAACCGCACTGCCGCTGGCACTGCAATATAGGAAGCACTCGCCGCCAGTGTCGCTAACAGCGTCATTCCACCGATAGACAGCCCAATCAAAGCCCCACAGCTCAGTCCTAAGACAGCGGAGAAAAGCGGCATCAACACACCAAAACCGATGATAAAGATACCACGTTGCCGTAAATCGCCGGCTTGCCGCGCCACAATCAGCCCCATCTCCAACAGGAACAACGCTAACGCCCCTTTGAATAAATCAAAGAACACACCTTTTACAGAAGCCAATCCCTCTGGCCCTGCGGCCCAACCAATCAACATCCCTCCGAGCAATAAGGTTACCCCTTTGCCCAAAAAAGTTTCATGGGCTAGTGCTTTCCACTCGGTGTTTTTGCTGATGCCACGTACCAGAATAATACCTACCATAATGGCCGGTACCTCCATCACAGCTAAGAAAATCGCCATTTGCGATTCAAAGAAAATGTCACGCGAGGCGAGCCAATCGCTCCCCACAGCAAACGTGGCAACACTCACCGAACCATAATGTGCCGCCATCGCTGCAGCATTGGCACGATCAAATTTGCCAAAAGTTATTAAAATAAAAAACGCGATTAAAGTTTGTAATACCCCAAGCGCAATCACAGCACCGAGCTGAGGTAATAGGGGTAATAAATCCTGTTGTGCCAGCCCCTGCCCACCTTTCAAACCAATCGCTAACAGTAAAAAAACTGAAAGAGATTCATATAATGAAGCGGGTAACTTGAGCTCTGAGCGCAATAGACCAGCAATCAAACCAAATAAGAAAAACATCACCACTATATCCATACCATCTCCTTATCTGTCACAGAAACCGTTGGCACGATACCACGATGAGAAAAATTGCAACAGTAAATTAGCTTTCATTTATATTGAGATATGATATTATGCTTTTTTGCTAAAACTTAGTCGGAACTAAAATTCCATTCTCGTAATCGATATCAGTTGGTCGTTAAATCTTGGAGCCAATGATGAGCCTTAACCCAAAATTAAAAAATTGGCAGGGAAAACGAGTTTGGATAATCGGGGCAGGGCATGGTATCGGTGCTGCGTTAGCCAACGAATTACATGCACTTGGCGCCGAACTGATTTTATCTGGTCGAACGGTATCTGCACTGCAGGCGGTTGCAGATGGCAAAACACGGGTCTCGGTGCTACCGATGGATGCGCGAGAACCAGCAGCTTGGCAAGCCTGCTATGCAGCACTTTCTCAACAAAACAAAGTATTAGATGCAGTGATTTTTTCACTCGGCGCTTATACGCCAACGCGAACTTGGCAGCTCGATGCAGCAGAAATTGATCAAGTTGTTTCAACAAATTTATCTGCTGTTTTGTATGGGATTGCTACGGTGACCCCTGACTTGATCAAAAATAAACAAGGTAGCCTGATTTTACTGGCCAGTGTTGCCGGATGGGGTGGTATGCAGAATAGTTTGGTGTATGGTGCTACTAAAGCTGCCCTACAAAATCTTGCTCAAACCCTCTATTTAGATCTTCATCCACACGGAATAGGTGTTTATTTAATCAATCCGGGGTTTGTTGCAACACGATTAACAGCAAAAAATGAATTTAAAATGCCAGCCTTAACCTCCCCTAAACAGGCCGCCGAACAAATTTGCTATGGCCTGTCTCAAGGAAAATTTGAAATTAATTTCCCAAAGAAATTTACGTGCATACTGCGGGCAATCACATTGATGCCAAACCGAATCTATTTTTGGATGATGCAAAAAATAACAGGTTTATCATAATGCCAAAATTGATTTTAATTAGGGGGCTACCCGGAAGTGGAAAAACCACATTCGCAAAAAAAGTATTACAACAACTGCCTAACACAGTTCATTTTGAAGCAGATATGTTTTTTATGTCCAAAGACGGGAAATATGTTTTTCAAGCCAATCGACTACCCCTCGCTCATCAATGGTGTATGAGAAAAACTAAACAGGCACTGACAAGACAAAAAAACGTTGTTGTTAGCAATACCTTTACTCGACAATCTGAAATGCAGTTTTATTTAGATCTAGCCCATGATCTCGGTTGTGAGCTCTCGATTTATGTCACCACCGGCACATGGCCCTCTGTGCACCAAGTACCACCGGATATGATTGAGAAAATGCGGGCAAGGTGGGAACCCTATGCCTTAGAAACCTTTGTGAGTGATGATGAAATTTCTAGCCCAAAATAATTTTTTGCAAATCGCGCTCGATCAATCCTTTAGCGCAGTTTTAATCACAGATGCCTGTTTAGAAGACGGCGGGCCTTTTATTCAATATTGTAATCCTGCTTTTTGTCGTATGACAGGTTATGACTTAGCAGCACTACAAGGTCAATCACCCAGAATTTTGCAGGGCCCGAATACCGATAGAACGGTGATTGATAGCTTACGTATGGCTTTACATCAGGGTGTGTTTTGGCAAGGCCAGACAGTCAACTACAAAAAAGACGGCCAACCCTATTTTGTTGAATGGAATATCTCACCGGTAAAAGACAGCACAGGAAAAATCAGCCACTTTATTTCGATTCAGCAAGATTTGACTAGCAAGATTCATGCGGAACAAGAACGAGATTTAATGGTGCAAGCCCTTAATGCGGCACAAGATCCTATTCTGATTGCTGATCAACATGCTCGAATTATTTTTGTCAATTCTGCTTTTGAAAAACTAACAGGCTATCAGTCCTCTGAAATTCTTGGTGAAACACCTCGGTTATTACAGTCAGGCAACCATGACCCGATTTTTTACCGTGATTTATGGAAAAAGCTTTCTCAAGGTCAAGGTTTTCGTGCCACGTTTATGAATCGGCGTAAGAACGGTCAGATTTTTTATGCCGAGCAAAGTATTGCGCCATTAAAAGATAAACAGGGCAACATCACACACTTTGTCAGTATTGCAAAAGATATTAGCGACATTGTTGAGCGTGAAAAAACATTAAGTGAGTTGGCACATCACGACCAATTAACCGGTTTGCTCAATCGACATGCGGGTGAGCGACTGCTGCAAACTCAGCTGCAGCAACTTGAACAAGATCATCATCACTGCTTCTGTTTGATTGTATGTGATATCGATTTTTTCAAGCAGATTAACGACCAACATGGCCATATCACCGGCGACCGTGTGATTCAAAAGGTTGCACACACCATGAATCAATTCGTCCGTCAAACAGATGCCGTGATTCGTTGGGGTGGCGATGAATTTGTGTTGATTATCGATGCGCCTTTGCCAGTGGCGTTGAAGTTAGCCGAACGGATTCGTCACACCGTCAATCAAACGCCAGACTATCAAGTTGGCAAGCTTTCAATGTCGTTTGGCCTTGCTGAGGCAAAGGCAGACGAAACAATGACCGATTTGTTTGCACGAGCGGATGCCGCTTTGTATCAAGCGAAGCAACAGGGACGTAATTGCGTGGTTTCTGCTTGATTGTGCCCCAATTCTCCTTTAAACCCAAATCCTTAGCTAAGTCACTGTTAGTAAAGACATTTACGGATTTTTCCCTTAAAAAACTTCCCATTATTCGCGTTATGGGAATCAAAGGTATGGCAATAAAAAATAATTTACGTATAACATTAAATATTTTACAATTTAATTTCTGAACAACATTGTGCCTAACAACTCACAAAGGAAAATCAAGATGTCTGATATCAACTTACGGATTCATGAAGCGGCCTACCGTTTAGCAGCAGAAGGCGTTTGGCCAACGGTAAACAGCGTGCGTGAGCGTGTCGGCAGTGGTTCGAACACCACGATCAACAGCGAATTGAAAAATTGGCGTCAGCAATTTTTGGCTAAGTTAAGCACTGCCAGCCGCCGCCCAGATTGGCCACCGGTCTTAATTGAAGCAGTGGAAAAAATTTGGCAAACCGCATGCGAACAGGCAGAGCAACATTTAGAAACGGTCAAAACAGAAGTTGAAGCAGAGCGCTTGGCGTGGCAAACAGAAAAGGAAGCATTTGAAGCAGAACGGTTGGCTTTATTAGCCATTCAAGATAATTTGCAAGCGGAGCAATTACAACAACAACAGGCACTGCATTTACTGCAAGAACATTTGCAACAAGCCATTCGGGAAAAAGAAATCGCACAAGCCAGCCACATCACACTAGAAAAAGCCAATGCGGCGCTGTTGCAAGATTTTTCACGGCAGCAGGTTCAATTTGATGAAAAAATGGTGCAGCTACAGCTTGTCCACCAAGAGCGTATTCAGCAAATCCAGCTTGAGGCAGAAAGAAAAGAAGAATTGGCGTATGCTCGTTTGGAAGGTTTACGAATTCAGTTGTATCAACAAGCAGAAGACGAGCGACAGCGTTTAAATAAGGAAAAACAACAGATTCAAGACAACTTGCAAGCGCAGCAAAAGCAATTTGCCCACAAAGAAGAACGCTATCAAGAACAACTACAGCATTTGCAAAATCATCTGTTACAAGCCCAGTGGCAAACGCAACAACAACAGGCCCAGCTGCAAGAAAAACAACAACAATTAGAACAAGTTCGCCTCAACCATGAGCAAATTGTTTTGGCTTGGCGCGAAACCACCCAAGCACTCGGCACTCTACGGCAAGAGTATGAAAACTTGCGGCAACAGTTGATTGAAAACGCCGAGAAAAGAACAGCTGACAACGAATCACCAAGAGAGACATCATAATGTCCTTACTGCCTTCTCTTACCTCCTCGAGTCCAATTACCCCCCTTCATCACGGCCAGCCGCGTCTTATCACAGCAGAGAATGATATTGATGCGGTGTTGACTTGGTTGCGCGAGTATGAAGATTCACCTCATACCTTTGCCAGTTACCGCAAAGAAACTGAACGTTTTTTAATGTGGATGGCAGAGCAAAAACGTACGCTTTCGCAGTTAAGCCGTAATGATTTAATGGATTTCGAGCGTTTTTTAGCCAATCCACAGCCTGCAGAACGGTGGATCGGGCCTGCCGTAGCGCGGCATCATCCTAACTGGCGGCCATTTACCAAACCCTTACAACCCAGCAGCATTCAACAAACCCTTGTGATTTTAAGTGGCCTGTTTCGCTATTTGAACGAAGCGGGCTATTTACAAGGCAATCCCTTGGCTTTGGCAAAGCGTACAAAACGGGCACTCACCAAAAAAGTGCAAACCGTAGAGCGTTACCTCGATCAGACATTATGGCAATGTGTCTTAGAAACATTGGCACATTTGCCACAAGATACCGAGAAAGAAAAAGCCCATGCCGTCCGCGCTAATTGGTTGTTTTCTTTGCTGTATCTTACCGGCGCACGGCGGTCTGAAGTAGCAGATGCGGTAATGGGAGATATTTTTGTGCGGCGCGGACAATGGTGGTGGCGGGTGATTGGTAAGGGGAATAAAGAAGGCGAAATTCCAATTAACGATGAGCTATTACAACAACTCGTGCGTTATCGTACGGCAATCGGGTTACCCCAGTATCCTCACCCACGAGAAAACATCCCGTTGGTTGGTCGGCTATCAGAAAAAGGTCAATGGAACTGCCTAAGCAGTAAATCCATCTATCTGATTACAAAATCGATTTTTGAACAGGCGGCACAATACGCGGAACAGCAACAACAGTTTGATATTGCTTTCCGCTTACGCACCGCCTCAACCCATTGGCTACGTCACACCTCGGCATCCCATCAATTGGAAGCAGGCATCCCCTTATTGGTGGTCAGCCAAAACTTACGGCACAGTAATATTGAGACTACACGGCGTTATCTGCACACCGATAACGAAACCCGTCATCAAGCTTCGCAAGCGCTGCGCTTTGATAGAACAAAATAGAGTGCGCCAGCTAGTCGGATTTTTAGCCTGATGATTTTGGTAACCCTGCGGCAACATCTCGAAATGCAGCCAGTGCCGCTTCAAGATGTTCAATGATTTCTTGTTGCAGGACATCCGGTGGTGGCAAATCATCAAGGTTGTCTAGACTTTCATCCTTGAGCCAGAAAATGTCGAGGCTGGCCTTATCGCGTGCCATCAGTTCTTCGTAGCTAAAGAACTTGAAGCGTTCGGTAGCCACGCGCTCATGGCGATTTTCTGGGTGGTAGCAGGTGATAAAATCCTGTAGATCATCCAACTTGAGTGTGCGAGTTTTCAGGGTGAAATGTTTGTTGGTGCGTAAATCATAGAACCAAATGCCCTTAGTGTGGATCTGGCCATCCTTGGGTTTAGCGTCGAAGAATACGACATTGGCCTTAACACCTTGAGCATAAAAAATACCGGTGGGTAGACGCAAAATTGTGTGTACGTCGCAATTCTCCAGTAGTTTGCGGCGAATCTTCTCACCGGCCCCACCTTCAAATAACACGTTATCTGGCAAGACCACCGCTGCTTTGCCATCTACTTTTAGCATACTGACAATATGCTGGAGAAAGTTGAGCTGTTTGTTTGAAGTGGTTTCCCAGAAGTCTTGACGTTCGTAGGTTAAAGCCTCTTTATCTTCTTCGCCTTCTTCGTTGGTAATGGTCATGCTGCTCTTTTTGCCGAAAGGCGGATTGGCCAACACATAATCCACTTTACACTTGGGCTCTGAGATCAAGGCGTCGGAACGTTCAACCGAAGGTTCGCCATCTAGTTCACCAATATTGTGCAAAAACAGATTCATCAAGCACATACGGCGTGTATTCGGCACGATTTCATTGCCGTGGAAAGTCCGCTCGCGCAGGAATTCTTTTTGCCGTTTATCCAGTTTGGCTCCCGGGCGTGTCAGCCAGTTGTATGCACCCAAGAAAAACACCGGTACCACAGGCGGGGTCGGCAATGGTTTTCATGGGTTCTGGCCGAATGCAGGCAACGATGGCTTCAATCAGTGCCCGAGGTGTGAAATATTGACCCGCGCCACTTTTGGTATCCTCGGCATTTTTCTGTAACAAACCTTCGTATAAATCGCCCTTGGTATCGGCATCAAGGCTGATCCAGTTTTCAGCATCAATGAGCTGAACCAGTCGTGATAGCTTGGCAGGGTCTTGAATCTTGTTTTGAGCCTTAAAAAAAATCGCGCCTAGCATACCCTGCTCATTGCCCAGTTTGTGCAGGGTGGCGAGATAATGTGCTTCCAATGGTTCACTGACTTTATTGGTCAGGCTGGCCCAGTCATACCCCCTCGGAATATGGGTATCACGGTTGTAGGGTTCTTGTGCGTATTCATGCGCCAGCTTCAAAAACAGCAGATAGGTGAGCTGTTCCAGATAATCGCCATAACCCACGCCGTCATCGCGCAAGGTGTGGCAGAAATTCCAGACTTTCTGGACGAGGGAAGAGGTGTTCATACTTCATCCTTAATTAGTTCAGCTTCTAGGCGGCGGATGGCTGCTACCAAATTGCGAAAGCTGGGGGAGCGGTCATTTTCTAAATTCAGGTGTTGACCAATGGCCTTCGATCCCGAAACTTTTTGATAGCGGCCTTTGGTCAGTGTCTTTAACTCCTGACTGGGACTGCCCAAATGATCGGGATTTTTAAATTTTTTTGATTTCTGGTAACGAGCTAAACCCGTCATAGACAAGGCGACTTCAACGGCTTGTAAATCACCCAAATAAAAAGTTTCTAATTCTCTGCAAGCCAAACGAACCAAGCAGCATTCGGCTTTGGTGGTTTGGGCGCATAAATCCAACAAACGTTTTTTGAGTTGTAAGCAATCAGGGTGGCTATCTTGATCGCGTAAGACAATAAAACGGGCTTGTTGGTTTTGGTAAACCCTGATTTTTGTGACGAGTTGTTTTTCGAGGTCTTGTTTTCCTTCAAAAGGAATCAAACGGTAGCGCGTTTCTGGTTGGAGCAGTCTAGGTAACAAAGACTCCAGCATGGCTTTAGCTGACAGTTCTTCTAGTAAAAAAACCAGCTCTTTCATTCTGGGTCTACCCCATCAAAAAACCCCTGCTTCCACAGGTAACCTAATTGATCACCCTCGGCAACATAAGCGGCAACTTGAACATTATCCTTCGCCCGACGAATTTCAGTGCAGCCTTGTTGTTTGACTAGCCAGCAAACTTCATCTAACTCCAAGGCATTTAAAAAATCTGGGGAGTGAGTAGAAACAAATACCTGGCCACCCCGATTGGAGTAGCTACGAAATTCTTCAGCAAGCTCTCCCATCAATCGAGGATAAAGCTGGTTCTCTGGTTCTTCAACACACAGCAAAGGATGTGGTTTGGGGTCATGCAATAGCACTAGATAAGCAAACATTTTGATAGTGCCGTCAGAAACATACCGATCCAGAAATGGGGTTTTAAATGAGCCATCCTGAAACTTCAGCGTCAGGTAACCATCATCCATTAACTTCGGTTCCACTGATGACACACCCGGTACACGCCGAGCCATCGTTTTTAGGATGCTGTCAAATACAGAGGGATGTTGCTCGTGCAGGTAACGTGCCACCAACGGCAGGTTGTCGCCAGACTCCGACAAGTGTTCTGTCTCACCTGATGCATCCTTGCGCCCACGCGCTGCACTGATATGGAAGTCAGAAACATGCCAATTTTCGATCAGTCGCCGAAACGCATTCGCCGCTTTAAAGCGTTCGAATTGTCCCAGTCCCTTAATAGCAAGGGTATCGGGGGCGACTTGCTCTGTTTCACGCTCTAGCTCTTCATCCGATTTATTGAAGTCTTCTTCGTTGATAATGGCATAACCATGCCCCTTTTCAAAGTCGAGAAAGTGAAAAGGCTTACCATTTTTTCCACGCTTATAGCGAAGTATTTCCCGTTTTACGATGGGAGACCCATTGCGTTCGACAATTTCTAGGAAGTAAGTCACTAAGCGATTGACGCCGCTAATATCCATGCGGTATTGCAGTTCAATCACGATGGAATCTTGTTTGGGGTCACAGCCACGACTTAATACTTCCGAAAATCGGCCACGCTTATCTAAGGCCTGCCGAACATTGCCTTTTAGGCAATCATGCAAAAAACCAAAGACATCAAATAAGGTTGATTTTCCAGAGCCATTGGCACCTACCACCACCATAAAAGATGGAATATTCTTTAAGTGCACAGCTTTGAACGCTTTAAAATTTTGTAACCTGATTGACTCAATTTTCATGTGTCACTCCGTTCTAGTTCTGGCTGTGGCTTTTTTTTCTCTAGATTTCTTCACCGCCCCCAGCGCCGCCCGTTCAGCGCGGATGCGCTCCAACAGCACACTGGCCGGTTCGTCGTTCGGGTCTTGTGGTACGAGTTGGCCGGAGAAGGCAGCGCGCAGGATGTTTTGGCGTTGGGCATTGGATCGCTTGAGGGAAATATCAACGCTCTTTAACTGGTCAGCAATTTCGCTGGTTTGAGAGTGGAGCACTGAGATTATTTCTTGCTGCTCTTTAAACGGCGGAACTGGCACGGCGAGTGCGGATAGTTTGGAACCATTTACATTGGCCTGCCCGACTTGCTGAACCACAACCGATTTAATCCAACGCCTCCCATATGCCGAATTGATAAATGCTGATGCGAGCTCAGAAATGTAGCCGTCAGAAAATCGAACGCTAATCAAATAAGAGGCAAACGAGCAGGGTGAGATTTGCGATCGATACACAGCAGTCTTGCCAACCAGTTCAGGACTGTTTGTTCGATTAAATAGCAAATCACCATCTTGAAGATGGAGGCCAGGAAATTCGTCGTGGTCGACGGGTAAATACTTCAAGTTTGAAAAATCCAGATCACCGTCTTGAATATTCCCCATGCGCAAGACCGGAACGCCGACTGGGTCTTCATTTGTTTTTGACGAAGATCCGTATTTTTTCTCAACGGTAAGCTGATCGATGCTCGCCCAAACCCACCCCTCCGGCAGTTCCGGCAAATCGGTTGTATCTGGTTGCACTGGCTCGGGGTATTTCTTCTGCCAATCCTTGGGCGGGGTTTTGCCTTGTTCTTTGAATTTGGCTAATTGCTTGGTTTCCCAACGGGCGCGGCGCTCGGTCAGGATGCGTTCGAGCAATTGCGCGCCGGTTTCCGATGGCTTGTTGTTTGCTCGCCATTCGGCAGTCAACGCACCTTCGACAGCGGCTTTTAGCAATGATTGGCGGTATTGCTTGAGTTTTTTCTGTGCTGCTTTGAGCTCGGCTACGCCGGCATCGAGGTCGGATAACAGTTCTTCGAGTTTCGCGACGATGCGGGTTTGTTGCGCTGGTGTTTCGAAGGCAAAAGTGAACGCAGCAATGTCTTTCGGTCGCACTGCGGGATACAGCGCGCCCTGCACGAGGGCCGACATCTCGTCGACAAAACGTTGCGATTGGACCAGACGAAGCAAGAACCCCGGGCGCAGCCAACGAGACCGGAGAACATGAAAGCCTGTGGAGCCGATTGCGCCATCAAGCTGCTCGGGAACGAGCGCGACTGCATTCAGATTGGGACGCGTCATTGAAACCAGCACGTCACCAGCGCGAAGAAGCTGCTTGGCTCGACTTGGAGCCTGCGCCAGCGTCAAGGCCTTGGCTTCGGTGATTTTTTTGGTTTCACGGTCGATACTACTGATATCGACATAAAAGAAATCGCTCATTGGCCCAGTCTGTTCTACAGGCTCGTCTGCCAATTCACCAAGGGTAGCGAGGGGGCGTTGATTCAATTCACTCACGCCACCAACTCCCTATTCATTTCATTCATCAACATGGTTAATTCCTTGCGATTCATTTAGATGGCTCCCTTCGACTTCGCTCAGGGAGCGGTTAGGTGCAATGCCCCCTGCTGGCTGAGCGCAGTCGAAGCCAGCACTATCAGCTTTCAAATACGAACTCTCGTTTCTACAGGCTGCCAGTTGGTGCAGTCGGTCAAAATCCCTTGCCATCAACGCTTCCTTTTTCTTTCTACTCCACCCCTGTATTTGTTTTTCACGAAAAAATGCCTCGTCAATTCGTGAATACTCTTCAAAATACAACAATTCAACTGGCAGTCTTTTGGCCGTATGACGAGCTCCTAAACCTTGCTGGTGCTCCCAAAGACGTTTCTCAATATTCCAAGTGCTTCCGGTGTAATAACTGCCATCAGCACAACGCAAGATGTACATATAAGGCATGAAATTTTTTCTCTTTATTAGATACTACCTTCGACTTCGATAATTGCTCCCTTCGACTTCGCTCAGGGAGCAATTAGGTGTACCGCCCCGCTGGCTGAGCATAGTCGAAGCCAGCACTGTCAAAATCAGAGCAACCAGCCCGCTAACTCCCCTCGACTTCGCTCAGGGAGCAATTAGGTGTACCGCCCCCCGCTGGCTGAGCGCAGTCGAAGCCAGCACTGTCAAAGCCAGAGCAACCAACCCACTGACTCCCCTCGACTTCGCTCAGGGAGCAATTAGGTGCAGCGCTTCCCGCTGGCTGAGCGCAGTCGAAGCCAGCACTATCAAAGCCAAAACAACCAACCCACTGACTCCCCTCGACTTCGCTCAGGAAGCAGTTAGGTACAATTTCATTACGCCACCAACTCCATATTCATTTCATTCATCAAAGTGTCCAACTCCTTGCCAAACAAGCCCCAAGCTTTTTGCAATCCACCCTTGTCGGCCAATTCAGCATAATCAAAATCATCACGGCTAATACTACAACTGCTGGCAATGTGCTCTTTCATCAGCCGCAGCCATTCCGTTTGCTCCGGCGTAAAGGCCGTTCCGCGCTGGGCGTTGTGACGAAAAATCCAAGTTTGAAAACGCTTATCCACTTCTTCAGCAAACGGTTTAAGCTCACCATCCAGGCCCAAAGCAAAACGCACAAGCGACACCAAATCAGTAAGCTGGCGCTTACGGTCAGCGCCTTTTACAGCCGCATTCTGCACACGGGCATAAGCACTCCACAGCCGCTCGGTCGTCAACATCAACGGCGGTTTACTCAAATGATCGTACAACTCTTCAAGCATATCGAAGGTAAGTGCACGGAGCTGGTAAGGCTGTTGATAAAAAAATCCCAGTGCAGTGATTTCATCTTTATGCGCGGCAATGTAATCCGCAAAGCTTTGAATCGTTGCTTTGGCTTGTGCTTCAGCATCCGCTGAAAAACCACTGAAAATAACCTGATCAAGGTTGATATGGTCGATAATTTGCTCCCGCTCACGGCGCGCATTCTCAATTTCATCACGCAGCGCGGGATTGTCAAAAGGCGCACAAGCGGTGGCCACGCGCGCGGCACGAGCAGCTTCTATTTCTTCTGGCAAGAGGCTTTCTTCTGAACGAACCATACCTTTGGCTTTTGCAGTTACCAGTGCCGTTTGCACAATGGCATCAGGGTCAACCGCTGTTATCAGCGTTTTACCAAGTTCTCCGATTGGAATACCCCCACTGGCTTTTTCAATCCGTGCCTGAGCTTTATCATCCAGTTGTTTAGCCAACCGTACCAAACGATTCGCAAGAGAAAGCACAGTATCCTCATCACGGCTACCCATCGCCACGCCTTGCAATAGGTCTTTTAACGCCACTGTAGGTTTCTTTTCCAAAGGGCGGCTTTCGGTTTTCAGCGACTTTTCGACACCGACAGCATCAATTAACACAAAGCGCGTCTTATCACCGTCAGCGGATTGACTCACCCGTTTAAGACTTTCACCATTCAAACTACGTACGCCTCGGCCTTTCATTTGTTCGTAGTAACCTTTAGAGCGCACATCACGCATAAACAGCAGCACTTCCAACGGTTTCACATCGGTGCCGGTGGCGATCATATCCACGGTAACAGCGATGCGCGGATTGTAGTCGTTGCGAAAACTGGAAAGGATACTGTCGGCGTCTTCGTCGGCGCGGTAAGTCACTTTTTTACAGAAAGCATTTCCTTGTCCGTAAACTTCGCGCACGATATTGATGATGTCATCAGCGTGGCTGTCGGTTTTCGCGAAAATTAGGGTCTTGGGCGTTTCTTTGCGAGATGGAAAAATTTGTGTTTCCACCGCTGTTTTCATTGCTGAAATCACTTGGCGAATTTGGCTCACATTGACGACAGATTTATCCAACGCCTTGCCACTGTAAGCAATGTCTTCTTCTGTCTCCGCCCAACGCTTTTTGCGAGTGGCCCGATCACGATGATCTACCCATTGTTTAGCTTTGACTTCCGCGCCTTTTTGGGTGATTTCTGTTTCAATGGTATAAACGTCATAGCCGACGTTGACACCATCAGCAACAGACTGCTCGTAAGTATATTCAGCAACAATATTTTCATTGAAAAAGCCGAAGGTGCGTTTATCCGGCGTGGCGGTTAGACCAATTAAACTGGCATCGAAATAATCCAGCACTTGTTTCCACAAGTTGTAGATACTGCGGTGACATTCATCAATGATAATAAAATCAAAGGTTTCCACCGGCACAGTGGGGTTGTAACGCACAAATTTTTCTTGCTTGGCCGTTTGTTGGATTTCGTTGAGGGATATTTCTTCTGCCGATTCATCAATCGGCTCGCCGCTCAGAATCGAATACATCCGCTGGATGGTACTAATACACACCTGTGAATGTGGGTCGATATTTGGTGAAGTAAGACGTTGCACATTATAAAGTTCAGTAAACTTACGAGCATCATCGGGAGGGGTATAAGCCATGAACTCTTGATGTGCTTGTTTACCAAGGTTGCGAGTATCCACTAAAAACAGAATACGTTTAGCACTGCCAAATTTGAGAAGGCGGTAAACCGATGTGATTGCTGTAAAGGTTTTACCTGCGCCCGTCGCCATGTGTACTAAGGCACGCGGCTTGTTCTGCGCCAGTGATTTTTCAAGGCCAGTCACAGCATTAATCTGACAATCACGTAAATTTTGGTTTGGTAACGCAGGCATTTGCTTAGCTAAACGCTGACGTAAGGTGTCTGGCTGAGCTAACCATGTAGCCAGTGTTTCTGGTTTGAAAAAGTGGAAGATTTCGCGTGAACGTGGATGTGGGTCGGCACCATCGGTAAAACGGATAATTTGGCCAGTGGCCTCGAATAGAAAACGCAAAGGGGTGTTGTCTTTGCGCCATTTCAGATTTGACGTAGCATAACGATGTGTTTGTTCTTCAACGACGGTCAAATTTTCGCCAACGCTATCTCTCTTGGCTTCAATCACACCAACGGCTTCACGATTAACAAACAAAACATAATCCGCCGGCCCTGTGTTAGTGGGATATTCGCGCACCGCAACGCCCACCGCCGCACCAAGATTGAGTTGTTTCATATCCTGGATAATCCAGCCGACTTGTTCAAGTTTTTGGTCAATCTGTAAACGTGCTGTAACTTCCTTTGCCATTTTTGCGCCCTCTAATTCGATATTGTGGTTATTTTCTGTTTCAGCATGAAACAGTGACCCAGTTAAGCAATTTTTACCTGTATTCAAAATAGTGAAATTATATCCCGAACATATTCTATGTCAGTAATTTATTAGAAAGAATGTAAATGATTGGTTAACTTGGCTTCAAAATGAGAAATGGCCTCGGATAATTCCGAGGCCATTCTTAACACACTATCCGAATTGTAAGGACTTACATTTCTACAGTGTCAGCCACTTCTTGGAATGCTTCAATCTGGTTGAAGTTCATGTAGCGGTAGATTTCGGATGCTTTCGCATTCACAACCGCCACTTGTGCCAGATATTCCTCTGTTGTTGGGATTTTGCCCATCAAGGCACAAATTGCTGCCAACTCGGCGGAACCCAAGTAAACGCGGGTGTCGAGACCCAAACGGTTCGGGAAGTTACGAGTCGAGGTCGACATGGCGGTCGAGCCTTTGCGGATTTGTGCTTGGTTACCCATACACAGCGAACAACCAGGCATTTCCAAACGTGCGCCGGAACGACCAAGGATACCGTAGTAACCTTCTTCATTCAGGATCATTGCATCCATCTTGGTTGGTGGTGCAATCCACAGACGAGTTGGGATATCCGATTTACCTTCCAGCACTTTACCCGCTGCGCGGAAGTGACCAATGTTGGTCATGCAAGAACCGATGAACACTTCATCAATCTTGTCGCCAGCCACTTCGGACAACGATTTCACATCATCAGGATCGTTCGGGCAAGCAACGATAGGCTCTTTGATGTCGGCCAGATCAATTTCAATCACAGCAGCGTAATCGGCATCGGCATCTGGAGACAACAATTCGCCATTTGCAATCCACTCTTCCATCGCTTTAATACGACGGCGCAGGGTGCGTGCATCTTCGTAGCCATTTGCAATCATCCACTTCATCAGCGTGATGTTGGATTGCATGTACTCAACGATAGGCGCTTTGTTCAGATGCACTGTACAACCAGCAGCAGAACGCTCAGCGGAAGCATCAGACAGCTCGAATGCTTGTTCCACTTTCAGGTCTGGCAAACCTTCGATTTCCAAGATGCGACCGGAGAAGATGTTTTTCTTACCTTTCTTCTCAACAGTCAACAGACCTTGGCGAATTGCGTACAACGGAATTGCATTTACCAGATCACGCAAGGTGATACCTGGCTGCATTTCGCCTTTGAAGCGAACCAACACAGACTCAGGCATATCCAATGGCATCACACCAGTTGCAGCGGCAAACGCCACCAAACCGGAACCCGCTGGGAAGGAAATACCGATTGGGAAACGGGTATGGGAGTCACCACCGGTACCCACTGTGTCAGGCAACAACAGACGGTTTAACCAAGAGTGAATCACACCATCGCCTGGACGCAGCGATACACCACCACGGGTCGAGATGAATGCAGGCAATTCTTTGTGCATCTTCACGTCAACCAGCTTCGGATAAGCAGCGGTATGACAGAAAGATTGCATCACCAAGTCGGCGGAGAAGCCCAAACAGGCCAAATCTTTCAACTCATCACGAGTCATTGGGCCGGTGGTATCTTGCGAACCAACGGTGGTCATGCGTGGTTCACAGTAAGTCCCTGGACGAACGCCTTGACCCTCTGGTAAGCCACAAGCGCGACCAACCATTTTTTGAGCTAACGAGAAACCTTTGCCGCTGTCTTCCGGTGCCACAGGCAGGCGGAACAGGGTCGAAGCTGGCAAGCCCAGTGCTTCGCGTGCTTTTGCCGTCAAACCACGACCGATAATCAGAGGAATACGGCCACCGGCGCGCACTTCATCCAAAATCACTGGGGTTTTCAGTTGTGCTTCAGCAATCACTTCGCCGTTTTTCAGCGCAGTGACTTTGGCAGTCGCGGAATCGATGTTCAGTTCGATTTCATCGCCCATGTCCATTTGGGACACGTCCAGCTCGATTGGCAATGCACCAGCATCTTCCATGGTGTTAAAGAAGATCGGAGCAATTTTGCTACCCAAGCACACGCCACCAAAACGCTTGTTCGGTACGAAAGGAATGTCTTCGCCGGTGAACCACAACACAGAGTTGGTTGCTGATTTACGGGAAGAGCCAGTACCAACCACATCACCCACATAAGCCACCAAGTTGCCTTTGGCTTTGAGGTTTTCTAATTGTTGCACTGGACCACGCACACCCGCTTCTTCTGGCTCGATACCAGGACGTGGGTTTTTCAGCATGGCTAAAGCGTGCAATGGGATGTCTGGACGGGACCAAGCATCAGGTGCTGGCGACAGGTCATCAGTATTGGTTTCACCCGATACTTTGAACACAGTCAGTTTTTGTGTAGCTGGCACTTCTGGGCGGCTGGTGAACCACTCGGCATCGGCCCAAGATTGCAACACAGCTTTGGCGTTGGTGTTGCCTTTGTCGGCCAATTCTTTCACGTCATGGAAAGCATCGAACACCAACAAGGTTTTTTTCAGGCCATCAGCAGCAATCGCACCAACGGCTTCATCAGCCAACAGGTCGATCAATGGCTTGACGTTGTAGCCACCCAACATAGTGCCTAACAACTCGGTGGCTTTTTCGCGGGAAATCAGGGGAGAGGTCACAGAAACTTCTGCAACTGCAGCCAAGAAAGAGGCCTTCACTTTAGCCGCATCATCCACACCAGCAGGCACACGGTAGGTGATCAACTCAACCAGAGTGGCCTCTTCACCAGCAGGAGGATTTTTTAATAATTCGACCAGCGATTCGGTCTGTTTTGCATTTAATGGCAGGGGGGGAATACCTTGAGCAGCACGTTCAGCGACATGGGCACGATAAGCTTCTAACACGGCTTGAATCCTCTCTCTCGAATATAGATATAGCGTCGCTTTTGGGATAACACTTCGCCCGACCGTACGCTGCGAATAAGAGATGCGCCGGCGAAAACGTTCGGGCTGCAAAAAGCTTGCTTATTCTATACGGATGTGGTCCCGCTGTGAAGAAAAGCGTAGGTACTTTGCTAAAAAAGCAGAAAATTGCGAGCCCCTTGCAGATTCCGCACCTGTGGTTATTGCATTAACGCAATGTTGCAAAAGTTTCGCTTAGTCATGGTGTTGTTGCCAATCCGCCAAAATAGATTGCCAAGGTTGTGGCGATGCAGGTGATTGTGGCAAAGGCAGTTGTGGATATTGGCTAAATCGTGGGGCGGGTGCTGCTTGCGCGATGCCATTGACCGAAATGAAAGTCCCTCGCGATTGATTGTGGCTATTTTGAACGGCCTCGGAGGTATTAAGCACCGGTGAAACACAGGCATCCGTTCCCTGAAAAATCTCCCACCACTCATCGCGGGTCTTTTGTAAAAACACCGCAGCCATTTTCTCTTTTAAGCGTGGCCAAGCGTCACGGTTCCATTGTTGTTCAAAATCGGGGTCGTCAATGCCTAACTTTTGTAATAACAACGCATAGAACTGCGGCTCAATCGCTCCGACCGCCACATATTCACCATCCGCACAACGATAAGTGTCATAAAAATGTGCCCCACCATCCAACAGATTGCTGCCACGCATCGGCTGCCATTGTTGCATCGCCATAAGCGTGTGCATCATGGTCATAAGAGTGGCACAACCATCCGTCATCGCTGCATCAACCACTTGGCCTTGCCCAGTCCGTTTTGCATCAAGCAGTGCAGCTAGCACACCAAAGGCGAGAAACATCGCCCCGCCGCCGCAATCAGCGACTAAATTCAGCGGCACCACCGGCTTACCACCATGCTCACCGATGGCATGTAACGCACCAGATAACGATAAATAGTTGATGTCATGTCCGGCGGCGTGGGATAACGCGCCATGCTGCCCCCAACCGGTCATACGGCCATACACCAGTTTTGGATTTTTCTCTAAGCACACCGCAGGCCCTAGCCCTAAACGTTCCATTACCCCGGGTCGAAAACCCTCGATCAAGGCATCGGCTTGGGTAATAAACTCTAGCGCTGTATTTAACCCATCTTGAGATTTCAGATCTAACGTAATCACGCGGCGGTTGCGGTTTAGGATGTCTAATTTTGGATCAAATAGTGCGCCAATATGTTGATTAGCACGCTCAATTCTCACCACATCCGCACCAAGATCAGCTAAAAGCATGGTCGCCATCGGTGCAGGCCCGAGGGCTGCAAACTCAACAACACGAATACCAGTTAGGGGGCCCATCATGTTCTCCTCATTTTTCTGTTTTTTTGATGTTTTTTTGGCATACTAACTGCAAATAGTGGGCTAAGTGAAGTCCTGACAAGGTTTTTCATTTTTGCAACGCAGCGTTCATAGACATATTCGCGTATGATTGGCGGCCATTCTTCCCTTTGCTTCTTTCCTTCGTTTTATGGATGTTTTCCCTTCTGTAACAGTGCCCTGCCACACCGCTAAAACCACAACCAGCGTTTTGATTGCAGACGATCATTTACTGGTTCGAGTTGGTATCACTGCGCTGTTGCAACAATTAGATGAGTTCACCATCTGTGGCGAAGCCTCAAATGGAGCAGAGGCCATTACACAGATTGAAATGCTCAATCCAGATATTGTGTTAATGGATGTGTTAATGCCGGGCATGACAGGCTTATCGGCCGTGCAACACATTAAACAATGTACGACGCATGCGACCTTAAAAATTGTCATGTTATCCAGCGTAGAAGCACCAGAAACGGTGATTGCGGCACTCAACATGGGCGTGGATGGCTATTTGTTAAAAGATTGCCTATTAGCGGAACTGGAACAGGCGCTTTATACAGTCAAGCAAGGGCAACGTTATTTAAGTCCTAAAATTGCGGATTTATCAACACAGCCCCATGCAGAAAAAGAATCCGCACATTTCGTGCTCACATCTCAACAGCAAAAAGTCTTAACTGCTATTGCTCAGGGACTCTCGGCAAAACAAATTGCCAAAAACCTAGAAATTAGCCCGAAAACCGTTGAGTTTCATCGCAATAAAATTGCACAAAAATTGGGATGTCGTGATCTTGCTGGCTTAGTGAAAGCCGCAGTCAAAATGGGCTTGGTGTCTATTTAATTTTTTGAGAATCAAATGGCTATTTTATCAATTGAAAAAGCAAGCTTGGCTTTTGGCCATCATCCTCTATTGGATGAGGTCAGTTTTAGTTTAGAACAAGGTGATAAAGTCGGTTTAATTGGCCGTAATGGTGCGGGCAAATCTTCTTTATTAAAAGCAGTTGCGGGAACGGTTCATCTTGACGATGGTCGGATTGTCTTTCAAGACAACATCAAGACGGCGTGGGTTCCGCAAGAACCAGAGTTTGATCTTAACCATACAGTATTTGAAGCTGTTGCAGAGGGATTAGGTGAGTTAAAAAACTTATTAACCGAATACCATCAACTAACCAAGTTACTACACGATCCTCAACAAGATCACGACGCTTTGTTAGAAAAACTTCACCACTTGCAGCATGAACTTGAAATCCGTCAAGGGTGGCAGTTTGAAAATATGATTGAAAATACCCTTCAGCGTTTAGGCTTAGATGCAGATGCACTGATCAGTTCTTTATCCGGAGGTTGGAAAAAGCGGGTTGCATTAGCGAGAGCTCTAGTCAGTAATCCTGATTTATTATTATTAGATGAACCAACCAACCACCTTGATGTTAATGCAATTGAATGGCTAGAAGAACTGTTAGCACAGTTTAAAGGTACCTTGTTATTTATTACTCACGATCGTACTTTTTTAGATCACGTGGCCAATCGTATTGTTGAGTTAGATCGCGGTTTTGTTCGTAATTACCCGGGTAATTTTGCTGCTTACCAACAGAGAAAAGCACAAGAACTGACCGTTGAGTCTATCCATAATCGTAAGTTTGATAAATTTTGGAAACAAGAAGAAGTCTGGATTCGAAAAGGTATTGAAGCTAGACGAACTCGTAATGAAGGACGAGTTCGCCGTTTAGAAGAACTGCGCCGACAACGCGCTGCGCGCCGAGAGGTACAAGGACGTGTTAATTTATCTGTTTCTATTTCAGAAAAAAGTTCTCAGTTAATTGCTGAATTAGAGCAAGTTTCTAAATCATTCGGCGATAAAAAGCTGATTGATCGCTTTTCAACCAGAATTATGCGCGGTGATAAAATTGGTTTAGTTGGGCCAAATGGTGCTGGTAAAACCACGCTGCTTAAATTGATTCTCGGTGAAATCCAACCAGACAGTGGCACAATCAAACAAGGCGCACGACAAGAAATTGCCTATTTTGATCAATTCCGTACTCAATTAGATGAAGATGCCACGTTGATTGATGTCATCAGCCAAGGCAGTGAATTTATTGATTTACCAACTGGCCGTAAGCATGTCATGAGCTATTTAGAGGATTTCTTATTCCCTCCTGCTCGCGCTCGTAGCCCTGTCCGGTCTTTATCGGGTGGTGAACGCAATCGCCTATTATTGGCTCGACTTTTTACAAAGCCAGCTAATATTCTTGTTTTAGATGAACCCACCAACGATTTAGATATTGATACGCTTGATTTGTTAGAGCAATTATTAAGTGATTATCAAGGTACGCTGTTCTTGGTTAGCCATGACCGCGCCTTTTTAGATAATGTCGTGACACAGGTGATTGCTTTTGAAGGTGAAGGCAAGTTAATTGAATCGCCTGGTGGGTGGTCTGATTGGCAGAATCTTAAGAAAAACCTCAACTTGACTGTGCCCCCTGCTAAGAAGGCACCCGAGGCCACAGTAAAAACCGAAAAAACGGAACGGGTTAAGGAAAGAAAAAACAAACTCACTTATAATGAAAACAAAGAGTTGACGCAATTGCCAGAGGAAATTTCACAGCTTGAAGCCGAACAAGCCGAATTACAAAACCGTTTACTAGACCCTAACGTCTATCGCCAGCAAATTGAACAGGTTAAACAGTGGCAACAAAGGATAGACGAAATTGATCTATTGTTAATGGAGAAATTAGAAAGATGGGAATGGCTAGAAAACAAACGCAGCTTATCACAGTAGCCATCATGGCTTTAGTGCTTGCCGCTTGTAGTTCAACACCGACTAAAACCAGCGGTAAAAAGCCACCAACTAAAATCACCAAAACAAAGCCTAATTTAAGTTTGGCTAATATTGAAGCTTCTGGTGATAGCAGAGAAATTGTGATGTATGCCTTAGGACTATTAGATGTGGGCTATCAATTTGGTGGCAAAAATCCAGAAGCAGGTTTAGATTGCAGTGGCATGGCAGCTTTTATTTATAAAAATGCTGTCGGTGTTTCTTTGCCACATAATGCGGCAGAAATTGCAGCAAGAACACGCCAGATTTCACGCGAAAAATTAAGAGCAGGCGATATGGTTTTCTTTAATACCATGAATCGCCCTTATTCGCACATGGGTATCTATATTGGTGATGGCAAGTTTATTCATGCTCCACGCACAAACAGCACAATTCGAGTGGAAAGTTTACAAAACAGTTACTTTGCCGCCCGTTTTGACGGGGCAAGAACAATTTTCGATTAGAAAGGGATAAAATGATGTCTCGTCGTCGTTGGTTATCTGTGTTGTTGGTGAGTGGATTAGGCTTATTATCAACCCAATTAACACAAGCACAAGCACAAGAACAAGACCAAATCATTGCCTTTTATCTTAAGATGAAGGAATTTGCTTCAAAACTGCCTGGGTTAAATCGGGAAGGGGTGGTTTTACCTAAAAACCTTATTTTGCAGAGACTGCAAAACAGTGTAAAAAGTGAATCACTTATTATCGAAGATATTCAGTTAACACCAGAAAAAGGCATTGTATTTTTGCGAAGCGACAAAGGCATCGCTGCAAAACATCAGCTGGAGTTTCAATTTTTGCCGGTAGATTGGCCGAATCGCACAGTGCATATTTCTTTTAAACAATCGTCGCAAGCAGTATCAGAAAATGCCCTCGTGCGCATTTTAGGTAATATGGCGATTGGTGCGGTGAGTCTTGCAACGGGCGATCAAGTGATGCGAGATTTAGTTGAGAAAATGCCTTATGCGCGGATACAAGGGCAGGTACTATCGATTCGTTTAGACCAAGTGCCTTCCCTTGCTCCGACATTAAATAGCCAGTTATTTGGCTATAATGCTTTTGATTATGTTGGGATCAGTGAATTAAAAACTGGGCAAGATGCCATTTACGTTAAATTGGCAATGCGGAAGCCATAGCAGGTGTTAAAGTCAACCGTAAATCTTGACCCAATGCACGAATATCATTCACCGTAAAACGATATTGTTGGGTCAGCGTAGTAAGCTCAATGCCAGCAAAAAGACCTTGTGCGCTGTCGCCCAAAAAAGTTGGTGCCAGATATAACACGACCTCATCAATCAAACCCGACTGCAATAAAACTGCATTAAGCGTTGCCCCCGCTTCAACCATGACTTCATTCATTCCCTCGGCAGCCAAATGCGTTAACACTTGAGATAAATCGACATGGAATGCTGCAGTTGCCGGTAATGCAATGACTTCTACACCTTGATTGCTAAATGCTTGTTGTTGCGCTGGTGTTTGATTGGTGGTGTAGAGATAAGTTTGTGCAACGTCTTGTTGTTGATAGATTTTTGCTGTTACAGCGGTTTTTAGCTTGCTATCAATGATGACTCTTTTAGGTTGTCTTATTGTTTCAAAATTTCTGACCGTTAATTGCGGATCGTCTGCAATCACAGTACCGCTGCCCGTCATAATGGCGCAATGGCGAGCGCGTAATTGATGCACATCTTGCCGCGCCGCTGGGCCAGTAATCCACTGGCTTTCTCCATTTTTTAATGCCGTTTTGCCGTCTAAACTGGCCGCAATCTTGAGCGTCACCCACGGTTTTTTTCTGGTCATGCGTGAGATAAAGCCACGATTGAGTTGCATCGCGGGTGCTTGTAACACACCCACGGCAACCTCAATCCCTGCCGCCGCTAAACGCGCTAAACCTTGTCCCGCTACCAGTGGATTGGGGTCGGTCATCGCGGCCACCACACGCTTGACCCCAGCCGTGATAAGCGCATCAGCACACGGCGGAGTTCGGCCAAAGTGACTACATGGCTCTAACGTGACATAAGCGGTTGCGCCTTGTGCTAAGTCGGCAGCCATTCGTAGCGCATGTACTTCGGCATGAGGCGTCCCAGCTTGGTGATGCCACCCCTCACCAACACACACACCATCACGCACAATGACACAACCCACGCGGGGATTCGGTGAGGTGGTGTAGATCCCTCGCTCAGCGAGTTGCAATGCCTTTGCCATCCATTTTTCATCGACATCAACAAATGCCATCACATTTTCACCTAGTTTAATTGGTCATGGTGCAATCTAAATGCTCACCTAAATAAGCAATCACAATTTGCTCATGGTCTTGTTCAACTTCAAAATACAAACGTAAATAGCTGTTCAAGCTCAAATGTTTTTGAAATAAACGCTTTTGTCCTTTGAAAAAGAACTCACGTTGTTCACGCATTCTTTTATCGTTTTTTACAGTATCTGATTCTCGCGCACTATAACTTTGTCCAAAGACATTACGTGCCACATTATCACCACCGGCCAGATAATTGGGCAAATACTCCAACGCCAATTTTAGCAAAGACTGCATCAAATCCTGTGGACTATACTCGTTACGCATGTAATTTCTTGCGCTATGGCGGGCACTATCTAAGACCAATAATTTATTTTCACAAAACCGACTGGCTGCATCTAATACCGCCTCTGGGCTTTTATCTGAGCCTAACATTCTGACTAAGCCACTGGCCAAATCAGCCAACGTATTTCCCCCCGGCAGCGTTAAACAAGCAGGGCGGGTTTGTTCAAGTTTGCGGCATTCGCTACGCAATTTCGCTTCAGTTTCTAGCCAATGCCGCTTTTGTTTTTCATATCCTTCAATCGAACGATTGAGGTCATGAATCACTTTATTGGCTTTATCTAATTTTTTCTGAACTTTACGCACTTGCTCTTGGCTATTAGCAGCATTATCTGGTTCAGCAAGTTCGGTGATTTCATTTTCAATGGGTGCCAATGTTTGCAGTGGAAATTGCAACGGTAATTGCACAATTTTTGCTGTTAAATCAGCCAGCGTGTGTGCCCATTGTTGTTGGCGATGATCGGTAATATGGCACAGATGTTGAAAATCTTGGTTGGCCTGTTCAAGTACCGCTTGTAACTGTTCAAGCGAAGGCAATTGCTGCTGTTGCACACGCGCTTGATAATGTTGTTGCCATTGTTGTAATGCACCACGCAATGCGCTGGACAGTTCTGGCCTCGCCAATAAATCGCGTAATTGCTGTTCACTATGCGCTTGATTATCAACGGTTTGTAATTCAGGGAAAAAGGTGCTCAACACGGTTTGACTATGTTCATGTAAAGCAGCCAACGTGGTTTTCAGCTGATTTTTTCTGCGTTCATCCGCTTGGGCATCGTTTTCTTCTGCCGTCAGCTGTTGCAAAGTGTCTAATTTTTCGTGCCATTGTTGTTGCCATTGTGCAAAGCTATGCGCTTGTTTCAAACCAATATAGGCCTGTGCTTGTAACAGCTGCTGCATCAATTGTGTAATCGCGCTGTGGTGTTGATGCTCAGGCAGCAATTTGGTTTGTAAACCAATCAACCCCGCCAAACTTTGCTTTTGCAATGCCAACGTCAAACTTTGTTGTGACCAATCCGAGCAAAAATCGACCACGGCTTGTTGAATGGTCAACACCGCCAATTCTGTCATCCGCAAAACAGCGGGGGCCAGTGCTGTTGCTTCAGTTTGGCCGATGGTGATTTGAATATCATCCGGCGCAATGGCAAACAGTTGGGCAAATTCCACCTCTTCAGCCAAACGCTGCGGCAGTAATTCAGCAAAAGTTTCCGCTAAATGACACACTGCAAAAGAGAAGTAATCGAATAGCGAGGGTAAAAGCGGTTGATCAGTTTGGCTATCAGGAAATAAGGCTTGTTGCAGATAGGCACGTTGGAAACCACCGATTGCACTTGGGAACAGATTGCTGTCGATTTCTAAACAGCAAGCCTCTTCTCCGTGTTCAAAACGCGCTTGTTGTGCGGGATGCAGCGGGGCAAAGTGAAACAATTCAGTGGGATAGACGAGATTATCGCGATACGCTTTTGCAATCTCTTGTGCCTCAGCATACGGCACACCCCATTCGGTTAATAAAATATGTTCGGTGACACCAGACGAGCCATGTGGGGCACATAAGAGTAATAGCGCCCATAAGGCATCAAGGGTGGCGGATTTTTCATCGGTGCAACGTGATGACCAATTTTGTAGGACATCAACGATTTTTTGCAAAGCAAAAATGGCGTAAGGCCAATCGAGGGAATAGCTGTTCAGTAATTCTTGATCAAATTGCTTTCCCCCCCACAGCTGGGTTTGATTATGCAAACTTAACCAGATCTCCATGCCTTGCAAGGCGGTGGTTTGCTCTGCCAGTGGTAATGTGGTCGGGATATCGAGGTAGCGCAGCAACATGCGATGTGGTAGTAACAGCGTATTTGGCTGCTTACCTTTTCCTGCATTCTTATCGCCAGCTTCAACGCTAAATTGAGCGCGGTGCACAAAAGCCAGCTCTTTGTGCATATATGACACATACACTGCGGCATGGCGGAAACGGTGTTGATTGTTACGCTCGGCGAGTTTACCGCGCAGTAAGGCCGCTAATGGACTTTGCTCCAGTGCTTTTTCAATACCGGGACAGGTTTGTTCAAGGCGCGTTGCCTCGATATCAAAGCTATCACACAGCGATCGAAAACCCTCTGCCCCTTGTTCGGCCAAACTGCGAGGCATTCCGCGCACATCGTGAACCAGTAATTGCTTACTTAATGTTTTCACTATTTTTATTTTAGGCGGGGGAGGCATACCAATATCCATTGCAAGAAAAAATAAACACACACATAGCCGTCTTGGCTATGCACCACGCGATAATTCTTCTATCGCCTCGGAGAACTCTGAGACATCCTCAAAACTTCGATACACCGAAGCAAATCGCACATAGGCGACTTTATCTAAACGCCCCAATTCTTTCATCACCATCTCACCAATTAAGCGCGATGTCACCTCGCGTGCGCCGCTGGCCAGTAATTTTTGTTGAATGCGGCGCACTGCCTCATCGACCGATTCAGTGGAAACCGGCCGTTTATGTAACGCGCGCGAAAAACTGACTCGCAATTTTTCTTCTGAAAAATCGGCACGATGACCGCCTTGTTTCACCACTTGTGGCATACGCACTTCGGCAGTTTCAAATGTGGTAAAACGCTTCTCACACGCTAAACATCGACGGCGACGGCGAATAGCGTCTTTTTCTTCGGTCACACGCGAATCAATCACGTGTGTTTCAAGGTGTCCGCAGAACGGGCATTTCATGACGGCGATTTACCCTAATCAAAAAACAGCAAAAGCGGCGGACTCACGCCCGCCGCTTTTTAATCAGTCAATCTGACAAATTAACGGGCATAGACAGGGAAACGACGGCACAACGCTGTCGCTTGTTCTGCCACCCGTGCAGCAACCGCTGCATCTTCCGGCGCATCCAACACATCGGCCACTAAATTCGCTACCAGGATGGCTTCTTCTTCTTTGAAACCACGGGTGGTAATCGCAGGCGAGCCAATCCGAATACCCGAGGTCACAAATGGGCTTTCTGGATCGTTTGGAATCGAATTTTTGTTGACGGTGATATGAGCGCGATTCAGCGCAGCATCAGCCGCTTTACCAGTCAGGCCTTTTGGACGCAAATCGACTAAGAACACATGCGATTCAGTGCGACCCGACACAATACGCAGGCCACGGCTGGCCAATGTATTCGCCATTGCTGCGGCATTTTTCAGCACTTGTTCTTGATAGGCTTTGAATTCAGGTTGCAGTGCTTCTTTGAACGCAATCGCTTTACCAGCGATAACGTGCATCAATGGACCACCCTGTAGGGTTGGGAACACATTAGAATTCAATGATTTTTCGTACTCAGCCTTCGCCAAAATAATCCCACCGCGTGGGCCACGCAGGGTTTTATGGGTGGTCGAGGTGACAAAATCGGCATGTGGCACAGGGTTAGGATACACACCGGCGGCAATCAAACCAGCATAGTGTGCCATGTCAACCATGAAGTAAGCGCCGACTTTTTTCGCAATCTGTCCCATGCGTTCAAAATCAAAACGCAAGGCATACGCAGACGCACCACCAATAATCAGTTTTGGTTTGGTTTCTGTGGCGACACGTTCCATGTCGTCGTAGTCGATTTCTTCGTTTTCGTTCAAACCGTAGGCAACGATGTTGAATAATTTGCCAGATAGGTTAGCAGGGCTACCGTGGGTCAAATGTCCACCATGACCCAAGTTCATGCCCATCACGGTATCACCGGGTTTGAGGATGGAGAAATAGACCGCTTGGTTGGCTTGTGAGCCAGAATGCGGTTGGACGTTGGCGTATTCTGCACCAAACAGTTGTTTGACGCGGTCAATCGCCAGTTGTTCTACCACATCCACATGGTCACAACCACCGTAGAAGCGTTTGCCCGGATAGCCTTCGGCGTATTTGTTGGTCAGTTGTGAGCCTTGGGCTTCCATCACCGCAGGGCTGGTGTAGTTTTCTGAAGCGATCAGTTCGATGTGGTCTTCTTGACGCTGGACTTCTGCCTCGATTGCTGCGGCAAGCTCAGGATCATATTGTGCAATGGTTTGGTCGGCTGCGAACATGGGTCTTTTCCAAGCAAAAAGAGATAAAAACGCCGCCGATTTTACCAGACTTGCCGCCGCTGCGCCCGTTTGCCCCCTGAATCGTTTTCATGTACTCGATTGGTGGTGCGAATCGTGCGCCATCTTGCACTGCATCAGCGTACAATGCCTCGGGTGTGCTTTTTCATTTTGCAAACAAACACCATGCATTCATTTGACGTTCTGATTATTGGTAGTGGGCTGGCGGGAATGACGTTAGCGCTGCATTTAGCCGAAACACGGCGCGTAGCGTTGGTCACCAAACGCAGTTTATTGGAAGGCAGTTCTTCGTGGGCGCAAGGTGGCATTGCGGCAGTATTAGATACTGATGACTCAGTTGAAGACCACATCGGCGACACCCTGATTGCAGGCGCTGGTTTGTGCAACCCCGATACCACCCGCTTCATTGTCGAAAACTCCAAATCCGCCATTGATTGGCTGATCTCACTTGGCGTTCCCTTTACTCGCGATGCCGACAGCGAAGTCAGTAGCTATCGTGGTTTCCACCTCACCCGCGAAGGGGGACACAGCCACCGCCGGATTATTCATGCTGCCGATGCCACTGGCGCGGCGGTTACCTCAACCTTAGGGCAAAAAATCAAAGCCCATCCCAACATCAGCCTATTTGAACACCATCTGGCGATTGACTTAATCACCGCTCGCCGTTTAGGACTCAAAGGAAAACGCTGCTTTGGGGCGTATGTGTTAGACAAACACACCGATAAAGTCATCACCTTATCGGCGGCGCATACGGTATTAGCCACCGGCGGCGCTGGCAAAGTCTATCTCTACACGACCAACCCCGACACCGCGACCGGTGATGGCATTGCCATGGGCTGGCGTGCGGGTTGTCGTGTCGGAAACATGGAATTTATCCAATTCCATCCGACCTGCCTCTACCATCCTCATGCAAAATCGTTTTTGATTTCCGAAGCCGTGCGCGGCGAAGGCGGTATTTTACGGCTGCCAGATGGCACCCGCTTTATGACTGCCCACGATGAACGGGCGGAGTTGGCACCGCGTGATGTGGTGGCGCGTGCGATTGATTTTGAAATGAAAAAACACGGCCTCGACTGTGTTTATCTGGATATTTCTTACAAACCAGAAAGCTTTATCCGCGAACATTTCCCCACCATCCACGCCCATTGCTTGAGCTTAGGCATTGATATTTGCAAAGAACCAATTCCGGTTGTCCCTGCGGCACACTATACCTGCGGTGGTTTAATCACCGATTTGCAAGGCCGTACCGATGTCGAAAGCCTATATGCCGTCGGTGAAGTGTCGTGCACTGGCTTACATGGCGCCAATCGTTTAGCGTCTAACTCATTATTAGAATGTATGGTCATTGGCCGCGCCGCCGCCAGCGCCATCCTCGCCTCTGGCCCGACCTTAATTCCAACGATTCCCGATTGGGACAACAGCCGCGTGACCGACCCCGATGAAGAAGTGGTAATTTCACATAATTGGGATGAACTACGGCGCTGTATGTGGGATTATGTCGGTATCGTGCGAACAACGAAAAGACTCGAGCGCGCATTACATCGTATTGAATTATTGCGGACAGAAATCACGGAATATTACCGTCACTTCCATGTCTCGAATGATTTAATCGAATTGCGTAATTTGGTCGATACCGCAGCGTTAATCGTACGTTCTGCCATGCAACGGCACGAAAGCCGTGGCCTGCACTTTAGCCGCGACTATCCCGATTTATTACCGGAAGCAGAAGAAACTATTCTTGCTGGCCGAGCCGATCATGTCCCGATTGCATAGCGGACTTTCATTTATTTGGGAAGGAAAACGGCGATGATTCAAACAATGAGCACTTCGTGGCAACAACAATTCGACCCGTTCGGCCTACAGGCGATTACCCGCAAGGCGGCACTGGCATGGTGGAAACACCCCGATGAACTGGCGGCAAGTTGGCAAGAATGGTGGCAACAAGTCGGTAAATTAAACAGCTATGCCGCAGCACGTTGTCTCGGCACAGAATTACCGCCGGTTTGTCCACCCCAAGCCGAAGATGAACGCTTTAAAGATCCAGCGTGGCAAGAGCTAGGCTGGGATTTGTTAAAGCAATGGTATCTATTAAACACCCATTGGCTGCAAGATGCGCTCTATCGCACCCCAGAATTAAGCGATAAAGAACGCAGCCGCAGCGCGTTTTGGCTGCGGCAGGGGTTAAATGCGCTTGCCCCCAACAATTTTTTCCTCACTAACCCAGTGGCGCAGCGCAAAGCACAGGAAAGCGGCGGTAAAAGTTTAAGCGAAGGCTGGCGTAATTTCTTACGCGATGCCGCACGCGGTGATATTGCCATGACCGATTTAAGTGCTTTCCAAGTCGGGAAAAATTTGGCTACCACACCGGGGGCAGTGGTATATCGTGGGCGGTTATTGGAAGTTATCCACTACGAGGCCACCACGCCTACGGTAAAACAAATCCCTGTAGTCATCGTATCGCCGTGGATTAACAAATACTATGTTTTAGACTTAGACAATAAAAAAAGTCTGATTCAGTATTTAGTCAGTCAAGGATTTTCGGTCTTTGTGACCAGTTGGAAAAACCCCGGCCCCGACGATAAAGAAGTCGGATTTGACGACTACATCACCGAGGGTATCGACCGCATTGTGCAGGTGGCCAAAGACATTCAGCAAAGTGAACAAGTGTTGCTCACTGGCTATTGCATTGGTGGCACGCTGACTACGGTGTATTTGGCGTGGTTGGCAGCACAAAAACGCGGAGATGAAGTTGCTGGCGCAACCTTGTTAACCACCCTGACCGATTTCTCCCGTCCGGGTGATATTGAAGTTTTCTTAGATGAAGAAGGGCTGTCTTTTGTCGAGCGTAAAATGCAGGCAAAAGGTTATTTAGATGGTAAAGACATGGCGGCCAGTTTCCGCATGTTGCGGGCAAATAGTTTGATTTGGAACTATTGGGTCGAAAACTATTTATTTGGTGAAACACCACAGCCCTTTGATATTTTGTATTGGAATATGGATAGCACACGGATGCCGTGTGCCATGCATTCTTTTTATCTGCGCGAGTTCTATCTCCACAACAAATTGACGCAACCGAATGCCCTGATGATTGCTGGGCAAAAGATTGATTTACGCAAAATCAAAACACCGTTGTTTATGGTATCGGCAGAGGAAGACCATATTGCGCCGTGGAAACAAACTTGGCATCTCACAGAACATACCCCTCATGCACCAGTCAAATTTACTTTGTCGTCTTCGGGGCATATTCTGGGTATTGTGAATCCACCTAAACCCAACTCGAAACGGCGCTATTGGCAAGGCGATGTCAAAGCAGGTGAACCTCATCCGACATGGTTTGCGCGACAAGAACCAGTTAATGGTTCATGGTGGCCATCGTGGGTGAATTGGATGAACGGCAAAGCAGAAACCGACATCAGCCCACAACTGAGCTCTAATCGTTACCCTGCCATTTGCCCTGCACCCGGACGCTATGTGTTAGAACACTAACAGGAGCCACCCATCATGGGCTACAAGACATTGAAAATTGGGATGTCAGCACGTTTATATCATCCAGAGGCGGGTAAAACCGGCTTGATGAGTAAGAGTTTGCAATATCTTGAACAATCGGTAGCCCATTGGGTGATGTCGCGCAATGTGATGGTGTTAATGGTGCCATCTATTTTGCATGACAGCCCCATGTTACGAAGCAATATCAGACTGTCAGACTATGCCGAATTTTTGGATGGTTTGGTGTTACAGGGTGGCGCGGATGTCAGCCCACACACCTATCATGAAGAAGCTATCGACCCGCGTTGGCAAGGCGATGCGGTGCGGGATGCTTATGAGATGGAGTTACTGCATGAATTTGTCGAGGCAGGCAAACCGGTGTTGGGGATTTGTCGTGGGATGCAGCTGATTAACGTGGCCTATGGTGGGACGTTATACCAAGATATTCCAACACAATTACCACAAAGCCTAGCACACGAAACCCCAGCGTATGACCACCATCACCACACCATCAGTTTTCAAGGCAATGGCCGCTTGGCAGGCTGTATGGGACAGGTCAGCGGCGAGGTCATTTCTATTCATCATCAAGCAGTTAAGCAATTAGGGCGCGAGATAGAGATTGAAGCAACATCAGCTGATGGCGTAGTGGAAGCGATTTCACGCAAAGGCCGCAGCTTTGTTTGCGGCGTGCAATGGCACCCAGAGTTTCACGTCTACCACGGCAATCGAGGATTACTCGATTGCACGCCAATTTTAGAAGCTTTTCTCGATGCCGCACGCCGTGCTCGTTAGCTGCGTTTTGGCCGCTTTTCGACAAAGGCGGTAATACCTTCTTTGGTGTCAGGATAGAAAAAGTTTTCTGCCATGATCGCAGCAGCCGTTTGGTAGGCGGTGGCCAAATCTTGTTCAATTTGTTGGTAAAAACCGCGTTTACCAATCGCAATCGCGGCGGCTGATTTAGCGGCGATATTCTGTGCAAGGGTTAGGGTTGTTTGATCGAGCTGGTCAGCAGGCACAACTCGATTGAGCAATCCCCATGCTAATGCGGTTTCTGCATCAATAAATTCGCCGGTAAACAACATTTCTAAAGCACGTTTACGACCAATATTGCGTGATAAAGCCACCGCAGGGGTCGAGCAGAATAAATCCAGTGTAATGCCTGATACGGCAAACCGTGTATGCTCTGCTGCCACCGCTAAATCGCATGCAGCAATCAACTGACACCCTGCCGCAGTCGCCAAACCTTGAACCTTGGCAATCACGGGTTGAGGCAGTTGTGTGAGCTGTAACATCACCGCGCTACATTGTTGGAATAGATCAAGGCAGGTATTTTGATCAGGAAAAGCACACATTTCCTTCAAATCATGCCCAGCACAAAACGCTTTTCCTTCTGCTGTTAACACAATGACTTTGATGTTTTTATCATTTTGAATTTCGGTTAATTGCGTTTGTAGTTCAGTTAGCACCTCACACGATAAGGCATTGAATTGCTGTGGGCGGTTGAGTGTTAGGGTGCAAATCCCATCTTGCTCGTGACGTAATACAAAAGACATGCGATTTCTCCTCTTGTTATTCGCTTAGCGAAAACAGAGGATAACAAAAAACGCCACAACAAAGCGTGGCGTTTTAAACGGAGACTTCGCGACAAGGTCACGATTAAGCACGTTTTTTGAATTCACCGGTACGGGTGTCGATCTCGATTTTGTCACCGATTTCCACGAAAGCGGCCACCGGCAATTCAAAGGTCGTCCCTTTCAAGCGAGCAGGCTTCATCACTTTACCGGAGGTATCACCACGCACGGCAGGTTCGGTGTATTCGACTTCGCGCACGATGGTGTTTGGCAATTCGACAGAGATGGCTTTACCGTCGTAGAAAGTCACTTCGCACTGGTCTTCCATGCCATCAACAATGTAGTTGATCGCATCACCGAGGTTGTCTGCTTCCACTTCATATTGGTTGTATTCAGTGTCCATGAACACATACATTGGATCGGCATAGTAAGAGTAGGTGCACTCTTTCTTATCCAAAATCACCACGTCAAACTTTTCATCGGCTTTGTAAACCGATTCAGTACCCGAGCCGGACAATAAGTTTTTCAGTTTCATTTTCACCACGGCAGCGTTACGACCGGATTTGTTGTATTCGGTCTTCTGCACCACCATAGGTTCGCCACCAATCATAATCACATTACCGGCGCGAACTTCTTGTGCTGTTTTCATGTTGTTTCCTATCGATATCAAGAACAAAACGCGGGACGCCCGCTTGATAGCGGGCGCCACAAAACGGCGAATCATATCGTATTTTATCTTGCTGCGCGACAAGTAAGCCGCAGCTTTCATTGCGAATTGGCTGATAGAGAAACGCGTGTCAAACAACCGTCGAGTTAAGCTAACATTCTCTTGTTACCCACCCAAACCCCACCACATTCCGCTGTTCACGGCTAAACTCAATCCCGATTAAGTGAATCGGTTCACCTCGGCTGCGGTATTTCTCGGCGTACCCTCTGTCCTGTAGTTGTTGTAAGGCTTTGCCTTGTGGTGTCGCTTCAACGACTTTGAATTCAAACAAATAGACTTGTTGATTAAATAACACCGCCATGTCAATGCGGCCTTTGTTGGTGATGTCTTCAAGGCGGATGTCTAAGCCAAGGGCAGCGAAGTAGCTATAGAACACGCTGGCGTAATAGCCTTCGTATTGGGCAATGGCGTTGTTGCGTTGCCAGTCATAGGGAATGCTGGAAAATAGGCTATGGAATAAGGCTTCCATGCCAGCAAAGTCATTTTTCAGTAACAGCTGCCCCAGTTGGTGTTTGGTGCGGCTGCTTTGACCCGCATCGGGTTGGAGTACATACAGCACGCTATTGTGAAAGCTTTGGTAGACCTCACGGTTTGGATAACGCAGTTGATACAGATATTCGCCAAACTGATACTCGCGTTTTGCAATCGTCAGATAACCCGTTTGGAACATCAAAGATTCCGTGAGCATCATGTCAACATCAAACGCTTGCAACAAATCACCACTGACACGCAAAGCGGCCAGTTCTGGCAGCCACACATGATGTGCTTTGATCCAATCGAGTAAGAACGTCGGTGTACCGGTTTCGAACCAATAGGGCCGGAAATCTCTCTCTTGAAATAAAAGTAATACGTCAAATGGGTTGTACACCGACTCACCCAACCAGTTATAACCGTTGTACCACTCGCGAATCTGTTCTCGGTCTAAACCGACTAATTCCGGCGCAAAAACGGTGTCAATATCGTGATCGGTATAGCCACAGATCGCAGAGTATTCTGCCGATAGCGTGATATCGCGGAGGTTGTTCAGCCCAGAGAACAAACTCACCTTGCTGAATTTTGATACCCCAGTCAGAAACACAAAACGAATCGAGGCATCGAGGTCTTTGATCACCGAATACAGATTACGCAATCGATTACGCATGGCCTTTGCCAATTCAGGATCAGTGAGATTGTCGAGAATCGGTTTGTCGTATTCATCAATCAATATCACCACTTTCTGACCGGTTTTCGCTTCTGCTGCACGGATTAAATTAGCAAAACAGGTTTCTGCTTCGCCCAACTCAATATTCAGCCCTAAACGCTCGGCATTGATGCGCATTTGCTCTGCAATTTTATTTGGTAGCTGAGTTTCCACATTCATCATCACCCCACCGCCAAAGCTGATACGAATCACCGGATAGGATACCGACCAGTCCCATTTATCGTGAATCCACAGGCCTTGAAATAACGCTTCATTCCCTGCCCACAGTTCAGCTAAGGTATCGAGGAACAAGCTTTTACCGAAGCGACGTGGACGAGATAAAAAATAATGGCTGCCCTCTGTTACCAGTTGATAAGCCATCGGGGTTTTATCGATGTAGTAATGGTTGTCTTCGCGAATCTTGGCGAAGGTTTGAATACCAATGGGTAGTTTTTTACGTTGCATACCTTCACCTCAAACAGCTAAGCAATCAGCAGTGGCGGCAAACCATGTATTGAGCGTGCCTTATTACAAGCAGGTTCAAATACCCCTAAATCTGTTCTAGCACCAAATTCACGACAGGGACTGGGACGTTCCCGATAGATGCCACAGGAAACCGATTCACCAATTTTGCCAACCAAGGCAATACACCGTGGGCGGGCATAGTCCGTTCCACGCATCCGGCGCGTGGAGTGGGTTTCTTCATCAGCTAAGCGATCAGGCACCATGCCCCCTTCACTTTCTAATTCCGAG
Source organism: Aquaspirillum soli (assembly GCF_054781915.1). Classification (NCBI taxonomy): domain Bacteria; kingdom Pseudomonadati; phylum Pseudomonadota; class Betaproteobacteria; order Neisseriales; family Aquaspirillaceae; genus Aquaspirillum; species Aquaspirillum soli. The sequence continues at coordinate 202,676 of NZ_BAAGTM010000002.1, read as the reverse complement.
ACATGAAAACTGACACGAAATGCAGCACAACAAGCACCACATTGCTGACATACATTTACTGCAGCCATTTTTGTTTCTCTTCCTCAAAACACGGCATCACCAGTGCAGGCTCTTTTAGTTGACGGATGGTTAGGCAAAATGCTTTCGCCTCTGGATTATCACGTCCCAACATCGCTAACCATTGTTTTAGACGACTCAGCGCGAAACTAGGCCCTCGATGTGCAGCGCGATGAAAAAAGTCTTCCAACAGTTGTAAAGTATGTTGCCAGCTACAATCAGGCACGGTTTCACCTCGACAATATGCTTGAATTTCTGCTGCCAATGTTGGTCTTGCCAGTAAGCCACGACCTAACATTACACTTGCCTGACCACTTTCTTCGCGACACCGCAAATAGTCGGCAACCGACCAAATTTCTCCATTTGCCATCACCGGCACAGAGACCGATTCGGCAATTTTTGCAATCCATTGCCAATGTGCCGGTGGGCGATAACCCTCAATTTTAGTTCGCGCATGCACCACCAAAGAGGCAGCACCACCTGCCACCAGTGCTTGAGCACAATCAATTGCCAGCGTTTTATCTTCATAGCCTAATCGCATTTTAGCTGTCACAGGGATAGTATTTGGTACAGCCATACGCACCGCCGAGACAATTTCATATAACAAGGCCGGTTCTTGCAATAAAATGGCACCACCACGATGACGGTTTACTGTTGGGGCTGGACAACCAAAATTTAGGTCAATGACAGGCGCGCCCAACTCTGCTAGTCTTTTAGCATTTTCTGCTAGTAAATCAGGATTGGAACCCAGCAATTGGGCACGAACAGGCACGCCGCTAGGTGTCATCGCCCCCAATCTGAGTTCGGGAAGCATTCGGTAGAATTGTCGAGGAGGCAGAACGGTTTGCGTGATTCGAATAAATTCACTCACACACCAATCAATACCAGGGAGCCGCGTTAAAGTATCACGCATGAGGTCGTCAACGACGCCCTCCATAGGAGCAAGCGCAATCTGCACAATGTTGAAAAAGAAAGAATTTATCAAGTCGCCATTGTATGCGACTTTTGCCTCATTGAATCAATCAACCCGCTCAGTTACTTGTAAGGAAAGCCTTTCGCCATGGCCAATGCTGCCCATCAACACTATGAACCGTTACCGGCTGATCTGTTTGCGCAACATAACCTTGCTTTCACTGCGCCAGACCTGTATCGCTTAACCGATAGCGGACGACAGTTATTAAAACCTGAACGCAATGCCCCACCCATTGATACCGGCCAACCGTTATCGGGACATCCTTTTGACATCATTGAACACACCTATCGCACCTTAGCTATTTGGTTAGAAGCGGTTTCGCGAATGCCTGATTTTTATATCAAATTGCCGTTTATGGCGCGGCGGATTGCCAATTTGGTAGAAGAAGAACCTGATGCCGCATTGGCAGCAACTTTATTGGTTCCGATGGTGTCGTATACCGCAGGGCATTCGGTACAAGTTGCTGTGATGTTGGCACGTTTGGCCCCTTTGCTAAATATCTCTCCGGAAGACAAACAGAGCCTGTTATGTGCGGCATTAACGATGAATATCGGGGCAGCTGCGTTACAAAATACGCTTCATGAGCAAACCGATCCCTTAACTTCGGGGCAAAGCCAACATATTCGTTTACATCCATTGTTAAGTTCGGCGTTATTGCGTGAATCGGGTATTACCGATCCGCTATGGCATCGATTGGTCTGTGAACATCACGAGATGCCAGATGGTAGCGGCTATCCGATTGGCTATCCGGCTTCTTATTTACATCCCTTATCTGCTGCGTTGCGGATTGCGGATATCTTGGGTGCGAAACTATGTGGCCGACGTTATCGTAAACGGATGTCGGCAAAGAATGCGTGGTTGAGCCTATATCAACCCGGAGATACATCCAACCCTGATGCCGTTTTGGTACAGCGTTTTGTTCGTAGCATTGGGTTATATCCTGCTGGTTCGTTTGTACGGTTAGAGAATAAGAAAGTGGCGCTTGTGGTGGCACAAACTCAGGATTTACGACATCCTAAATTATTGGCTTTTGACCGTGGTGGTGGTTTTATTACCTTAGATCCACAACAAGAGGGGAATGCCATTGTGAGCCCTGCCGAATTTACGATTCCAGATAATGCCTTATTACAATTAGCGAAGGCATGGGATTAGTTGTATTTCTTCCAGCTGTCTGTCATGAAACAGATCGTGTGTGTTATTTAACCCAATTTCAGCAAGGATACATTCAAAATGTCGGTTAATTGCGAAAGAGCCGTTTTTGCCGGTGGCTGTTTTTGGTGTACCGAAGCCGTGTTTCGTGCGGTGAAAGGGGTGAAGACAATTCAGCCAGGTTATATTGGTGGTCAATTGGACCATCCGACCTATGAAGCTATTTGCACTGGTAATACCGGCCACGCCGAAGCCATCGAATTGTGGTTTGATCCAAGCGAAGTCGAGTATTCGACACTACTCGCCATTTTCTTTGCCACCCACGACCCCTACAGCCTCAATCGGCAAGGCCATGATATCGGCACACAATATCGCTCGGCGGTTTTTTATTGCTCAGACAAACAAAAACAACGGCTTGCCAGCGCCATCGATCATCTCAATGCACAAGGGTTAGGTACCGTGGTCACAGAACAGGTCGATGCCAGTCAACACACTTTCTGGCCGGCGGAGCGTGAACATCTCGATTACTATACCAATCACCCGTGGCAACCGTACTGCATGGCAGTGATTCGGCCTAAAGTCGAGAAATTGATGATCTCTTTTCCTGCTTATTTACAGGCAATTGAGCGATGATGCCCAGCGATAATCATGATTTATTTGCACAAAGCTATCAAGATTGGCTCAACAATCCGGTGTTAGCTTTCCATTCTTGGTTAAATAGACAAGATCTCAAAAGCAATTCTGCTACCGTTTATCACGCCATGTGGCGCAAATTTATTGAATGGACGGCCAGCAAAGAGATTGCTTTTGCACAGATTGAAGCGCGGCATATTGCGTGGTTCTTAGATGAAAATGGCTTACAAAAACACCATCGTTATCGCTATATCCGACTGATTGAACGCGTGTTTGAACACTTAGCCAGTTTGCGCCCTTGGCAAGAAAACCCAGCCAGCATTGCGGCGCAACAGCGAGTTGGGTTAGGAGAAAACGACCCGACTTCGTTTCTTACCTTTGCCGAGCGCGATGCTTTAATGGCTTTTTTACAACCCGCACCGCAAGCCACCACCACCGCAGCTTATTGGAAGGCCATGCGAGACCGTGCGCTGGTTGCCGTTATGTTAGGCGGAGGGTTAAAAGTATTTGAATTGCAACAGTTAAAAACGACAGACATCGATTTGCATCAGCATACGATTCAGATTATCGACGAGACACGCCAACGCACCCGCCATCTCACACTCCTTCAATTTGCGCACCAGCCGCTGCAAGATTGGCTCACCTTACGTCACGACAGCGCCACCGCCGGTCTGTTTGTTTTTGCCTCTAATCGCAAAGGCGGCATGATGCACGCAGCGTCTTTTTTCCGTCGCACACAGGCAATACTGGAACAAATCGAATTATTTTCCCAACGCCATGAACGCGCCTCACCACAAACCCTACGCAATACCTTTGCGGCCTTACATTACGACCAAGGCGTCGATGATCGTACGGTAGCAGAGTGGCTCGGTTTGATTGAGCCAGCCTCCGCCCGCCGCTTTTACCTCGCTTATCGTGATTGGCAACAACGGCATCTTGTTGCAGGAACACAAACACCTACTCTGCCGTAGTTTGCAATAATCGAAAAAAACGTTGCTCTAATGCTGGCCACCGCTGGGCAGCTTCTTCAGCTGCATTACGCGCTTGTTGGTCTAAATAACGTTGTTCCAAAAGTGGCAACTGTAAAAATTGCCCCAGATGATGAATGTCATATCCTTCTGGGGTCAGTGATAACACCGGCTCATCCATCATTACTTTTTACTCTCGGCTGTCACCCACACTCCATCGGGTGTTCGCATGTGATAACGTTTGTCGTTTGGCTCGGCCATCACGATGGTCTGTTCATTTTGAGCAACCAAAGCAGTCTGAGGCAAATCAGCCGTTAAGCTGGCATTTTGCAAACCCGTTTGTAGTGCATGGTTTTTGATCGTGTTTTCCAACAGCTTCACCAAAGCCAAATAGCTGCTAGGTTCCTTCACCAACACCGGGGCTTGTGGTTGGGTTTGTGGAAAGTTAACCAATTTCACACCAACCGGCACCCGCACAATACCGGGAGAGGGAATTTCCCGTAACCCTGCCATTTGCAACTCATCCCCTTCAACCGCTGCCCCATGCTCTGGTACGAACATCACGACAGCAGGCCGTTGACTGGCAGCAATCAGTTGAATAAATGCTTGCACATCAGTGAGTAAGGTATTTAATCGTTGCGGATAACTTTGCAAACTACTCAAACTGCTATTTGGCAACCGATTACCATCATGTAAAGAAATGGTGTTGTAGTACAACGCCGCCGGCGGCGCCTCTTTCGTTCGCTGATTAAACCAATTAAACAATACCTGACGATCTGACAAAATCGGAGAGTCATCAAACCCTCGCATTGCCACAGCGGCCGTGGTTGGCATCACCGGTTTTAGCCCTGGCACAGCCAAATTTTGACTGACTAATTCGAAGAAATTATCAAAGTGGCCATCATGGTTCATTAAGGCATAGGGTTGTAAACCCAGCTGTTGTAATTGTTGAAACAGATAGCATTGCTGCGGTGCAGCTTGATAGAGCGCAGTATGTTCTTGCTGACCACAGGCCGCACGCAATACGCGAATCGCTGCAGGGCCACTATAGCTGGCACCGGTGCTAAATTGCTCAAATACCACATCGAATTGCTGCCATAGCGGGTGTTTGTCTTGTTTTGCAAAACGCAAATCGTCCCATGCCAATGAACAAATATGCAGCAAGATCACATCAAATGCTGGCTTTTGGCCTAATTGTGTGAGATCAACCACCCGTTTAGCTTCTTGCTGCTGAAATGCAGTGAGCAGTTCTGCCGGTGATTGGGTCGGTGTTTTGGTTGCAGTGGTTTGCGTGGGTGTTGCCTGAGTGGCCACCGGAAGCGCAGCGGCTTTTTGCTGCCATTGCCACAATGGCGTTACTACAATCGCCACCAAAACAAAGCTGGTGATTCTTAACCAACGGTTGAGGACTAAATACAACAATAAAATGACTAAAGCAGCAACCGATAACTCCCAACTGATCACACGGCCTAATAATTCCTGCACATAAATCCAACTAAAACCCTGTAGATTTTCTATTTGTGACCATGCTCTAGCCAATGGTGGTAAGGGTAATTCACTGTATAATAACAAAGTCGCGGCAAGCAGCGCCAAAACAAAACGTAAGCTGCTTAAAAACCAATGGAAACTGGGCAAAATTAAAAATAAGGCTAAAAGCAAGTTCCAGCCCAGATGAAATTGTAGCGTGCCACCCAAAGCAAACAGCAATTTATAGATAAAATATAAATTCCATAAACCCATTATCACAACCTAACAAAAATTATTTTTTAAACCAAGCACTGCTGATTTCTTTAACATGACGGAACAAACGACCATAACCGCGCCATCCCATTCTAAAGACTTCAAACAAAGCAGCCAGTGGTTTATCAACCGGTTGACCTTCATCCCATGCTAACCAAGCATCGGCACGACCAAATGTGCATTGAACCAAGTTTTTTTCTTGTTCTGTTGATAACCCTTCAAACCGAACCCCAATTTGCTTGCCTTTTAGCATGACAATTTCACCGGGGAAACAGAATTCCCGATCACCGCGATTTAAACCAATATGAATGCGATCTTTCATTCTCAGATAGGGCGTTTCCTCTGGCAACACCAACCCTACCCCACCGCTAGAATAGTTATCGGTATAACAGGCCATGGTATAACCTTGCGGCAGATATAGCACCGCTGGAATTCGCATCGGAACACGATGCGATAAACGAATTTGTCGTGCTTCTGTCGCCACTCCGACAGCAGCCCCCAACATAATTAAGTTAAAACCAGTCCAAACCATGTTTAATAAAACAGTCGATAGTTCGTGCTGATTCCAAAACAGCAAACGACCTACACCAATCGCAAAACCAACCAGATTCAAAAACAACAGAATCAGGTAAGGCTTAGAGATATTCCAATCAAAATAGCTCTTTTCAATCAGCCCCCCTTTAGCAGTCACATTAAACTTGCCTAATTTCGGATTGATGAAGGCAATTGTAGTTGGTAATACGATATACCACGCCAAAACAGACTCATATACTTCCGCCCAAAAAGAATGGCGGTATTTTCCTTGCATGGTTGAGTTAGCCAAATTGGCGTGCATAATATGTGGCAAAACATAAGCTGCCAAACTTAAAGCCGCTGCGTTAATCACATGCAGTTCAAAATACAAGTACGAAAGCGGCATAGTGAGAAAGATTAAGCGTGGAATGCCATAGAAAAAGTGCAGCATTGCATTGCTATAACAAAGACGCTGCATGAAAGACAAACCTTTGCCAAGAAAAGGATTATCAGTTCGAAAAATTTGCGCCATACCACGCGCCCAACGGATACGTTGGCCAATATGCCCGGATAAACTTTCTGTTGCCAAACCAGCGGCCTGTACTAATTTCAAATAGGCAGTGGTATACCCTCGGCGGTGCATTTTTAATGCGGTATGGGCATCTTCCGTTACTGTTTCAACCGCAATACCACCCACCTCTAATAAAGGTTGTCGTTTAATAACGGCGCATGAACCACAGAAAAAAGTCGCATTCCATAAATCATTTCCATCTTGTACCAAGCCATAAAATAAACTGCCCTCATTTGGCACTTGTCGAAATGTGCTGAAATTACGTTCAAAGGGATCTGGAGAAAAGAAATGGTGCGGTGTTTGTAACATGGCACACTTCTTATCTTTTAAAAACCAACCCATGGTAGTTTGTAAAAAGGAACGAGTAGGAATATGGTCACAGTCAAAAATGGTGATATATTCACCCTGTGTTTTTTTGAGTGCGTGGTTAATATTACCTGCTTTGGCATGGAAGTTATCAGGGCGGATGATATACTCCACCCCAGCCTGTTCAGCAAATAATTTAAACTCTTCACGTCTTCCATCATCTAAGATATAAATTTTTAATTTTTCGTTTGGCCAGTCAATCCCACAGGCGGCATATACCGTTGGTCGAACCACTGATAACGGTTCATTATACGTTGGGATGTAAATATCAACACTAGGCCATAAATCGGTTTCTTTGGGGAGTGGGACAGGTTTTCGATATAATGGCCAAGCTGTTTGTACAAAACCAAACAATAAAATCAACCAAGTATAACACTCTGCCGCGTATAACAATAAACCAAGAAATTTCTCAATCGGCGTTTCTAAATCTAATGTATGTGTTGTGCGCCACCAAATATAACGAGCAGCGACTAAAATAGACAAACCGATTAACACCAAAATGGGCAATCGGCCCGGAATTCGACGAATACGTAACGCAATCCACCATGTTGCAGTAAAAAATAAGGTTTGTTCAAATAAGCTGAATGGTGTTGTGACAATAAGGGGTAGAACAATCGGCAATGTCACCAAAGTTGTTAGTAAAAATACCTGTGGATAACGCTCAAAAAATTGTTCAACCGATGATAGCGAACGTCCAATTTTTTCATAATTAAATTTAGGCAGCCTTGCAATTAACCAATCATAACAGCGGCGGATGAAAATCAATGGCCACAATATTTTTTCGACAACAGCCAATAGTTCCATGTTAAACCACCCCTTAACGAAAGCTGGAGGTTGAATATTTTGTTCTGGAGACGGAAATCGCCAAAATAAAGCTAGGAAAAACTTAGCGTCAACCCGATCTTTTTCCTCTAAACCCAGCTGAAATCGAAAGAAAAAAGGCAGGAAACACACATACAACCATAATGTGTCAGGTGCATTTTCTTTAGGTGCTCGAAAAAAAATCCGCCATATCATGACGTACCACTTCGTCTCAGATTGCATCTGGAGATGTTGTTTTATCAGACAAATAAAACGATTCATGAATCTAATTTATCTAAGGTTTGCATGATATAGGCACTAATACCATGTAAATCATGTGAGACTTGTGAGGAAGGCGCGTGATCAATCACCAATTTATTATTTGCAAAAGCTTCTGGCACCGCCTCATCTAAGTGTAAGCGATAGGGTAATAGCAGATTTGCTAAGTGGTTCTGGCTCATTAAAACCAAATCGTTATGTAAGGGCCGACGAACATCTAGTTTATTGACTAAAAACAGCGCAGGCTTTTTTATTTTTGCTAGAAAATTACTGACAGCAGACAGTGTCAGATAATGCAGAGGCTCAGGATTCCACACGACTAAAATTAAATCAGCTGCTTCACACGCTTGTTCAACATATAGCGATGGCCACGGTGGAGTATCAATTAAGAATACACTTTCTGGCGGCACCACAATATCGTGCAAGGCTATTTTTAACCATTGCGGATATTTATATAAGGCATGATCAAAAATTTGTTTGGTCATCGCATCCACTGCACCAAATGGCAAAAAAATCACTTGGTCAGCACTTTGATAAGCATGGGTGCACCACTTTTCCCGCTTGGCTAAATGTGCGGCAAAGCCTTGTTCTAATAATTCATTTAAACCAAGAAACAACCCCAAACGATTAGCGGGGTCTAGTTCAATAATGCCTGTTGTCCAATTTTGCCGTTGTAAAATAGTCGCCAGCGAGGCCGTCATGGTTGTTCGGCCTGTTCCGCCACAGGGTGAAATCACTGCAATGACTTTCATGGTGTCCCTTTCCGGTGAGATTTTTTATTTTTCTTATCAGACATCAAGTAACCCATACGGTATAAAGGAGACAGCACACGCCCATTACGTTTGCGCTGTAAACGGTATAAATGCCCTCGCAACCACGACAACTTTTTCAGTGCAAAAAAAACCATAATCAGCAAGGCTGTTAAAAAGAAGGTGGCGATTAAAGCATTAAAAAAGAGACTCTTTAACACTATTGGCCACCTTGTTCGATTTTCACATCGGCCTGTTTTTTCCGATTTTCTGAGCGCAGAGTAAGATCAATAGGACGTGCTTTAGTCATCATTTTTGGCAGCTCTTTATTGACAGCAGAGGAAGAAGCTGGCTCAAAAATATGCTGTAACATAGCAAATTGTCGTGTTGGTGAGGTTGGCGTGGGATTTTCAGCCGGGGCCGGTGTCGTTTGATTCGCAACGGCTTTGTTCTCGCGTTGTTTTTGCAAAAGCTCAGTATAATCTACAGCGGGATCTGATCTTAATTGTTGCTCTAGATCTGCCACCATTTCTAACATCGTCAAATCATCAATCCCTCGAATCTCACCACTAAATAGACTGTCCACTGGCTGTTTAAAAACACGGCTCAGCACACCGGCAATATCAGAGGGACGGCAGGCAAATAAGAATAAGTAAATCTGATTACGATGGGCAGTAACAATATCACCAGAACGAGAGAGTACACAGACTTGCAACGCATCTAAAATTGGAATGTGTGGCAATAAAGGCAATTGAATCAATGCCTGAGACAAACCCAGTTCTCGACTTTTTGCAATACTGACTCGCGCATGTTCAATAAACTGTGACACAGCCACATAACCCGAAATATCACTATTCATAGCAGCGGTCAGAACGCCTTCTAAATCGGCTGGCAAACTACGCTGAAACAGTTGGCCGCGTAATGATTCAATCGCAGAAGCAAGGCGAGAGAAAGAAGGATTTTGGCTGACAACTAAATTTGCCCCTACTCGCAATAATAATAATTCATAGTGATAACGCAGAGCGTGTTTTCCTTCACGCACCAGAATTTTTAATGCTTTACCACATTGTTTACGCAGTAAATAAATGGTTTTAGCGAGTTCTTGAATCTGATCACGATTGGCATGCAAAATCACCGTGGCAGTATGCAAAGTTTGGCATTTTTCTAAAATAGCTTCATAGTTTGCAACCGTTGTCCAATGAGGTGGCAACCACGACTCATCTTGCACAGCAATTTGTGTAGCGATCACCCATTCACTATCATGGGCAACTTTTTCATTTTCTTCATACTTAAAATAAGGACGGAAAGCATCTAACGCTAAATAGCCTGATTCATTTAACAGCAGTGGGTAATCATGGCCAAGCGCGACACCGTCTTCCGTGCGCCAAAATTCAACTTTCCATAGAAATTGGCGTTGATTTTCCTCGACCAATTCGGCCATACCCGCTAACTCGCCCCGCCAAGTTTCTGCCAACACCGGTAATTGTTGTGTTTCATCTGGCAACGGTTCACACAACAACACACCACAATGGCCACGTTCGCGAAACCAGCGAGATAATGTTTTTAACTGCTCACGTAGCAATTCACGGTCTTGTAATTGAAATAGCTTTTCGGCCCCTTCCAGCAAACAGAGGGATTGTGGTGGTAGGTGATAGCTTTCTAATTCGTTCAAAATCGCTTTGATGCCGAATTTTTTCACTAACTCAACAAAATCTGTCGGCAAAGAAAAGATATTTAAATGTTTTTGCGTGACTTCATCATCCAGCATCACATTATGTAATACCAAACTTTTTAATACCTGCTCTGGTTTAGCATCAGATATAGCGACAACTGTGCCCGTTTTTAAGTTACGTTGAATTGCTTCAAAGAAAATACTGTCGCGTGCCAGCCCTTTCATCGCAAAAACCATGTATAAGCGATGAGGTAATAGCGCATTCAAATGATTAGGCAACCCAGCGATACCAAGCTGATAGGTTTTTTTCTCTTTTTTCAACCATGATTGAATTGGCCGAACTAATTGCTGGATCATTTTATTCATAATGTGATTCACCTCATCATCAATATTGTGAATAAGGACGTGCCGAACCTAAACTTGGATAGCTCATCTTATCTTTTTGTGGTGAGAAATGATAACGTAGATAAATACCAGCCCGATTAGGCTCATAATCTTTTGAACGATCTATTTCTGCTGTTGCACCAATGGTTAAAGCCTCATTGACACGATATTCGATAGCACCGCGTACTGAATAACCAAAACCCCCACCTTTGCCCCCACTATGGCGAGGAGGAGAAAAGTTTTCAACACTGGCACGTTGCGCGGCCAATTGTTGTAATGTGGCGTGATTTGGAAAAAAGGGCGCTTCTTTTTCATTATTATTGGAATAGGAGAGACTGCCACCAATGCGATATGACCAATTATCTCCCCTCGCTTGCCATTCAACAGGCAAGGCTAAAGAAACATAGCGTTGTGGGCTGTAATACCCACCGTGGCCGAATTGATAATGACGCAAGTTTTTCTGGAATTGCCAATAGGTTAAAGTCGCGCCAGTGGATAAGGTATAAAAGGGATGGTCAATGACGTCCCAATTGATCCCAGAACGGATATTCAATTCCCGATTATCTGGGATATTTTTTCCGGTTAACTTTGCTGCTGTAACATCCGTAAATAGCCGAATATCACCACTGCGCCACCCCACCCCACCGGCCACACCCTGCCGCACCACACCGCCCCACGTTTCACCGGTAATCGGATCGGTTTTACCCGCAAAAGATAAAACACTGCTGGTCACCGGACGGCGGAATGCCTCAGCTTGCCACGACCAAGGCCCCTGTTGATTTTGGTAACGCACCCCGCCTAACCAAGATGCCACGGGGAAATCACTCGGCAACTTGCCAATATCCACACGCCAATGGTCATTTTGATAGCCAAGCGCAAACACTGTCCCGCGATACACTTGGCGTAATGGACCCGCCAAACGATCGGCACCAAAAGCAGCGATGGTGGCAAAGTCGCGGGTTTTGCGATTATCAGCACGGTCTAATTGCCCCCCATCCAGCACCACCTGATCGGCGTGGGCAAAAACATGGCCATCATAGCCAAGTGGGAACTGCATATAGATCGGCGTTTCTTGCAGTGAGAAATCCGAGGCCCCCGCATCACCGGCCTTACGGTTAACTTGAAACGCTGTCGCTACCAGTGGTTGGCGGCGTTTTTCTAAATCGGCAAGGGCATTTTCTGCAGCAGTCAGCCCAACTGGATTATTCACACCTTGCGCCAGCTCATACGCTCTTGCTTGTTGATAATGTGCCAGCGCGGTTTGATAAGCGCCTTGTTGCTGTTGAGCACGGCCTTGTTGAATCACCACTTCCGGTTCAGTTGGGAAAGTCTGCTGCAGTTCTTGAAGCAGCGATTCGGCCTGTTGGGTATCCGACAAGGCCAATAGACGACGCGCAACTGACAGCCGATTTTGTAAATCGGTAGGAGAAAGTTCGGGTAACAGATTGGCCAATACCTGTTGCGCTTGTTCCGCTTTGCCGCGCTCTTGCCACAACCGCGCTTGTAATAACTGCGCATCGGTGTGTTTTGGCTGTTGCTGCAACACTTGTTCAATCATTTGTTGTGCTTGCGGATAACAGCCTTCTGCCAACCACAGTTCGGCACGCGCCAGCTTTAACTCATCTTGCGTGTCAGTTGCTAATGCAGGATCGGCTTGCACTGTGTCGAGGCTAGCATGTGCTTGGCGAAAATCCCCTTTTTCACGGGCCTGACGTGCTTCGCGTAAACTTAAATCAACCTGTAACTGTTGCAGGGTCTTTTTTTGTTCGCTGGTCAACGGCCGTTCGGCCAATTTTGCCAGCCACGGTTTGAGTTGTTGATCGCGCTCGACCTGCGCCAACAATCGCGCATAACGAATCTCTAATTCGTCACGCGCTGGACTGGCCGGTGTTTGCACAATGGTGTTAAGCAACAAGGTTAAACCCTGCTCAATCTCACCTGCCCCCACCCGACGATCAGCCAATTCAGCAAGCCAATCAGGATGATGTTGGGCCAGCGTTTCGGCCTGTTGTCGGTGTTGTTTGGCAGATACGTCCTCACCTGCTTGCGCTAATAAATTGGCTTGCTCATGGTGATAGCGCATATCCAATGCCTGCGCCAATTCACGCGCCGCTGCGGTTTGTTGCGCCTTTGGAAACACGGTCAATGCCGCACGCGCTTGTTCGATGTCGCCCTGACCGTTTAAGAATAAAGCTTGCGCATAGCGCAGTTCGGCACTGTCAGCAAGGCGCACCCCTTCTTCGAGGACATCGCGCCCCAGCTCTGGCATCTGTAGACGCTCGTAGAGCCGCGCCAACGAAAAGCGTGTCCATGCGGCTTGGGGATTGAGTTTGACTGCTTGCTCTAATAATTGGATAGCGGGACTGGTTTCGCCCTGTGCCAGATGTTTTTCTGCTTCTTGTGACAGAAAATCGGCCTCGATCATATCAATGTCTTGTCGGGAAGCCGTAAATTGCTGCCGCAAGTTTTCTAACAGTCCATTGGCCTCGGCCAAACGCTGCTGTGCCAGAAACACCGTCAACACACCACGCAAGGCGGTTTGATTCAGCGTCGGTTTGCCCTTATTCCCTTCGGCATTATCCGCAGCAACAGGCGCAGAGAGCGCCAAGCGAAACAGTCGCTCTGCCTCGGCATATTCTTTCATCCCGAGGTGAATGCTGGCTTTTTCAGTGAGCGCATCGACATCGTGCGGCCGCATGGCCAAGGCTTTACTCGCATGTTGCGCCGCGCTCGCCCAATCACCCGCATTACGCGCCCGTTCTGCCTCTTTTAACGCACCCCAAAAACCAGCGGTTTCAATCAACCCTTGCCATTTGTCGGTTTGATCGGGCTGTTGTTTTGCTCCTCGGACAAACCACGATTTTGCCTCAGCATGGCGGCCTTGCCGCATCCGCAACAGACCAAGCCCCTGTAACAAATCAGGGTCATGTTGGCGCGTTTTTAAGGCTCGTTCAAACTCGCGCTCGGCAATATCCAGTTTGTCTTTGTCCAGCGCAGCCAAACCCCGCTGTTGGGCTTGCCACGCGGGATCAGCTTCGAGCTTGCGTTGTTCCTCGGCCCGTTGTTGTACCCGTTGTAATTGATCTTTCAGCGACGCATCATCGGGATTGTCTTTGAGAAAAGCCTGTAAAACCGCTTGGCCCTCAGGTTCGTCGCCGAGTAAGACTAAGCCACGCCGCCAGACCTGTAACGCGCGTTCATGATCGACGTCAGGGCGTTTTGCCAGTGCCTGTGCCAGTTGCACCCCTTTGAGGCGATGATCTGGACTGTCGATATACACATCAGCCAACGTCAGCCGGACAGACATATTCTTTGGTTCGGTCCGCGCCCACCGTTCCAACCCACGCCGCGCCCGCTGCATCCCCGTGCCGGTACTGGCAAGGATGCGGTAATACTCTAGGCCAAGCTCGCCCTTAGGGACACCATGTGGAAATAAGGCTTGTAAACGAATCCAAGCTTCTTGCGTTTTGCCCGTCCGCGCCAGCAAGCGCACCATGGCCATTGCTTTTTTATCACGGGTCGCAAGACGGTAGCTGTCTTGTAACCGCGCTGTGGCCGGATGTTTTGGGTGCTCACGTTGCAGAAACAGCAAATGGGCTTCAGCTTTTTCTGGTTCGTTCGAGCGCAGCTCAAGCTCAGCTAAAGCTTCTCTGACCTCGGGATCGACCGGATCTAACAACAAGGCCTTATTTAATAACTGTCGTTCTAAATCACCGCGATTTTTCTGTGCCCACATACGGGCATTGGCCAGCAATTGGACAATTTCATCCGGCTGTTCAGCGGCATGTTGTTCCGGTGGTTCCCATTCTGCAGTTTGACCATAGGCCACGCCACCAAATAAGAGCCCCATGCCTCCGGCAAGCAGAGGCGCGCGCCGTGTCATTCGGACAGGGCGAAACATGTTGCATTCCCTTTAGGATGGCCACGCCACGCTGGTAGCAAACGACCATTGACAGCAAAGCGGTAATACCCCTGATACCAGCCTTGTGCAAACAAGGTCAGCACCTGACCGTAATAACCAGAACGCTGTTCTGTCTCTAATTTTTGCGAACGTTGCCACTGTTGTTGTGCCAATTCTGGCGCTTTCGCAGCAAACAGAAACGGCACCACCGAAGCCGAGAAGCTGGCATTGCCTAGATTGCCGTTGGTGGTGAGGTTTTGAATATGAATACGCTCGGGCGGCGCACCGTGTTGTGCCACATAGTCACGCATCGGTCGATACGTGGCGATCAAAGTCGCCAGCGAGGGATCGTCGCGGTGCATCAACCCTAGCCATAAATAGACACGGATGGCGTTATAGCTGCCCTCGGCTTTGCTTTCATCGTCAATTAAAAAACCATTTTTGGCATGCCATTGCACCCACTCGCCAGCAAACCCCTTTGGTGCAGATTCATGCAGCAAGCGCAGCGAGCTTTTTAATAATCCTGTCCATTGGGTTTGGGTGGGAAAACGATCGACAAAACGACGAAAAACTTGCGGCGGCACATAGCTTGGATTCAGCCGCCACACCTCCGGCTTCGGATGAAAACCCTTGGGAGCAGGCAGCAAGGTGAGCCCAAGTCCGGGCAAAGTGGCCGTTTCTTGGCGCAAAATATTACGCAACAATAATTGACCCAATGCAGTGTAGCGGCGTTCTTGCCACAGATCACCGGCTTCAAGTAGCGCATACGCAATCCAAATATCGGCATCCGAGGCCGGATTGCTATCAATCACCCCCCACTTTCCTTGGTCGTTTTTTCCCCAAATCCAAGCGGGCAAATGTTTGCTTAAATCACCTTGGGCAAGATTGTCTTCCGTCCAACGCAACAGGCGTTCAAATTGTGGTTTGTCATTGGCCACCATCGCAAAAAACATGGCATAAGCCTGCCCTTCCGAGACGGTATGTTCTTGCGGCGAACCCACATCAATCACTCGACCGTCGGCACTGACAAAATCACGCTTAAACTGTTGCCATTGCGGCCATACTGCACAGGTGTTGGCGCTGGCGGAAGCCGGCACACATAGACTCAACACCGCCATCATCTGCCAAAAACGTTTTTGCATCGTACTTATTCTCCCAAACGCTGACGAGCAATGCGTTTCAGCGCCATAAACATGCCAATGGCGATTAACAAACCTGAAAATCCCCCTGCGACAGCCATCAACAGCGGATAGCGCGAAAGCACAAACCAAATCTGCATCCACCATGACAGGTCGCCAACATAGTACGGTTCATTGAGGCGGAAACTGGCGACTTGTTTTTCACGCAATAACACCAAATCACCCCGCATCAAGCCAACACGGGCACGGTCTTCTAGGGCATCGGCCACCCACGGCAATTGCGCTTCATCATTGGCGGTGACCACTAACACACTGCGCGCTGATTGCAAGGGCGACTCAAAGCCAAATAAAGCAGCCAGTCCACCCTGACCTTGTAATAGCAAGCGGGCATTTTTATCCGGCACAATGTCGGCTGGATCGGCCAGCCATTGATGCCAAAATGGTGTTTCACGGTTGACATCCCCCACCTCACGCTGACCTTGTTTCAGCCACAACGGCAATGATTGTCCGTATTGTTCCAACCAAGGTTGTGCCCCTGCTGCACCAATCACCAACCAATCGCGTTCTTTGACGCTATCACGTTGAGCCGCCGTGCGAACTGCCACCCGCAAAGCAGGAAATCCCGTCCATTTTCCCATTTGCGCCATCATCGAGGCAAACACGGACAAATCAGTATAGCTAGGACGGTCTGGCAAAATCACCGCTGTTTCTGCTAAATCAGCTAAACGGGTAAAGGGAAAACCACTGTTGGCAAAAGCAGCGATATCTGGCAAAGCCATAAAATGTGGCAAACCACTGAAATCAATGGTGGAATCGGGGTCGATAGCAGCGGTAACACCATCGCTAGGTGCGCTGGCACACAAACCTTGTCGTTCTGATACCAAATGGAATTGGAACTGGAGTTGGTTGTCGCTGCCCACGCGGAAGGCAGGCACCAACAGCGCCTCGCTACGGGTGGTTTCACCGCCAAAAATTGGCAAGTTAATGCGGTTTGCTTCACCGGTTTTTTCATCGGGTTTCAGACGATACGAGCGAATCAACTGATCGTTAATTTGCACGTTGAGCAAGGAATCATTCATCTGCCGTGGTGGGGTATAGCGATATTTCAGCTCTAACGGCACCCCACTGCTATTCCATGCCAATAGATCAGGCGGCAAGCGCAGGTTGACATTTAAGTAGCCGGTGTCAAACCCTCGGGTTTGTAGCTGACTTGGGTTGTCAATCAACTCACCCAAACGCACAGGGCGATGTGTCGGCAACCAGTTAGGAGCGTCATAGGGTTGACGAGGCGGGGTTAATTCGACTTTTTTCACCCCAACGGCCTCACCACTCAATGCCGCTTGCCCCATCACCAACCCCAAAGCTGCCTGCTCCATCTCCACCACATTACGGCCACGCAACAGCAGTAGCTTGCGGCCATTGGCCTGTGGATGGTCGATGATGCGTAATTCTGGGCCTTGCAGTGGCGGCAACTTCACTTCGCCAATCGTGGTTGCATCTTGCAACCACACCACCGCATGTTGATCGGCAGGTAAATCGGCTTGCACTGTGACTCGTGTTTCGCGATAGCTGGCAAGAGAACCAAACCACGACGCCACCGCCGCCATCGCTTGTAACCGCGCCGGCTCGGTGAGGCCTTGACCCTGTGGTAAGACCATCACTAAATTTAAACGGCTTTGATCACGGCGGTCGAAAAAGGGCGCGGGCAATAATGCTAAATCGTTTGGCAGTTTAACGGGGGCTAATTTGAGCTGTAATTCACTTTGTGGACTGACTTCGGCCCATAAGCTGGAGTGCAACGGATCTTCACAACCATTGCTATAGTGGGCAATCCATTGCAAACGCAATTGGTTGAAATCGACAAAAAAGCGAGGATCAAGTGGGATTTCATGTGTTACCAACGCCCCTGCTTGTTCAGGCTTTAACGAAATCGTGGCCAGCGTTTCTTTGTTGAGCTGCACTTTCAGGTGTGAAAGTGGAAAAATCAGCGCTGGTGAGTAGCTAAATTGCAGCTTGAGTTTTGCTTCTTTCACCGATTGATCTAAGCGCACGCCAAAGGGAATTTCCCGCGCCACATCAACCCCGCGTAAGCGGATAGGTTGGTAGGCGCCCATTTTTTGAAATGGCAGCACTTGATTTTGCCACGCAGCCGGCAAAGTAGCGGTGGTGGCGGGTGTTTCCAGCAGCGGCGGCAAAGGGGGCGGGGCTTGTTCCACATTCGCCCCAGCCCACATAGGGAATGCCAACAAGCCAACGCAACATAGACCACGCTGTAACAGTCGGTGCCAACGCGGCAGAGAAAGAGAGAACAAGGTCGTGGTTTTCATAGCAGGTTATCAGTTGGCAAACACAAAAAAAACACCCCACTTGTGGCGAGGTGGGGTGCATTTTCTCACAAAAATTAGGTGAGTAAATATTAAAACTGATAACAAACGTCAGAATAAAAGTTTTTTACGCGCAATGAAAAGCAAACTTGGAATATCAGCAGTTATTTTATCCCATAGAATTAAAAATGGGGTCGTACATGCAATAACTCACGAGCGCGCTCGAGTGCAGCAGCCAAATCGGGTTGTAAATTACGTTCGCCCATCTGTAAGGCAATGCGCGAATGGATCAACATTTCTGCCGTTTCTCCACCTGCGCCACATAACACCAGCGTTTTTCCTGCCTCGGTAAAATGTTGATGTAGTGCAGACAACGCCAGCAAACCCGTGGTATCCAATAGCACCAAACGATGCAATTGCAAAATCACAACCTGAGCCTCGCCACTGCGTTCTAACAGATCGTCTAAGCGATCCACCGCCCCAAAAAACAACGCCCCTTCGACCCGAAACGCGATACAGCCGGTGGGAATGTCTTTACCGGCAATAGAATGGCGTTCAAATACATAGCCATATTCTGGTGACAGCTGTTGCACTGAAGTGCTGGTTGCCATGCGCTGAATAAAGAATACCGCAGCCAATAACATGCCGATTTGTACCGCTACAGTAAGATCAAACACCACCGTTAACACAAAGGTCATCACTAAAACAATGGTGTCTTGTTTGGGGAATTGCGCTGCTTTGCGAATATCCCAATCGCCCATTTTCAAACCGACCGCAATTAAAATAGCCGCTAAAGCCGCCAGTGGTATGTATTTAGCCAAAGGCGCCGCCACTAACACCACAACCAATAACAAAGCAGCGTGAACAATGCCGGCTATCGGTGTTTTGCCGCCGTTTTGGATGTTGGCAGCGGTGCGCGCAATCGCGCCTGTCGCCGGAATGCCGCCAAAAAACGGCACCACCATATTGGCAATGCCCTGTGCTAATAGTTCTTGATTGGAGTCGTGGTGATCGTGGGTTTGTGCATCCGCCACCACTGCGCACAGCAACGATTCAATCGCACCCAATAGCGCAATGGTAAACGAGGGCAATAATAGGTCGGATAAATTGGCCAAGTCCAAGGTCAACATTTGAAACTGGGGCAGACCTTGAGGAATGCCACCAAAGCGGCTGCCAATGGTTGCCACCGGCACATCCAACACCAGCACCAACACACTGGCCATCACCAGCACCACAAACGGCGCCGGCAAAAACTTCCCCCACCGTTTTGGCCATAACAAAATCAAGGCGAGGCACGCACTCGATAGCAATAGAGTGGGTAAATCAAAATCGGCAATATGTTGTTCAAGCGTTTGCAGGGTGGCGAAAAAGCCGGACGGCATCGTCACGGTTAGCCCGAGAAAATCTTTTAATTGCGTCAGTAAAATCAGGATGGCGATGCCGTTGGTGAAGCCGGTAATCAATGGCATGGGAAAGAATTTAATAATCTGCCCCATTCGCAGCAAGCCCATTGCCACCAACATTACCCCCGCCATAAAGGTGCAGATCAAGAGATTTTGTAAACCATAGCGCGACACAATCGCGTACAGAATCACAATATAAGCCCCCGTCGGCCCACCGATACAGACGCGGGTTCCACCGAGGGCGGAGATGAGGAAACCGGCAATGATGGCGGTAAAAATGCCGGATTGAGGCGAGACACCGGAGGCAATCGCAAATGCCATCGCCAGCGGCAGAGCAACGATGCCGACTGTGGTACCAGCAAAGAGATCGTTGCGGAAGGCCTGACGATCATAACCACGCAATGCCTCGTATAAACGAGGCCGAAAAGCAAACCAACTCATCATACCCCTCCGCAAATAGAAAGGCCGACAAGCCTAACGCATTTAGCATGAAGGTGACAAATTGTTTCAGCCCAGTTCAGTGTAAGATTCCCCCAATTCAGACAAGGAGTCATGCGATGACAGGACTCATCGAAAAAATGATGAATGATTTTTTCAAAGCCGATCTGCTGAAAGCAAAGCTAGACACCTACCGCCCACTGAATACGCAAGTGGTGAACAACCTACACGACAATCTGGTGTTGCAATGGACTTATCACAGCAATGCGATTGAAGGGAACACGCTCACTCTCAAGGAAACTAAGGTGGCGTTGGAAGGGATTACCATCGGTGGCAAAACCCTACGCGAACACTTTGAGGCCATCAATCACCGTGATGCCATCCTTTTTGTCGAGGAACTGGTCGGCCAGCAGCAAACCCTGAACGAATGGACAATTAAAGCCCTGCATCAGTTGGTATTGAAAAATATCGACAGCCACCATGCTGGATGCTACCGACAAGTGAATGTCTTGATCTCTGGCGCAGAACACCGCCCACCCCATGCCTTGCAGGTGCAGGAGCAGATGGCCGCATTTATCCACTGGTGCAATCATGAGGCTCAGGTATTGCACCCGATCGAACGCGCTGCGCGTGTGCATGGTGAATTTGTAAAAATTCACCCTTTTGTCGATGGCAATGGTCGCACATCGCGCTTATTGATGAATCTTGAGCTGATGAAAGCAGGTTTTCCTGCAACGGTGATCAAGGTGGAACAGCGTTTGGATTATTATCAAGCCTTGGATAAAGCGCATTGTACTGACGACTATGGCGATTTTATTAAGCTGGTGACAAGGGCTGTAGAGAAAAGCTTTGCGCCTTATTGGTGGGCATTGGGAATAGAAGAGGAAGTGCAAAAGTATCTGGACGAACAGATACCCCCGCCCACCCCTTCCTAATCCCTTGTTTTTGCGTATTGCAATCAACACACCTGTGTGGGCGTGACACCCAAGCCCCCCCCGTTTGGGATGCATTAGAGGGTTTCAATCCACGCGCCCGCGTGGGGCGCGACCAATAAGTCCGCCAAACGTGGATTTGGTGCTAAATGTTTCAATCCACGCGCCCGCGTGGGGCGCGACGCGCTAATCTCTCTTGGTTTTGGCTCCATGACCATGTTTCAATCCACGCGCCCGCGTGGGGCGCGACGCTAAACTGCAAGACACTTTCCGCGAAGAAGACGCAGTTTCAATCCACGCGCCCGCGTGGGGCGCGACTTTTACATTTATGGCTCTCTTGTATCTGACAAAGTAGTTTCAATCCACGCGCCCGCGTGGGGCGCGACGAAAGCGGACAACACCACATGGCGCATTTTGCTTGGTTTCAATCCACGCGCCCGCGTGGGGCGCGACCGTCGGCATGGTCAAGTTCCTGATGACCCGCCGTGTTTCAATCCACGCGCCCGCGTGGGGCGCGACAGTATGCCTCGGGTGGCGTGCTGGACAAGCTGGACGTTTCAATCCACGCGCCCGCGTGGGGCGCGACCATTGCGATGCAAAAAGAGATACAGCAGCAGTGGTTTCAATCCACGCGCCCGCGTGGGGCGCGACACGTACCTGTGCCTGAGTCGGTATCTCAGGGCGCGATGTTTCAATCCACGCGCCCGCGTGGGGCGCGACAGTATGATGGTGATTTTGTGTCGGTTCGCGATTATGTTTCAATCCACGCGCCCGCGTGGGGCGCGACGCTTGGTGGGGGGTTAGGCTCTCTCTTTGGTGACAAGTTTCAATCCACGCGCCCGCGTGGGGCGCGACAAATGCGATGATCTCAGCGCGGTACGAATCATCGCGTTTCAATCCACGCGCCCGCGTGGGGCGCGACCCAAAACAGCGCCCAAGGCGGCCATTTCACGTGAAGTTTCAATCCACGCGCCCGCGTGGGGCGCGACAAGGTTTCTTCGACTCTTTCCGCCATTACGTGATGTTTCAATCCACGCGCCCGCGTGGGGCGCGACGTGTTCTCGGGGGCGACAAGCGGTATTAGCTATTTACGGTTTCAATCCACGCGCCCGCGTGGGGCGCGACAGTCGAAATTGATCTAAGGGTTTACGCAAATGAATGTTTCAATCCACGCGCCCGCGTGGGGCGCGACTGTTCGCTTATAACGTATTCATTCCCAAAAGAAAACAGACGTGTTTTTGCGAATCTGTTTTATAAACATCACTAACTGCCCCCTCCTCCCCCATACTGTTAAAAATAAGCATTGAAATTCAAAGCACTATCAATCTGCGAATCGCTCAGGGTTTATTCGGTCGCTTGGGGTTCGCAATTTAGAGAATCAGCGGCCCATTCAGATCAAGCACAGGTTTAGCCCCAATATGCTCAACGCGATCTTGCCAATTTTTCCCCAAAAAATAGAAACGCAAACTGTCCACTTCTGGGTCGATCAGCCCACACAGCCGATTTTTGAGCATCGCCCACTGCGCCGGATCAACCTCGATCTCGAACACTGAATATTGGGCACGTTGGCCATAATCGAGACAAGCACGGGCAACACGGCGTAGGCGGCGGGCGCCGTCGCCTTCGGTACTCACGTCATAACTCACTAAAACCATCATGGGCGGCGCTCACTTCCAAATGAAAGGTGGGTAGGCATCCAAATCACCGCGCAGATGCCGCGCCAGCAACTGTGCCTGAATAAACATGAATAGACCGAGCGGTGCCGCTTCCTCCAGAAACCCATGGCGCAGCGTTTCGCGCTTGCGTTCCTGATAGGCGATCAGCACGGTCTTACGCGCCTCATCGCGCAACAGTACGGCACCGTTGTCCATAAACTGAAAGTCATGGGCAGTCAGTTGCTTGCGATTGATCAATGACAGTGCCAGTCGGTCGGCTAAAACAGGGCGGAATTCTTCGACCAAATCTAAAGCAAGGCTTGGCCGTCCGGGTCGATCACGGTGCAGATAGCCGACAGCAGGGTCAAGGCCAACGGTTTCCAGTGCTGAACGGCAATCGTGGGTTAGCAGCGTGTAAAGAAATGACAGCAAGGCATTGACAGGATCAAGCGGCGGTCGGCGGCTGCGTCCCTTGAAACGTAAGGCAGGATCTGGCACACGGATTAGATGGTCAAATACTTCGAAATAGGCATTCGCCGCTTCACCTTCCAGTCCACGTAGCACATTCACTTCTTGTTCGAACAGCAAACGGTCAGCAATCTGTGCCAATCGCTTGTGAGTGATTTCCAGTGCCGTACGTGCCTCTTGCGCCAACTTGTCACCATGATCGCGCAGAGCACGCCCGATCACAGCACGCTGGTTATACACCTTACCGACCAGAAAATTAGCGACGATGGCGGCACAGCTAGCTGGATTGTCGCTGCGCCGGTACTGCTCGCGGCGCAACAGCACGTTGCCAGATACCGGCCCTTCGACGCGAGCGAGAAACTTACCGTTGGGCGTTAGATAACTGATGCAGATGCCTTGTTCGGCGCAGTAGCCCAGCAGCGGCGGCGATACCAATACCCGACCGATACACACTAGACTTTCGAGCATGTGCACCGGAATCCGGCCGCGAATCTCACCGTCAATTTCCATGACGATGTTGGCACCATCCTTCCGTAACCAAGCCCCTTCTGATGACACGTACAGGGTGTTGAGTTGCCGGCGCATGATTCAATCCTTGAGTTGTTGCCGCAGCCACTGGCCGACGGTCTGTTTGCGCCCCAGCAAACGCGGCTGGCACAGCTCGATCAATGAGCAAGCGTCACAACGTTTAGGCTGGTATTGCGCCACAGGGGTATCCTGCCCGTCCAGCAGATTGCGGGTGGCGGTGATGGTGTCAAGGGTCAGACTGCGTAGGGCAGAATCAAAGGTAACCGCTTTGCGGCGGTGGGTTTGTCCATAAAACAATGCCCCTTCAGGCACAGTCCGTCCCAGCATCTCCTCCAGACACAACGCCTGCGCGCACAGTTGGACCTCATCAGCACGATGCGCCTTCGGCCTGCCACGTTTGTACTCAACAGGGAAGGGCCGTTCACCGTGGAACTCGACCACATCGGCAATGCCGCTGATGCCCAACGCACGGCTCGCCAATGGCATGGCGGTTGCAGTGCGTATTCCATGACGCAGCTCGGTCTGAGGCTGATCGGCACGCTGGTGCAGTAGGCGGCCTTCGGCGGTCTGCCGGTTTTCCTCCCACTGCTGTTCAACATGGATCAGCGCGCACTGGCGCGGACAGTACAAATAATGCTGAAGGGCGGACAGCGGGATTAGGTCATCGTCTTCCATGCCCGCCTCCGCCTTACAAGACTTCCTCAATCGTAACGCCCGTCGGCAAGCCATCACGGTCGATACTGACTTCATAATCAGCAAAGCTGCGTGCTGGTGTATCGGCTTCACCTTCAACACGCTGCACTTTCACCAGATCGAACAGCTTGTGCGCTGGTGCATTGCCCATCGGGTGGTCATGCTTGAACACGATCAGTTTGCGCGCCGCCATCTCGCCACGCGCAGCCGAGCGGTCGTGCTCGAACATATTGATTAGTGCACGCCACAGCAATTCGAGATCACCCTCGGAAAAACCAGTACGCTCGGCCAGCTTGGCAGAGATGAAACCGTGGGCGCGGTACAAGCCATAAGGAATAATATGCTTGCGGCCCATCGTGCGTTCTTTTTCGAGATCTTTCTCATTGGTGACTGCCATGCGAGTAATCGACACCTCCAACGGGATAACCGGATCAATCGAGGTGGCGAAAGCCAGTTGAATCGGGCCGCGCACCTGTCCGGCGTTAACCTCAGTGGTCATCACCGCACCGAAGGCGCGCACATCGAAAAAGTTGGCACACATCCAGCGAGTCAGTTCGTGGGCCTTGGCCTCGTTTTTAGGTAGCTTCTTAGGCTCCGGCTCGATACCAAGCGCGGCATAGGCTTGTTTGTGCTGGTTGTTCAGCACCGACTTTTCTTGCATATAGATGACATAGCCCTGTTCTGGCTTGCCCTCGGCATCAGACTTTTCCAACGCCACATAATTACGAATCTTGCGTTTCAGACAAACATCCGTCACCAAACCTTGGTTGGTTTCTGGGTCGAGACGCGGCATATTGCCGGCATCTGGGTCACCATTTGGGTTGCCATTGGTCACATCAAATAGATAAACAAATTCATAACGGTTAGCGATGGCGCTCATTCTGCTGCTCCTTGCTCGGTGGATTCGGTGGTGTCGGCGTCTTCGTCCTTGCTGTGGCCGAAACGGGCTTGAGACTGGTGGTAATAGCCAATGGCAAAACGGCCCTGATCTTCCAGCCGCAGGCTACGCGGGAACTGTGGCGGCAGGCCGTCGATGATCTCGCTGATTTCCTTCTCCAACGTAACCGCCAGCCCCGGCTTTTCCTTACGCACCTTGGACAGGTGATTCTGCGTATTACGCAGCAACATCGGGAACACGGTCGCAGGGGTGGCGGAAGCCGCTCCGTAATAACGATCACGGATGGTAGCGTTCACCTTACCGCCTAACGCATGATGTTGAGCACTTTCCAGCACCGCAAACAACCGGCCCAGCCGGTAGCCCGGGTTGCTGGCTTCTTTATCAAGACTCATAGGGATCTCCTCGTTAATACCTTTGACACCAAGGCGCAAATCACGCGCCAAAACGGCTTTACAGAGTACGACCCGTGTGCAGGAAATATCGCCGTCGGCACGCAAGCGCATGATGATGGTATTGAGTAAGCTACGCGGATACCGGCTGCCGGTCAGAATGGCACGGGTCAGCTCGCCAGCCAGTTGCGGTGGAATATCTTCCGCTTTGCTCTTGCCATCGCGACTGGGCGCCGTAGCATGTAGCAAGCGCCACATGGCCGGTTCGGTCTTCCAAGGCTGTGGCTGCAGCGCCAGATCTTGGAAGTGCTCAGCTAACCGTAGGGCGAAGCTATGTAGGCTGCCGGTTTCCCAAAAACGGATCGACAGCCGCGAAGCATTGGGGGACAGGCCCAGCACATACAGCCGAGTATCATCGTTCAAATCTGGGCTCAGCTCGCGCAAAGCATATCCTTTGGCTACCATATCCAACGCTCGGCGCAGATTGTTGGTTTCAGAAGCATCATCCGGCGGATTAAACGCTTCCCCGAAAAAAATTTCTGCTGCCTCAGCCTGTGCGGTATTGGCGGCCTCGGCCCAAAACACCACGCTGGCATCACCAATTTGCAAGCGCTGACGGTTGCTTTCGTCGCGGCGCAGCAGGTGGTTAAGCACTGTGGTATAAGCAAATGCGGCCTGTTCAGACACTGGCGCGTTGTCGCCCTGCGCTTTGCCATAGGAGCTGAACGACTCTAAGTTGAAAGAGACGATAGAGGCCCCAGAGCTTTGTGCGCCGTTCACACCTTTGATCGCCGGATGTAGTCGTGCCAGCGGTTGACGCTGTCCAGTGACTAGACACATACCTTCCTTGCTATCCGCACCGGCCTGCAAACGGCTCCAGATTGCTTGTGCTGCTGGTGTGTCGTGTAGGTATTGCATTTGACCATCAAGGCGGAACACCAGATTGCTGTCGAGCATCTCGGCATTGAACCGTGGCGGCTGGAACTGATCGGGTGTCCATTGCGCAAGAAACTTCAGCAGCGCCTGCAGGCTGGGATCATCCGCATCAGCCAGCAACTTCTGATGATGATCCTTAAATGCCGCATGTTCCCCAAGCCTTATATCAACTGGCGACTTTCCGCTGACTTTGTCTTCCTTGCTCAACTTGGCATCAGCGACCCCCAGAACGTAGCTGGTCTTGTCCCAGAACGTAAACGACTTCGGCGTGGTGCCCGGGCGTTTGAAGGAAGCCGGAACCGGCATCTTGCAGGCAAAACACTTCTTGCCTGTCTGCTCACGAAGGTCAACCACATCGACCAACTGTCCCTCTACCGACAGCACCAGCGCGTAACTGATACCCTCCTGACTGTAGCCCGGTAAAGCAACCCCAACATCCTGCGTCCGCAAACGCTGGTAATAGTCATTGAGTGCTTGAAGAATCATGCTTTGATCTCCTCGCTATCCCAAGCAGGCACCTCGATCACCCCATCGCGCATCACAGCACGAAAAAAGCGCGGCGTCATGTCGTGGGCGAAGTCGATGTCGTGCAACATCCAACCTAGCTCACGCTCGCCCAAAAGATCGGCATGTACTGCCGGCAGTGGAGCATCTGGCTCGATCAGCTCGAAATTGGCGGGAAACTCGCGCACCCCCAGACAAGGCGCGTGGAAATACTGCCCCTTGCGCGCACGACGATTGAAAATATCCAAGTGCTTGCCTTCCGAATCGCCAACATCGGCTTTAGCGGTCAGTTCGAAATGGGCTTCAATCACATAGGCGACATCGCGCAATACAGTCGCTGCGCGCTGCTGGCGATCTTCATCCGCTAGGGAGATCAACCCATCTGTGCGGCCAGCTTTTATGGCCTTACTGACACTGGCCGCTGATAACTTACCGCCCACTTCATTACGGCGGATAGATTCAAAGCGGATCGGCTTGAGCACATGAATACGATCCACCACCCAGCGAATCGCCGGTTTCCAGTGGATAGCTTCAAGAATGCCGCGCGCTGCCGAGGGCGTGATGACATCGTAGGAGACACGCTCCACCTTCATTTCTGGCCGAGTGAAGCAAGCACGCTCACCCCAAACTTTCAAGCGAATTCCATAGGCCATGAACCCTCCTTTTTTTGATTAGCATCGAGTCCTCACCAACATGTGCTTTCATCGCACTTAAATGTTGGATTATCCCAACTCAACCCACATTGATTATGATAAATATCAAGATTATCCAAAACCATAAACTGCTCACCATAACGCTCGGGTGCCACCGGCTGAATAGCACCGACTTTCAGTAAGGCTTCATAGCCCTGACGAGGTAACTGCACGATATAGGACTGCAACTGCCGCGCTAGCACTAAGGGCAGTTCACCTCCGTCTTTAGGAGATCTAATATCCTTTAGGACGGCGTTTGCCATCTCATCAAATGGAATAATCACCGGACACTGTACGCTATCAATCATGCGGAATTTATCGGCCAGCATCTCAAACGGAATCCCCTCCAGCCGCTGGTTTTCGATCTGCGCCAGCAAGTCAGCTTTATCCAGTTCGCGTTCACCCTTCTGCCAATACAGTTGCTGAAAATAGCGGGTGATAGCCTCGGGTGCCAACGGATCGCCGCTGGTGTTGCGGAGCACCTCGCGGGCGGCCTGAGCGAACTGCTGTAGCTCTTGCGGAGCCTTCCAATCTGGGTTTTCGGTTTGGAACACCAACACCTCGCTAGCCTCCAGTGCCCGTTTCCCCTCGCGGTTGCAGCGCCCTGCGGCTTGGGCAATCGAATCCAGCCCAGCTTCGGCGCGTAGCACGCAAGGAAAATCCACATCCACTCCAGCCTCAATCAGCGAAGTGGCGACCAACCGACACGGCAAGCCATCACGCAGGCGCTGACGCACTTCGGCCAGCACCTCGCTGCGGTGACGAGCGCACATCAGGGTGGTCAAATGGCGCGCACCGTCCAAACCAGCTATTGACTCGTACAGCGCACGGGCATGACGGCGGTTGTTGACGATACACAGCACCTGTTCACGCGCCGCCATCTGCTGCTGCAACGCCTCATCGCTGAGGATGCCCACCTGCCGAATCTGCACCCGCGCCAGCTGCTGGAACAGTTGAGGGGGATTCGGTGCTAATTCACGCACCCCTTGCAGTCCACCCTTAAATTGCGGTGCCTGCAACGCAGGTTGGGTTGCGGTGCAAAGCACGGGGCTGCAGCGGTAGTTAAGCGCCAGTTCGTCAATGACAGTCATGCAGGGACGTAGCAGTTTCAGCGGCAAGGTCTGCGCTTCGTCGAGGATAATCACACTGCCGGCAATGTTATGCAGCTTGCGGCAACGTGATGGCCGGTCGGCGAACAAGCTCTCAAAGAACTGTACCGCCGTGGTAACGATGATCGGAAAATCCCAGTTTTCCATCGCCAGCCGCAGCTTGTCGCGCGCCTGCCGGTCTTTGCTACGGTCGTCATTGAAGGCGCTGTGATGTTCCAACACCGCCTGTTCGCCGAATTGGCCCAGCGCCTGCTGGAATACAGCGGCGTTCTGTTCAACGATGCTAGTGAAAGGAATCACGTAGATGATGCGGCGCAAGCCGTGACGGATGGCATGGTCCAGCGCGAAGGCCAACGAAGCCAGCGTTTTGCCGCCGCCGGTCGGCACCGTCAGTGAAAACAGCCCCGGTGGACATTCTGCCTGCTGGCGTACATGGGCGAGAATGTCAGCACGAATGCGGTTGACTGAAGAATCAGCGCGAAAGCCTGCTAGATAATCGTCCAGCGCCGCACGTAGTTCGGTCAGCGCCGGCGGTTGGTGGGAACGCAGTGATGAGCGGTGTTCGATGCGGTTGTAGAAGGCTTCGGTATCGAGAAAATCAGCATCGACCAGACAGGAAAACAGCATGCGGGCCAGAAAGGCCTGCTGGAAAGCGACGCGCTCCCTACGCCCGGTGATGGGGGGCAGTTGCAGGCGTTCCGGCAACTGGATTTCCTGCTGCCACTGATCCACCAGCACCGGCAAACCCTTCCCCTTGAGCCGCTCTTCCAACGTGCTGCGCTTACCGAGGTCGCGGCCGTTGGCCAGACCAGCGTGGTGGCCGGCAATGCCATAGGCCAGCAAGCGCCCTACCACCGGGCCATAACGCTCAACCGCCAGCATCGCGCCACGGGTGGAATGATCGACGCGAATCAGGCTGCGATTAATATAGTCTTGGAATTCGTCAGTGTACTTGCCGATGTCGTGCAATAGGCCGGCAATCTGCGCCAACTGCTGACCGCCAAAGGGGGCGGCACGTTCGGCAGCCAGTTGACCGACAGATTGCAGATGCTCATGGAGAAGCTGCCAGTCTGTTTTATTTTTGTCAGAACCAGAATGTGCAAAAAATGGTTTCATTTTTGATGTCAAAGATTTTTCAAAATCTCAACATCATACATTGCCATTCTTTTGACCTCAATATACCAAAAGAGTAGAACAAATAAATACTGTTAAAACAGAGACAAACAGCAAGATGTCATACGGTCAGATGAGTTGGTTTTCTTTTCAAGACCGGAACATAAAATACACTGCCCCCAACATACACAACCCAGCCCAAACAAAATCCCACTTAAATGGCTGATTCATATAAAAAATTGAGAAGGGGATAAACACCAACAGGGTCATGACTTCTTGGATGATTTTTAGTTGGGCTAGGCTCAGGACAGTGAAACCAATGCGATTGGCAGGGACTTGCAACAGGTATTCAAACAAAGCAATCCCCCAACTTGCAAAGGCAGCAATATACCAAGGCGAAGTGGATAAATTTTTTAGATGGCCATACCAAGCGAAAGTCATAAAGACATTCGAGGCTAATAACAACAGTAAAGTGTAGGTAATCGGTGACGACATTTGCGAATTTTGCTCAAAGGCTGTGATAACATCCAGCGCGCAAGTATAACCTTAAGGCTGAGTCCACAATGCGTCGTTTTCTGTTCGCCCTCGGCATTTGCTGTAGCAGCATGGCGTTTTCTGCCCCCACAGTCGAATTCAAAACCAATCAGGGCACTATCCAAGTTGAACTTGATTCAGCGCGTGCTCCGAAAACCGTCGCCAACTTTTTACAATATGTTAAAGAGGGGCACTACAACGGAACTTTGTTCCACCGTGTGATTGACGGCTTTATGATTCAAGGGGGGGGCTTTGATGCGCAATTCCGTGAAAAACCCACCCGCGCCCCCATTGCTAATGAAGCAGCCAATGGCTTAAAAAATGAGCCCGGCACCCTTGCGATGGCCCGCACCCAAGACCCTCACTCCGCCACCGCACAATTTTTTATCAATGTAGCGGGGAACGATTTTCTGAATCATCGGGCCCCTAATGTGCAAGGCTATGGTTATGCGGTGTTTGGCCGAGTCACCAAAGGTATGGACATAGTCAACCGCATTGCCAAGGTCAAAACCGGCCAAAAAGGGATGCACGCCGACGTGCCAGTCAACCCTGTAGTGATTGAACAAGCCCAGATTCTCAAAAGCGAATAATCTGTTTTTGATGACTTTTTTTGATAGGAATACCGATAATGATTCGTCTGACTACTAATTTTGGTGTCATCACCTTGCAACTGTTTGCAGATAAAGCCCCTGCTACCGTCGCTAATTTTGAACAATATGTGAAAGATGGCCACTACGATGGTACCGTTTTTCATCGTGTTATCAATGGCTTTATGATCCAAGGCGGTGGTTTTGAAGCAGGGATGTTGCAAAAACCCACCCGCGAACCGATTGCAAACGAAGCCAACAATGGCCTGAAAAACAAGGCTTATACCATTGCGATGGCTCGCACCAATGCCCCTCACTCGGCTACCGCCCAATTCTTTATCAATGTCGTTGACAATGAATTCTTAGACTTCAAAAACGAATCGTCGCAAGGGTGGGGTTATTGTGTGTTTGGCGAAGTGGTAGAAGGTCGCGACGTGGTGGATAGCATCAAATCGGTGAAAACCTCGCGCAAAGGGATGCACCAAGATGTACCAGTGGAAAATGTGATCATTGAAAAAGCTGAATTGATCGCCGACGCGCCAGCAGCGCAATAACGCCTCGTGCGTACGCTGTTTATCGCAGATCTCCATTTAGGGCCGGATACTCCGGCCCTAAATGCCTTATTCACGGCCTTTTTACAGCGCCATCGTGGGCAGTGTGCCGCGCTGTATATCTTGGGAGACCTGTTTGAATACTGGATTGGTGATGACGACTTAACCCCTTTAAATTGTCAGTTAATTGCTGAAATGGGGAAGTTCGCCTATAACACCCCTCTGTTTATCATGCGTGGTAATCGCGATTTTCTACTCGGGCAACGGTTTAGCGAGTTAACCGGTGCCACCTTGCTAGAAGATCCCAGCGTGATTCAGTGTCAACACCATCGCGTGATGGTGTCCCACGGTGATATTTGGTGTACCGATGATGTCGCCTATCAACGCTATCGACAAAAAATTCGACAGCCGTGGCGATTGGCCTTGTTGCGGCGTCTACCGTTGTCTTTCCGCCAACAACTGGCAGAAAAACTGCGCCAGCGTAGCCAACGCCATAAGCAAGACAGCACCGCCCAGATTATGGACGTCAACACCGCAGCCCTTGAACACAGCTGGCACCAGCAAGCAGCAGACTATCTCATCCACGGCCACACCCACCGCCCGCGCCATCATCGTCATCACATCGGCTCGCGGCTGTTATCACGTTGGGTGATTCCAGATTGGTATGGCAATAAAGGCGGCTATTTAGCAATGGATAACGGGCGTATCACTCGTTATCAAATGACGATGGGCAATGACAAAAAATTATTAGAAACCCTCTTGCCGAGCGAGGATTGCTGATGTCATCATCACCGCATGACAAACCTCTCTTTCATGAAGATCATGCGACGTAAACTACGCCGTATGATTTTAATCCTCTATCGTTTGCCATCACGGTGGCGAATGGTAGCGTTTTTGAGTTGGTTAGTCGGTGGCTTATTGGTGGGAGCTGTCTATGGTTATTGGCAATGGCGCGAGTGGGAAGATCGGTTTGATAAAGAAAGTGAGCTGATTGCCAGCCATATCGAAACCCAACTGCGCCAAAATGAGCATGTACTCAATAGCATTGTTGGCTTGTTCGAGAGTTTGCGGGTAATCGATTTAGAGGACATTCGGCAATACGCCGCCCATCTTTTGAAACCACACCCACAGCTACAGTCGTTTGAATTTATCTCACCGGTGCCCTACCACCTGCGGCCACAGTTTGAAATGTCGTGGTCGATTTTGTACCAACAACCGTTTCATATCCGCGAATTTCATTTTGGTGAAGCACAGCCTTGGCGCATCGCTCCCGACCGTGCCCTGTATGCGCCTATCGTGTTTCGTGAGCCGCCCGAAAAACAATATCCGTTTATTATCGGCTTAGATTTACTGCAACATCCGATCTTGCAACGCACCGTTGCCCGCGCCTTACGCCACCCCAATGCCGTCGCCTCAGGGGGGTTTGTGTCGATTCAAGGGCGCTATTCTTATATGCTGATGCAGGCCATCCGTACCGATAACATCATCCATCCGATGCAAGGGGCGGAACAAGCGATTGTGGTTTTGTTGGTCGATAGCCAAAAATTGATCGATGCCAGTACGCATAAATCCAATTTGGGGGTTACCCTCACCATGCGGCATACGGACGGCAAAGAATCGATGGTACACCCACTGTATCAATCTAAAGCCAACGATCACAGCAGCATTTGGTTACCTCGTTTTCAAAAAACTTTGGGGCTTCCCAGTGAAAGTCAGCCATTTGTGCTGGATATTGCATGGCAAACGCGCTGGCAACATGCACAGTGGACCTATCTATTATTTGGCTGGGCAGTGGTTTGGGCGGCGTGTTTCTTTTTAATGCGTGGGATTTTGCAAAAACAGCGCACACAGCGCCAGCAACAACAAGCCGAAGCCTCACTCCGCCGCCAACGCGAATTAGCAAAGGTCACACTAGAAGCCATCGGTGATGGCGTCATCACCTTTAATCGTCAACAACAAGTTGAATATATCAATCCAATTGCATGTCAGTTGTTACAACTTGACGAAGGCAATGCATTAGGCAAACCGCTACAAGAGCTGTTTACTGTCCGCACCCAATCCGGCGCCTTGCCAGATAATTTATTTGCCTATTGCCTACAAGAGGCAAAGGCAATTGAGTTCGGCGAAAATGCGCGGCTACAACGGCAAGGCCATACCCTATTGCATGTGGAAGGGATGATTTCACCGCTGTTTTCTAATGAAAGACGGGTGCGGGGTGGCGTGCTCACGTTCCGCAACATTGGCCCAGTACGGCAACGTGCGATGGAAGCCCTCGCCGCCAGCGAACAGCGCATTCGTGAACATGAAGTGCAACTGGCCCACGTCGGTCGTCTGCATACGATGGGTGAGATGGCCTCAGGGATCGCCCATGAGATTAACCAACCGCTTTCTGCCATCTTGAGCTATAGCCAAGCCTGTTTGCGGTTGTTAGATGAACCGGAAGAAGACATTGAATTTAATCAGTTACAACGGGCGATGCAGGCAATTGCCAACCAAGCACAACGCGCCGGCAGCATTATTCATCGTCTGCGACAATTTATCACACGCCGCCCAGTCAATATCCAAGCCATCTCAATCAATCAAGTCGTCGGCGATGTTTTAGAATTGGCTGACCATGAATTACAAAGAAAACACGTGAAAGTGCAATGTCACTTAGCGCCCGATTTACCGCTTGTGATGGCCGACTCGATTCAGTTAGAACAAATTGCACTCAATCTATTACGCAATGGCATGGATGCGGTTGAATTTATGGGACATCTCGGCGAACTCACCCTCCACACCAGCAGCGACAGCGGTATGGTGCGTCTTTCTATCGCGGATAACGGCAAAGGGATTGCCAAAGGCGATTTTGAGAAATTATTTCAACCGTTTTTTACCAATAAAGCGAGTGGGATGGGCTTGGGATTGACGATTTGTCAGACTATCGCTCAATCGTTTGGGGGCAGCTTAAAAGCACAAAACTTGCCACATGGCGGCGCAAACTTTATCTTGTCGCTTCCTATTGCCTCTATGAATCAAAACGACTATGGACACCACACCCCACACCCCAACCCCTAGCCAAGCGCAACAGCCAATTGTCTATTTGGTCGATGATGATCCGGCGGTGTTAGATTCGCTGTCGATGTTGTTGCGTTCCAACGGCCTTGAAGTGATTGCCTACGATTCTCCCGAAGTGTTCTTATCCACCTACAACCAGCACCACGATCACCAAATTGCTTGCGTGATCTTAGACTTACGGATGCCTTTGTTTTCTGGGTTAGATGTCCAAAAAATTTTACAGTTGGCCAATGCCGATTTGCCTATCATCTTTATTACTGGGCATGGTGATGTTGAACAATGTGCGGTGGCCTTCAAAAATGGGGCAGTGGATTTCTTAACAAAACCGATTGATGAACGTGCCTTGCTCAAAGCGATTGATACCGCGCTGCAACGCAGCATCGAAAAACATCGCCAAGAAGCCGCCCATCAAGAAGTCGAAACTAAATTATCGCGGCTGTCGCCGCGTGAGCGCGAAGTCTTTAAACAAGTGATGCAAGGCGCTTCGAGTAAGCAAATTGCTTCGGTGTTACAAGTTTCTTCACGCACCATTGAGTCACACCGCGCCAGCTTATTTGACAAACTAGAATGCCATTCGCTTGCCCAGCTGATCCGCACCTATGGCCATGCGCTTGATCTTGCCTAAGACAAAGTAAATCAACTCCCGTCTAAAGACAGAAGCTTTATGGTCAGGAAAACCCGCCACATTCCGGACATTTACAAGGCCGGTTGCACAAACGGCAGTTTGTGCAATCCCCCGTTATTCGGCTTTGCCGCCATGCCACGAGAGGGATACGGGCGACGTACTGACGATAGCGCAATTCCTCCCCTGACTCAAGTCAGGGGTTTCCTCGCGGAGGTTCTATGAAATCGGCGGCAGCCTTATCCTGCCGCCCTAGAACCGATGTTTTACATAGGCGCACGATACTTTTATGAACCGTCTTTTCTCTACGATTGGTCTGATTGCTCGACACAGCCGACCAGAAGTAGCGCAATCTCTTCTGCAACTTGCGGCACACTTAGACCAGCAAGGTTTGCGCGTCATTATCGACCGTGATACTCAACAAGACCCCCTACTTGCTGCCAGCGCCTACCCGCAAGTAGAACGGGCACAACTGGGAAACTGCATTGATGTGGCGGTGGTGTTGGGAGGCGATGGCACAATGCTCTCGGTCGCACGCCATCTGGCCCCCCATAAAGTCCCGCTGATCGGCGTCAATCAGGGGCGTTTAGGATTTATGACTGACATTCCCCTGCATGAAATGCAAACCACTGTCAGTGCCATCTTACGCGGCGAACACTGTCCAGAAGAACGGATGTTATTGTCCTGTACCATTGTGCGCGAGGGACAACAGATTGCACACAGCCTTGCCTTAAATGATGTGGTGTTTAGCCGAGGGGCGACCGGTGCCATGATAGAGTTTGAGGTGTTTGTCGATCAGCAATTTGTCTATAGCCAACGCTCAGACGGGTTGATTGTAACCACACCGACGGGATCGACAGCCTATTCTTTAGCTGCCGGTGGGCCCATTCTCCACCCCACAGTGCCCGCGATTGCTTTGGTGCCAATCTGTCCACAGTCTCTATCAAATCGACCCATTGCCATTAACGATCAAAGTGTAGTCACTGTTATCATGACGCGAACCCAAGATGCGCGGGTACATTTTGATGGTCAAGAACACCATACACTGCAAGACCTCGATCAAGTCGTGATCCAGCGTTACCCTAACACCATGCGTTTTTTACATCCGCTGGATTACAACTACTACGATATGCTGCGGCACAAGCTACATTGGGGCGAACGCCTGTTATAACTTTTCCATCGTTTTTCTGTTTGCTGAAGCCATGCTACTCAATCTTTCTATTCGTCACTTTGTTATTGTCGATCAACTGGAATTGGAATTCGACCGTGGATTCACAGTCTTAACAGGGGAAACCGGCGCGGGTAAATCGATTTTACTCGATGCACTTGGCCTGTTATTGGGCGGGCGCGGCGAGGGCAATTTAGTCCGCCACGGCGCACCCCGCGCTGAATTAGCCGCACGGTTTGATATTCATGGAATAGAGGAGCTGCAACAATGGCTCAAAGAACAGGCGTTAGAGAATGAAGAAAGCGAATTATTGTTGCGGCGGGTTATCGATGCGTCAGGCCGCTCAAAAAGCTTTATCAATGGCCAAGCCGTCACCTTAGCCCAGCTCAAAGCGGCAGGCAGTTTATTAGTCGAAATTCACGGCCAACACGCCCACCAAGGACTATTAAAAAACGATATCCAGCGACAATTACTCGATGCTTACGCCGGCGCACTGGATACCGCCGCCCATTTAAAAAACGTGTGGCAACAATGGCAACACACCAAGGCACAACGCCTTGAAGCCGAACAGCATGCAGCCGATTATGAGTCAGAGCGGGAGCGTTTAGAGTGGCAGTTGCAAGAGCTGGCTGAATTGACCTTGCAAGAAGGCGAATGGGAGCAATTGTCGCAACAACACAGCCGCCTTGCCCATGCAGCCGAGTTATTAGAAAGTGCCGAACATGCTCGTTATACCCTCGCCGAGGGCGAACACAATAGCCTTGATCGGTTGGCACAGGTGCAAACCCGACTAGGCCGCTTGGCCCATTTTGATACCCGTATCCATGATACGCTGTCATTGTTAGCATCAGCAGAAGCAGAATTACAAGAAGCGGTGTATGCCTTGCGAGCTTATGTTGACGAAGTAGAACAAGACCCGTCAGAGCTACAGCGTTTAGAGCGTCGTATCGAAAAGCTGCATGACATGGCACGGAAATATCGCACCCGACCAGAAGAACTGCCTGCCGTTGAACAACGTCTGCAACTCGCTCGCGCTGCCTTAGAACAACGAGCCCAACCGGAGGCCCTGCGTGAAGAGGAAGCAAGACTCGAAAAAGCCTATCAAGAAATTGCAGAACAGTTATCGCGTCTGCGGCAACAAGCCGCCCAGCAGTTAGCCGCACGCGTTGAAACCGAAATGCAAAGCTTAGCGATGGGTGGCGCCCGTTTCGCTATCGAACTCTCCGCCTGTGCCAGCCCAACCGCGTATGGTTTGGAACAAGTGGAATATCTGGTATCTGCCAATGCTGGCATGAGTTTGCGACCGTTGGCCAAAGTTGCATCGGGGGGGGAATTATCTCGCATCAGCTTGGCACTACAAGTGGTGACCAGTCGTCTCGCCGCTGTCCCAACATTGATTTTTGATGAAGTGGATGTTGGCATTGGTGGGCGAGTGGCAGAAATTGTCGGTAAGAAACTGCGCCAGTTGGGACAGCATTATCAAGTGTTATGTGTGACGCATTTGCCACAGGTGGCCGCCTGCGGTGCACAGCATTGGCAAGTGAGTAAACACACCGATCAGGCCGCCACATTTAGCCGAATTCATGTGTTAAACCATGCGGAACGGACACAGGAAATTGCGCGAATGCTAGGCGGTGAACACATTACCGCTGCCACGTTGCAACACGCCGAGGAAATGTTGTTGCAGTCTAGACAACACGCTGAAAATCTCGTATGATGCGCATCTCTTTAGCGGAAGTGTGGCAGAGCGGTTTAATGCAACGGTCTTGAAAACCGTCGAGGGTTTACGCCCTCCGTGAGTTCGAATCTCACCACTTCCGCCACTCAGCCTCAACGAAGGCGTGAAGTAAGCAACACACCACAACAGCAAACCCTGTAAAATCATGGCTTTGCTGTTTTTTTTTGCCTACAAGGACAACAATCTACAACCGTGCGCAACAGAGGCACTCAGCACAGTTGTAGGCATTTTTGTAGGCATCTTAAAAAACGGGGGTGTAGGATGCCTACAAAATCGCTGACAGACGCTCGCTGCAAGGCTTTCAGACCATCGGCCGATAAAGATCAGAAGGTCTTTGATGGGGGTGGTTTGTTCCTGTTTATCTCAAAAACAGGGAGCAAAATTTGGCGCATGGCGTATCGTTTTAACAACAAGCCAAAAACTATCAGCTTTGGTTCTTATCCAGAAATTTCTCTCTCTCTTGCTCGACAACACCGAGACTCTGTCAAGGCTATGATCGCTAATGGGATCGATCCTATGGCCGCTCGACAAGCGGCACCGAAGAAGGTGGTAACTTTTCGGGAGGCTTACACACGATATTGGGATGGGCGGCATGATGTGTCTGATGGTTATAAGACAAATGCGCTTAGAGGGCTTGAGATGCATTTACGGGCGTTGTGCGAAAAGGATGTTGGATCGATCTCACGTCAGGATTTGATGGCAGAGCTGAACAGGATGAATGAGGCTGGCCTGTTTGTGTATGTACGTCGGGTGAGGATGTGGGCAGGGCAGGTTTTTGATTGGGCGGCCGAACAGGGATTGATGGAGTCTAACCCTGCAGCGATGATTGACCCGCGCAAAGCATTTGGTAAAGCAAAGAGCCGGAGTTTTGCCGCACTTGAGTTAAGTGATGTCCCTGCCTTTATGCAGCGTTTGTCTCTTGAAACACCGACTTTGCAGAGTGTGTTGGCTTGCCGGATGTTGGCTTATACGTGGGTACGCACTAATGAGCTGCGGATGATGCGTTGGGATGAGATAGATTTGGATGAGGGTATCTGGTTGA
The DNA here is from genome assembly GCF_054781915.1 of Aquaspirillum soli. Taxonomy (NCBI): domain Bacteria; kingdom Pseudomonadati; phylum Pseudomonadota; class Betaproteobacteria; order Neisseriales; family Aquaspirillaceae; genus Aquaspirillum; species Aquaspirillum soli. The sequence goes on along the minus strand of NZ_BAAGTM010000002.1, from coordinate 163,400 downwards.
TACCAGCGGGAAAGATGAAACGGGCACGGGATCATATTGTGCCGTTGCCTAAACAGGCAGTTGAGATCTTGCGGCACATGAAGATGAGGTGTCGTGGTAGTGTTTATGTGTGGCCGAATGAGCACACGATCACACGTCCGATGTCGGAGAATGCGGTTTTGTATTTGATTCGTCGCATTGGTTTTGGTGGGGTCATGACTGGCCACGGCTGGCGGTCCGTCGGCAGTACGTGGGCGAATGAGCAAGGCTACAATCCCGATGCAATTGAGATGCAGCTTGCTCACACGCCAACGAATAAGACTCGTGCTGTTTATAATCGAGCAAGATATTTGGACGTGCGCCGCGAGATGTTGCAGGCGCACGCGGATTGGTTGGATTTATGCACGGCACGGTGGAATATTGATACCCGCTTTGTGCAGCGTCGAAGTACGCCAGCCTTGGATTTTGAGGCTTAAGTCAATGTCCGGAGGTGGTACTTTGCCATCTCTGATCCAGCGGCGTACTGTGTTTGTTGTGACTCCCATTTTTTTGGTGAAGTCTGTCCGCCAGATGATTTCATCGTCACTTGTAAGCATGGATTTTCCTTTTTGTGGGTTGAACGGTGATGCTGACATCTCCTGAGGTTTCAGGCATCGCAAGTGCCTGCTTGCTGGCATCCGCTGATGTTTCGGCAAATATGGTTTTGGTGATGTAGCGGACGCGGTTTGCGATTGGGCAATGTTTTTGGATTTTTACCTCATACTGTTGCATGGTCGAATTCCCCAGGTTCGAGTAGGACTCCCGCAATTGATTGGGTAAGAATCTCTGTTGCACTGATTGTTTTGCTGTTAAGAGGGGCTAGGCTGGCGAATAGGTGTCCGGTTGGGTATTGGTCAACGATGACACCTAATCGGCCAGCGTGATGGCCCTTTTTAACGCGGATTTTTTGTAGTAATTCTTTGCACATTATTTTTTCCAAAAAAAATCCCCGCGCTTGGCGGGGTTGGTTAAATTGCTTTGCTATTTTTTGCCTGCGTTAAAACGAATCCTTATGAGCGTCCCATCCGCTGCCCTCCCAGTCACCTGCGTCCAAGTCTTGGGCGCTACCGTTTTCGCTGAGGCGGTATCCATGCCGGTCCAGTCTCTTCTCCCTGACATGAGCGGCATGACTCTTGCAGCACGCCTTTGCCCATCCTCGCCGCACATCAGCAGGCTTGGCCATGAACTTTTTGCCACACCAGCAGACCCTTTCAACCAGCGTCATACTGCACCGCCTTTCTGCTCAGCCGCTGGTTCTAGTAGCGGCCTCCAGTGGGTGACTTTTCTGCCGTTGCTAGGCGAGCACCAATCATTAACTTGGTAGGCATCGATTTCCACAAACCGCTCGCCATCTTCTTCTACGGTTACAAGGACTTGAAGGAATCGCTCTGGCAGTCGGTCTAGCACGGAAATCCAGCCGTCGTTGTGGTTTGGTGATTCACCACCTTTCACGCTGGCGATGACCGCTTTCAGTCGTGGCAGCAGATTCACCCCTAACTCGCCGCATTCCGCGCGCAACTCAAGGCTTTCAATCACCTCTTCGAGCGCCTCTAGGTATTCGATTGCCTCTTCGAGCGCCGTCCGCAGTTCGTTCCGCTGCTTTAGCACCGCGTTGTAATCATTCGCAAGCTCGATGATTGGTTTGTTATCTTCGAGGTTTTCGGTGCTGATACCAACACATGAATTTACACATGCCACGATGCGGCGTGCATTGGCTTCAAAATTGCCTGAAGCCAACCCAACCTCCGCAATATGGCAGCCCCACTCCTCAGGCCCAATCCGACCATCCTTTAGCTGGCACTCGGCAAAAATAGTGAAGGCCTTATTGTCACCATCTTGTTGGCACAGTACCCACGGTTCTTTTGTATGACTCATTTGTGATTGCCTTAATTCTTAAATTATTTTTTCAGAATCAGAATAACCAAAAACATAAAGCCCGCTGATTGCGGGCTTTGTGTTTGATTTAGTGGTTTGTAAGTCTGTTAAAACTTACGCTTCTGTATCTGTGAATCGGAAGTCTTCCGCTACTTTTTCTAGCAGTTGCTGATTTTCTGGTGTTAGTGCTGCACGACCACGAGCTAAGACCTGTTCGATTTGCTCGTTGTTGGTAGCGTAAGAGATTTCGGCTGCCAAGTTGTCGAGCGATTCGGGTTTTTCTAGTGTTTGTGATGGCATGTCGTTTCCAACAACATCATTAAGCTGCTTTTGGCGCCGTTTGAATGCTGCTCTTGCTGTGGGGCGATCATCTGGCGCCAACTTGGGACATACGTTCTCACCTACTGCGGTTAGTTCTTCCTGATTCTGAGCCTCCTCAATCTTTTTCAGCGCATCTTCTAGCGACACTGTCTCTATCTTGGCGAGAGCTGCGCGCACGTTATTTGCGCGGCCTTTCTTTGGGGGCAATGGCGTGGATGTCTCTTGGCTTTCCGCTGTGATGTCTTTCTCTGGCGGCTCGTCATGGGCGATTTCTGCGACATGCACCCCGCGCAGCACGTCGGGGAAGACGTCACGCAAAGCAAAGGCACGGGCGCGCATCTGCATCATGCGTTTTGGGTTTTGTTGCCAAGGGCCTTGCTTACCAAGCAGTCCGGCCCGTTTTGCATCTTCAGTTGTAAACTCCCGCACCGCCTCATCTTCTCCTTTGCGCTTCACCCTGCAAACGCACCCGTCTGGTGTGGGATCCTCCTTGATGTACTCCAATAGGCCAGAACCGCGCACGATGGCCAGCATGGCGTCACCCCAGATGCTGGGACGACCATTGATGACGGCAATATTTTGCATGGCCTGCAGCGGCTGCAAGCCGATCTCCATCCCCCACTGCATCGCAATGATGCAGTTTGCCGGATTGCCCTGGTAATCTTTCGGCACCATGCTGCTCTTTGAGAGCATGTCGGCAAAGCGAATCGCCTCATCGAGACTTTGCGGCGACAGCGAAAAGCCGCCTTTTTGTTGGGTTGTGATATTGCTCATGCTAAAACTCCTTGATTATGCGCACAGACGCAACACTCGTGCGCCTGCTTTGGTTTTGGTATGTTTTTCAACCACGGCTTGTACCGCTTCGGCGCCGAATTTCTCGGCCAGTTCGGCCAGCGCCGCTTTGCTGTCCACTGCCAAAGCTGGCTTGTTGCTCTTCCAGGTTGCAATCTTTTCGCCCATAAAAGTGATTACCTCGGCATCTTCGAATGCCGCACAAATCACGTCCCTCAGTTCAGCTTCTTGATACTCAAGCACTTTAATTTCTTGCTTGATTTGCACGAGACGTTCGACAGCATCAGAGACTTGGTAATCGACAATGATTGACTTGCCGCTACTGCTAGACGGCCATCGCCATAGCGCATCTGCCTCGCTTCTCGGGGGTGGCGGGGTGTCTGCTACCACATACTTTTTCCACCACTGATCCACCTTTTCCAGTAGCGGCTCGAAAACGTCCGGCTGGTATTCGATTGTGTACGTCACAAACTTTTGCCCACCAAAAAGCACGGCAAGGTCTGCCGTGGGGAGTTTTGTGATGCCCATATACCACATGCACTGCAGCCAGTAGGATTCTGGCACTTCGTCTGTGCCTGGCTCCCCCCACCCATCACCACGCGCCGCTAATGCGTGCGCAGTTTTGACCTCAAGCACTTTTTCCGCCCCCAGCACTTTGCCCACCGCCGGATCCCATCGCCCCCGCTTGCCATCCTCCAGGACGACGCGATCTAGGTTTGCCATTGCGATATGGCACTCTGGATGGTGGAGGATTTGGTTGATACGCTGCACCTTTTTCCCGCTTTGCTGTGCGTAGTGTTTTGCAACCACGTCCTCAAGTGTGTTTCCCCAGTGCATCCGCTCTTCGGCGTCGGCACTTTGTTGCTGTACCAGTCTCCCTGTTTTTTCCATCCACAGTTCTTGCTGTGTTTTGAATTTCGAGAGCCCCAAAATTGCCGCCACATCACTGCCACCAATACCTTGGCGACGCAGTGCGAGCCATTCTTCTCGAGAAGTTGCTGTCATTTCGACTCCTTGAAATAAAAAACCCGCCAGTGGCGGGTTGGGTTAGATGGCTGCTTCGCGCAGCTCTTTTAGGTATTGGATTTGCAGTCTGACATGCTGCTTTTTGGGGTCTGGCTGCTGCACAATTGCGCTGCCTTTTTTCCAAGATGAGATTTCTGCTGCATGTAAACGCTGTTCTACTCGGTTTCTGATGGCTTTTTTTGCCATGTTTTTCTCCTGTTGTAACAACCCGTTCATGCCCTCAGTAAGGGCATGCACTGGTAGTCACACAAGTTCCAGTAACAGCATTTCGTCGGCCGCATTTTCTGCCAAAGATTCGAGGTTTCTTTCTTTCCAGTCCTTAACGAGCTGAACAGTTAGTGCATCGATAAAAGACGCACTAAGCAAGTCGCAGTCAATGCCGTTGACGGAATGGATGCCGACTTCGTCATCGTCAACACACCATTCGACGGTGTAGGTTTGTGGGCCGAGGCACGTTGCTTTGATTGTTACGCTTTCAGTTCCGGTTATCATTGTTTTGCCCCTTTGCAAAAGCGGTGTTTAGTGCGGTGGCGACTTTTTCGGCCGCCACGCTGGTACCAAAAAAGAGAGCCGCGAAAATTGCGGCTCCGATGACGTTTTTTAATTTCACATGGTTCCCTTTCTAGTTTTTTATCATTCAAAAACCAATTAAAAACCCCATTTGACTGAAATTTGACCAAAAAAAAGACCAGCACGAGGCCGGTCTGTTGAGTGAGAGGAGAAAAATTGAGCTACCGCTTGGCACACCAGACAGGATGAACCTGCTACTGGCCCTAGTGTTGGTGACCCCCGCTTTTACGGGGGTCATGTTGATCTGCACCAAAATCGCTACCTGCTTCTCGGGACTTCGCCCCATACGGGGTAATTGTCAGTAGCGACGGAGCCTCTTGATTGCTTGGCTTTTGGCCTCGCCTGCCCATTTGCCTTTCGGCCTCCGAGTGCTTTCTCAACACGGCGCAGCACTGCGGCAATGCTGCTGCGTGTTGGTAGCCGCTTACGGCGGCTGGTCGGCTCTGCGTCATGTCCTTGGCGAGCAGCCTGTGATTACACCGCATGACAGGGGGCAAGATCGGTATCTGGTTCCCGCTTGCATCCACGCACCCTTTCGAGTGGCCAGATGGAAAAGTTAGTTGTGATTTTTTATGATCAGCACTGGCAGAGCCTAGCAATGGTTTGATTTTCGACATCTTTCGGATGAGTTGAAAAAAGCCAAGCTCTGCTAGTGCTGACACTCTTTCGAGTGTTGCACCATCTCTATGAGATTGTTTGTTGCACTGTGTTACCGAGCGCAATGATAGTTTAGCTACCGCCGCTTTGTTGCGTCGCCCGTCCCTGTTTTTTACTTGGTGCCCTCCAAGCGCCCCGTGCACGGGCGTTTTGTAGATTGTTAGAGATCAATGCTTCGTGTTAATTTGTGTTTAACACGCGTTGTGCTGTTGGACGAATAATCACATTTGTGATTTTCTTTGTCAACACATTTGTGATTTTTTGTGTTAAAAATTTTTTGAGTGGTGTTTATCTGTGGGACGTGAAAAGCTAGAAACGCTGGCTACAACGATTGATCAGGGGGCAGGTATGAAGACAGACAGTGTCAGTCCTATAGGAAGAATCAGACGCAAAAATTTTTCCGTGCTAGTTGATGCTCATAGGCTTGCCGTTGTTGTGCGACGAGCAGGAAAACCGGATAGACAAATCAAAGACATCATTGCTGGCCGAAAATCTTTTGGTGAAAAAATCGCTAGGGCAATTGAGGCTGCTTATGATTTTCTGCAGCAGACAGGGAATTGCTGTCTCGTTACCACAGTGCTGCATCAGAGACTCGTGCAGCTGTTGAGTCTCAATCGCTGTCCGCACTTCGGAAAGTGAAACGTGCCGACACAGAGTCGTCATGACCTAGTAGACAGAGGCACGCACTAAGCCATGACGATATAAGTAATAGGTTTGAGAAATCTGTAAGACAGTTAGGTAGTCTCACGAGTTGATTCGGAGTTCCATCTAACATAAGTTACATTGCCACTCTTATGCAGAACGGGCGTTTTGATTTACTTTCGTTTCAAGCCAACTTTTAGCTTGCTGGATGATTCCCGTTAAACTCAAAGCAATAAGCGGACTCAACCACCCTGATGATGCCCCCTCTTTGAACAGTATTGTCTTTATGACTTCTTGTTCTTCTGGAAGGGCGTTGCGATAAGCTTCGATGATTCTTTTTTCTTCATCTTCTGATGATGAAATGATGCAAAGGTTTGGTGGTGGATTTTCTTGCTCTTGGCTGATGGTTTCTACGACAGGAGCTTCTTTTTCCCCTTGTCCATATTGAAGCCACAAAGGGCGAACCTTTAAGGCTTTTGCTAGCTCAAGCAAGAATCGAGAACCATCATTCCGACCGCTTTCTATGTTTCCAATTCCTGATTGGGACTTCATCCCGACTGCTTTCGCAAGCGTCCCCTGAGTCATTCCCAATTCTGTGCGTCTAGCGCGGACGCGATCACCAAAAGTATCCATGTGTTTAGTTTAGGTCTTTTCAAGAACACAATTGTGTTTTTATGAGATCACGAAACGTGTTTACATAAATCACAAATGTGATTAAAATTATTGAATGGATTGGAAAAAAATCATCAATGACCTGCTACAGGCAGGTTTAACAAAGCAAGAGATCGCGAGAAAAGCCGCTATTAGCCTCTCGTTGATCAACTCAATTCTGTCGGGAGACCGTGGTAGGAGAATTTCTTGGCATGTCGGAAATGCTCTGTTGCTTCTGCATGTAAGGGTGGTTGACAAGACAGAAAACTTGGCTGTGCTGATCGCGAAGGAGTAACCGTTTCATGTGTCAAAGAATCCTTTTATCAAGACAGCTGCCTTTTGGCAGCAAGCGGACTGAGGAAGTGAAGTCTCGCATCACGACGCAAGCAAAAAACGATTTGCTGCGTGCTGCTGAGTTTCATGAGCTGACTGCAAGTGAGTTCGTTGCCGTTTTGATTAACCAGTACCTGTATGGATTTAACTCTAAGCTTTCTCGCGCAGGTAAGCGAGAGGATTGATGTGGCCACTTGGGGATTGAAATGAACGGTATTTATCTGTCTGCCGAGGAGCTGTCACTGCTTGCTGAGTGCAGTTTGGAGGCAATGCGGCTTTACGTATTGGGTTTGCGCCCGTGCATGGACATCAAGACCGGCACTGTGGGTCGTGAGTCGCGGGTAAGTATTAACGGATTAGGCACTGTAGTTGGCTTTTATCCAGCAAGAGGTAGCAAGCGCAAACCTTACTTGCCAAATCATCGCTCGATCAGATGCCAGCTTGATGAGCTAAACCGTGTCGGATTGACGGAGAGAGTTTCCACACCAGAAGAGCAAAAGAATCTCATGCTGGTGGTTGGATTATCAAAGGCAAAAACATCAGAAAACGCTTCATTTTGCCCAAAAGATGAACGTCAAATGAACGTCACGGGTTTTGATGCACATAAAAAACAACAAAAAAACCTTTCAAATCATGATGTTAAAGAGTTTTCGCAGCCTGCTTTTGAAGACATGAACGCTAGCCATGAGCGTCACATATCAGAGAGTCAGAGATATAAAAACAGAGATGATATTACCGCGCGAGGCAATTTTGCTGAGTCGGCGAAAACATCAGGGGTAGCTCGCCTCGCACAATTTGCCCGATTGCTGAAGACAGATGGCTGGAAAGATTCGGAGATCCAACGAGAACTTGAGTTCTTGAAGACGTTGGTTGATAGCGGTTTAACTCCGGAGTTGTTGCAAACCGGTTGCATGATGGCGCGGGAACGCAATGCAACTGCTGTTAGTTATGCCCTTAAGTGTGCGCGGACTGTGTTGTTGAAGGCACGGCAGTCATCTGCACAACCACAGAAACAAAACACAGCAGCACAAAGCAGCTCGGCCCGTGTAAGCCGTTTGAGTGTTGGTGGTAGAGCACAAGAGAAGTTTGATCCTATTGCTTTCGTGAATCGCGGCAGCAGTCATCGTAATAGCAACCATGTTGGAGTTTTTTATGGCACTCAGCAGATTGAATGTGTGGCTTGAACCACATCCAAAACTTGATGGTCTTGCACCGATTGATCACTTGTTCAATCGATTTGATGGGCTTTATCCGCATAAATTCCGCTCGGCTTTTGGGTGTGAGCAAGCGGTGGAGAATTGGCGGTTGGCGTGGGCTGAGGGGTTTGCTCAGGAGGGTTTGACGGTACAGGACGTGAAAACAGGTCTTGATGTTTGCCGCAAGAGATTCGCGTGGCCGCCAAGCTTCGCCGAGTTTCTGGTGGCATGTCGGCCAGTGCTTGAGCCTGAGGCAGCATTTTTTGAGGCGGTGACGCAGCTGCAGTTGCGAGATCGAGGCAAGGATACATGGTCTCATCCAGCTATTTTTTGGGCGGCAACAAAGATCGGGGCTTTTGACATGCGGAATGGTACTTGGGGAAGCATGAAGACGAGATGGACAGCGGCATTGGATGCTGAGATGCAGAAGGGATCTTGGCGGGAAATTCCACCGGCAGCGTTATCTTTACCTGCTCCTGGCAAACAGAGTGTGTCGGTTGCTGATTCGAAAAAGCGTATTAGCGAAGCGATGGCAATGTTGAAAGGTCGTTTTACCAATCGGGTTGCTGCGTGATGAATAAGTCTTTTGCACTGGGCCGTTTGAAAGCTGGTGTGATGAATAAAACGGAGCAGGCTTATGCAGCAGCGTTGGAGGCACAGAAAGTAGCTGGTGAGATTCTGTGGTACCGATTTGAGGGGGTAAAGCTGCGGCTGGCTGATGGATGTTTTTATTCGCCGGATTTTGCTGTGCTGCGTGGTGATGGTCAGATGGAGATGCATGAGGTGAAGGGATTTTGGACTGATGATGCTCGTGTGAAGATTAAGGTGGCAGCTGAGTTATATCCCTTCCGATTTCTGGCCGTGCGTGTTCGAACGAAAAAAGCCGGTGGTGGCTGGGATGTTGAGGAGTTCTGATGTTTTTCTCTGTGCTTGACTTGCTCGGTTGGTCTTTTCAGATGTTTGAGACGGAATCTGTGCAGATTAGCCCATATCATGAACGCACATCACCTGCCTTTGTTGGGATGTCCCAAGGTGAGTTGCGGTGTATGGCAGTTGATGTGCTTGCTAAGGTGGGCCGATTGCCTGCAGATGAGCAGGCGGTGTTGACTGCGTATTTTTTGGGGTCTGCGAAGTCAATTAAGCAGTCGGCACTGTTGGTGTTGCCAAAGGGCTGGCCAATGCCGTTAAAACTTGAGCTGGTGCGGAGGTGGTTGGGTAGAGGAATTAGGAGTCAGCAGTTGATGGCTGAGAGTTATCGTTTAAGCCAACAGACGATCTCACGCCGGATTGCTGATGCGTGTGAGCGTTTAAATGCCGTTTTACGGCGTGGTTGTGCTGTTCTTGAGTTGCAGCTTGCTGATTTGTTAAAACAGCGTTTGGTACACGCCGAGGTGTTGTAAAAACAGGGTGATTTTTCCTACTTTTTTGGCTTGTATTGGTTGCCAGACAACAGTTCAAGACTTTGGGATTTTTGTTGAATTAGTTTAGTCCAGAATGGCATATTTTTAATGTTAATTGACATGGTGTTGTGAGTAAAAATAGAATGAAAACATTAGCGTGGATAACTGCGCCATAAAGCCTTGAAGCTTCTGCTTCAGGGCTTTTTTCGTTTGGGAGCTAGTACATGGGTTTGCTTCGTTCTGGGATGGATAGTCTGGGCGACTGGTCTACTCGGGAGATTAAGACCCGAGGTGACTATGCTGAGTTTATGAATGAGATGGCGCAGAGGCTTGCTGCTGATGAGGCACGTGTTAATGCAGGGTGGTCTGATAGACGTCCGGCACCAAGGCTTGATGATGGGCTGCATGCTGCGATTGATCAGAAGTTAAAGGCTTCTGGGTTTGGGTCTGGTTTGGTGTATGTAACGGGTACTGAGGATTCGGCACCAACGCGTATTGATATTGCTGGGAGTGTTGCGCGTCTGAATTCGATGCCTGATGTGAAGTTTGATGGTCGGGCTGATGTGGATGTGTCTCGTGCTGATCGAGTTGCCGGGGGGGTTTATGGTGACGAGATGGTTAACCGGCGAGGTGGCTGGCGTGGTTGGCTTTCGCCAGAGATGCAGGACAAGATTATCCAGCAGTCTGTCCAAACGAATACGCCGATTGTGAACACACGCGGGATGCCTGCTGATGGTGTGGAGATTGGCGGGGTGAAGTGGGTCAGTATGCCGCTTGATGATGACGCAACGTATACACCGGGGCTCGAAAAGATGTTGCGCTATCACCCGCAATTTGGGTGGCTTGTGCCCGCTGGGTCATGGCGTTATCAGACTAAAAAAGATTGGTCGGATAAGTTGATGGATGGCTTGCAAGTCGCGGCAATGGGGTCTTTGGCAGCGATGACAGGCGGGGCATTGGCACCGGCAATTGGGAGTGCTACGGGTTCTGCTTTGGCTGGAAAGATGGCTGCTGGGGCGGTTGTGGGTGGTGGCATGCCGGCAATGGTGACTGGGAAGTTTGACCCGAAGAATGCACTGATTGGTGCGGCCACGGCTGGGCTGGGCTCGATGTCTCAGGCGGCGAATCTTGGTACAGCTGGGAAGGTAGCTGCAGGGGCTGCAGTTGGTGCTGTGCCCAGTTTGGTGCGATCCGGAAAGGTTGATCCGCTGGCGGCACTGGCTGGTGGGTTGGGCGGTTATTTGTCTTCCGATGCACGTTTTGCACCTTACCGGCAGTCGGCCCAATCGGTGGTGCGTGGCAATTCGTCGGGGATTGGACAGTTGGCAGGTCAGGTTTTGGCACGGGAGGTGTTACAGCTGCCACAGTATTCAACGATGTTTGGCCAGCTCGGCGGACTGATTTCGGGGGCAATGGGTAATGGTAAGAACATCTGGGAAGGTAAAAAAGGTAAAGAAGTCCGTAGGTAGGCAACCGATTTATCACTCTGATTTTGATGAGCAGGCCTATCGTTTGTGCTTGCTGGGTTTGACAGACGCCGAATTGGCGTCTTTTTTTTCGGTGTCTGAAACGACGATTAACAAGTGGAAGAAGGCACATCGATCTTTTGCCAATGCCTTGCGTCGGGGCAAGGTGATGGCGGATGGTGAGGTTGCTCAGGGTCTTTATGCTCGGGCAATTGGGTATGCACATGATGATGTGCATGTGTCGAGCTACCAAGGCTCTGTGACGCTGACGCCAATTGTGAAGTATTACCCGCCAGATACGGCAGCTGCAACGTTTTGGCTGAAAAATCGACAGCCGGACAAGTGGCGTGACAAGTTGCAGCAGGAGGTAACAGGGGCTGGGGGTGGCCCATTGGCGGTTTCTTGGGGAGGTATGCCGCCACGAGCAATTGATGAGGGTGGGCATAGTGGCAGCAATTGAGATGTTGTATGTGCCCCGTTCGCCTTTCCTGAGGTTCCACGCTCGGCGCGAACGTTGGACTGTGCTTGTGGCGCATCGTCGTGCCGGCAAGACAGTGGCAACAGTGAATGACTTACTAGCAGGTGCGATTTCGACGACCAAGCAGAATGCGTTGTATGCCTATATCGCCCCCTATCGAAAGCAAGCAAAAGATATTGCTTGGCGTTATTTGAAGGAGTTTGCAGCGCCGGTTATGGACGATAAGAGCGAATCTGAGCTCTTCGTTGAGTTGGTGAATGGGAATCGGGTCCGCCTGTTTGGGGCGGATAACGCTGAGGCAATGCGGGGTTTGTATTTTGATGGTGCTGTGTTGGATGAGTTTGGCGATTTTCGGCCAGGTGTGTTTGCCGAGGTGATTCGTCCGGCACTGTCTGATCGTAAGGGTTGGGCAGTGTTTGCTGGTACACCCAAGGGCCGTAATGACTTTTACAAAAGATACCAGCTTGCTCAAGCAACAGAGGGTTGGCTTGCTATCACGTTGCGAGCGTCTGAGACGGGGCTGATACCGAAAGACGAGCTGGATGATGCCCTGCGCAGTATGACACCAGATCAGTACCGGCAAGAGTATGAGTGCAGCTTTGAGGCTGCAGTGGCTGGGGCGTATTTCGCTGCAGATATTGATAGGGCTGTGGCAGAGGGCCGTGTAACACGGGTGCCGATTGAGCGTGGTATTCCAGTTAATACGGCGTGGGATCTTGGTATTTCAGACAGTACGGCTATTTGGTTTTATCAGAATTGTGGGCGTGAGGTTCGCGTCGTTGACTACTACGAGAGCAGTGGTGATGCATTAGATGATTATGCGCGGGTGCTGTTTGAGAAGGGGTATCTGTATGGTGACCACACTGGCCCTCACGATTTGCAAGTGCGCGAGCTTGGCACAGGTAAATCACGCATTGAGGTTGCTCAAAAGTTAGGGATTGATTTTCGGATTGCACCACAGATCGGGTTGCAAGATGGCATTCATGCAGTGCGTTTGTTTCTGGATCGATGTTGGTTTGATGCCGAGCGTTGTGCGACAGGCATTGAGGCGCTGAGGCATTACCGTAGGGACACGGACCGCAAAACCAAGGAGTTTAAAGCAAGGCCGTTGCACGATTGGTCTAGCCATGCGGCTGATGCATTCCGTTATCTGGTGGTGGGTCATCGTGATCCGATGGTGAAAAAGATTGTGCACGTCACGGCGGATTATCTGCCTGCTGATAGTTTTTCGGGATATTGATATGGGTGAAGATGAAAGCATGGTGCTTGAGGATGAGCAGGCACAGGCTAGGCGTCGTGATACGTTGCAGTTGTTTGGTGCTCGTCTGCAGTCGCTTGTTGATAATGCTGTTTCTGCAAAGTCTGATATTGAGACACGGTGGTTATCTGATATTCGGCAGTGGCGTGGTGAGTATGATCCGGAAACCATCAGTATGCTCAAGGCTCAGGGACGGTCTCAGGCTTTTGTGAATCTGACGCGAGTTAAGTGTAATGCCGCAGAATCGCGTTTGGCTGAGATGCTGATGCCGACCGATGATCGAAACTGGGATATCAGGCCAACGCCAATTCCTCAATCGGTTGTGGCTGAGGATGCGGCTGTGGCAGCGCAATTGATGCGGCAGAAGATGGCTGATGCCCTTGAGGAGTGTGATTACAACGCACAGTTGCGTGATGTGATCCATAACGCTGTGGTGTTAGGTACGGGCGTGCTTAAGGGCCCCGTGATTCGTAACCGCTTTGCGAAGCAGTGGCAGCGTGATGCTTCTGGAATTAGTCGCCTGACTTTTCGTGAAGATATTACGCCAGCGGCTGAATCAGTGAGCCCTTGGGATGTGTTTGTTGATACAGATGCAAGGGATATTCAAGAAGCAGAGTGGGTGATCGAACGGCATCGTATGACACGGCAGCAGTTGAGAGACTTAGCGCGTTTACCTGCTAGTGCTGGCTTTTTGTCTCATGCGATTGCTGAGCTGCTTGAGTCTGATGCGCGAAAGCGGCAGATGTCTGGCGAGGTTGATAATGCAAGATCAAGTGACAGTCGCGGAGATGGCCGGTTCGAGGTGTGGGAATACCACGGTGAAATTGCTCAGGAGGATTTGATTTCTGCTGGGGTGGAGATCGATGAGAACCCGTTGGATGTGTATCAGGGCATTGTCTGGTTCTGTCACGGTGTGGTGATTAAGGCGATTGTTAACCCGTTGGATACGGGGGAGAAACCCTATTCGTTTTTCGTGTGGGAAAAAGACGATTCGAGCCCGTTCGGCTTTGGTGTCCCTGCCATGTGTCGAGATAGTCAGCGTGTGTGTAATGCGGCGTGGCGGATGTTGCTTGATAACGCATCGATGTCTGTGATGCCTCAGGTTGTCGTTAATTCGGCGATTTTGTCACCGCGTGATGGGTCTTGGGTGTTGCGACCGGGTAAGGTATGGGAGTTGCAGCAGCAGAATGTGCCGGTCAATGCAGCGTTTGGCGTGTTCCCTGTTCAGTCTAATCTTGGTGAGTTGGTGAACTTGTTTTCGATGGCACAGCGTTTTGTGGATGATGAGACTGGCTTACCGCAGATTGCACAGGGGCAGCAGGGGCCAACGGTGACGAAAACGGCTCAAGGCATGGGCATTCTCATGAACTCGGCAAACACAGTGGTGCGGCGTTTGGTGCGGCAGTTCGATGAATGTATTACTCGGCCTTTTTTGATGCGGCTGTACGATTGGTTTATGCAGTTTGATGATGATGAGAGTGCAAAAGGGGATTGTGAAATTGTGCCCCTTGGATCGTCATCTCTACTGGTGCGAGAACAGCAAACCGATGGTTTGTTGAAGTTGTTGCAGTTGTCGCAGTCGAATCCGGTGTTGTCTGAGATTACAAAGGTGCAAGAGTTGTATCGTAAGCTTGTGCAATCGATGAATATCAATGCTGATGGTTTGATTTTGTCTGATGATGAGATTAAATCGATGCAGCAAAGCAAACAGTCAGGGCCACCACAACAGGATCCAAAGATTGCACTTGAGCAGCAGCGGTTGCAGTTGGAACAGCAGAAATTGCAATCGGCACAACAACAGCATCAAGTTGAGATGCAGATGAATGCGCAAAAACTTGCTGCGGATCAGCAGATTGCATCGCGTGAATTGGCATTGCGTGAAGCCGAGGCTGAGAGTAAGGCACAGATGGCACTGTTGAAAGTGCAAACTGATAGTGAATTGACTGCGGCTCAAATCGAAGCTGCGCGGCAGCAAACAGCAATGACCTTGGATAGTAAGCATCAGCTATTTAATGCTGAGGCGGCTTTGCGTATTGGGACAGGTGCGGGGATATGATGATGGTGATTGATCCGAATAGTGATGTCTGGCAGGCAATTGATCGGGAGCTCTGTGAATTGGAAGAGTTGGATATGAAGTCGTTGTTGTCTCCTGCGTTGGATGATCGGCACACGCAATTCGTTCGTGGTCGTCTGTCTTTGATGCGAGATATCCGCCGTTTGGTGTCGGATAAACCGCCGTCGGATTCAATTGAAGATCGTGGGATTTACGTATAAAGCCGCTTCTAATAAGTGGCTTTACTTTTTTCAGAGAGAAAGAAATGACTGACCGAGAACTCGAAAATGAAATCCAAGCCAAGGGCTTGACCGCACCACGCATCACCCCGGCTGACATTGAGGCTAACATTGCCAGCGAGCATTACTTCACTGCCCGAGAGGGTGCGTGGGCCTCTGGCGTTCAGACCGGAGTAGTCATGGAGAAGTTCGACATTCCTGCCGAACTGTCGCTTTTGACGTTCTGCGTGCTGGTGCTGCGCAACGGCTTCACTGTCACCGGCGAGTCGGCCTGTGTCAGCCCAGAAAACTTCGATGCCGAGATTGGCCGCAAGATTGCCCGCGAGAACGCCATTAACAAGGTTTGGCCTCTAATGGGTTATGCACTTCAGGAAAAATTATGTCATCAAGGTGAGAGTTTTTAACCAAATTTACGGATAGCGTAATTTTTGAACTGATATTGATTGCCCAGCAGAGAGTTTTGCTGGGCTTTTTCTTTGGTGGGAATCGATATGGATGATTTTGATGCTTCGTTTGCTGAGTTTTCTGGTGGTGATGATCAGCCGGCAGATGATTTAGCTGTTGATAGTGCGGGCGTACAACCGACTGAGGTGGCGGTTCAACCCGCTACTTCAGTGGAGAACATTGACGATAAGGCACAAGAGGAAAAGTTTAATGCGGCTTTGGCTGAGGTGCAGTTAAAGCAAGAACGTATGAATGCGATGCAAGGGGTGATTGCTCGGCCAGCGGTACAGCCTAGTGTGCCCCCAGTTGCATCCACCAACACGCCGTCTCACGGTAGCCCCACTCTAGCTACACCACCGGCTTTACCAATCGCGCAAAGTCAGGAGGGGGTTGTCCCTGTTGGGATGACACCTGAAGAGTGGGAACGGGTGAAGTTGGATTTGCCTGAAACGGCGAAGATTCTGATGAAAGCTCAGGAAGGGTTCCGTGATGCCTTGTTGCGGGATAGTGCGGCGATTGCTCAGCAGGCTGCTGATGAAGCAGCACAACGTGCCGCTATTCCAGCATTGCAGTTGCAGCAGGAGGAGTTGCGTAAGACACAGATTGCGGCGCTTGAGGCGGTGCATCCTGATTGGGTGCAAACAGTAAACACATCTGATTTCCGTCTGTGGCTATCCAGCCAGCCGCCACGTATCCAGTCAATCATTGAGAGTGATGATCCTCGCGAATCTGCTTGGTTGTTGACCCAGTTTAAGTCTCAGCATCAGGTCGCACGGGCAGCTGTCACGGATGAACGAAAACGGAAGTTGCAGTCTGGTACTGCGATTTCTACACGACGTCCGCCCCCTGTGGTGTCTGGGGTGCCGGATGATTTTGATGCGGCATTTAATTTTTACGCTTCCCGCGTTTGATCACTAAGGAGTATTTATGCCAACAACCACTTATGGTTCGATTAGCCAGCGCACCGCTGCTTGGGCGGCAGCAGATATGCTTGCTCATGCAGAGCCGATTCTTGTCCTTGAACGATTTGGACAAAGCAAGCCCGTTCCAGCGAACAAGTCGGAAGCAGTTAAGTTCCGGCGTCCAGTGCCGTTTGCGCCTGCGACTACGCCACTCACTGAAGGAGTTACGCCGGTTGCCAAGGCGATGGCGTATGAAGATGTGAATGTGCAGTTACAGCAGTATGGGGATTATGTTGAGATCACTGATAAGGTGCAGGATCTGGCAGAAGATCCGGTGCTGAAAGATGCCACGATGTTGTGTGGTGAACAAGCTGCAGAGACGTGTGAGCTGTTGTTGTGGGGTGTGCTGCGCGGTGGCACTAATGTGTTCTTTCAGAATGGCACCGCGCGTAATGCAGTGAATACACCTGTTTCGTTAAACAAGCTTCGTGCTGTCACGCGGATGTTGCATCGTATGCGTGCCAAACCTGTCACAAAAGCGTTGTCGGCAAGTCCGAATTACAAGACTGAGGCTGTGGCAGCAGCCTATATCTGTTTTGCCCACACGGATTGTGAAGCTGACTTGCGCAATTTGCCGAGTTTTACGCCGGTTGAACAATATGGCCAAGCTGTGAAGGCGTTCCCGCATGAAGTGGGTAAAGTTGAAAATATCCGCTTTATTTTATCGCCAGTGCTGTTGCCGTTTTTGGATGCGGGTGGTGCTAAGGGTGCGATGCGTTCGACTTCTGGCACGGCCGCTGATGTGTACCCCATGGTGATTGTTGGGGCCGATAGTTATGGGCTGGTGCCGCTTAAGGGAAAAAATGCCATTGAGCCTAAGGTTCTGCAACCTGGCCAGCCTCGCGGTGGTGATCCGCTGGGTCAACGCGGTTCCGTTGGCTGGAAAACTTGGTGGGCAGGTGCCAGATTGAACGAGGCTTGGATGGCACGACTTGAGGTTGCTGTCACTGAGCTGTGATGTTGTGATTGATTCGGTATTTGCCCCGCCTATGCGGGGCTTTTTGTTTTGGGGGTAGTTATGGCAGCAAAAGAAGTCACTATCACGATTCCTAAGGAAAAGGGGGCCAGTGATGATGTGTTTATTGGTCTGAATGGTAAAAGCTGGCTGATTAAACGCGGGGTACCGGTGACAGTACCCGAGGAAGTATTGGAGCCCTTGCGGCTTGCTGTGTCGGTTGAGTATGACCAGAAAACCATGACAGCATCTGAAGTGCCTTCTTATCCGTTCAGTGTTTTGAAATGACCTTCATCGAGCTGTGCCGAGCTGTACATAGTGAGGCGGGATTGTCGGGGGATGGACCATCGGCGATTGCTGGGCAGGTCGGCATGAATAGGAAGTTAATTGAGTGGGTGCGGTCGGCCTATCAGGACATCATTTTGATGCGTGATTGGGATTGGCTGTGGGTGAAAACTTATATTGATGTGTCCCCCGGTGATGGTGTGCTTGACCTTTCTGGCACATTTGGCTTGCGTGATGTGGGCAAGATTGTCACGGATAGCATCAGTGTGCATGCGGCAGATGGTCGTGTCAGTACAGTAACGTTTGATACTGATTTTCGGAAGTTGGTTCGGTTGTATGGCGGGGCAACACCTGCTGCACCGGTGGTGATGACTCGCTGGCCGAACGGTGGGTTGCAAGTATTCCCTGCTCCAGATGCGTTTTATGAGCTGCATTTCGAGTATTACCGTGACCGGCATGACTTGGAAAATGACACAGCTGAGCCGCTTATTCCTGAGCCTTTCCAGCAGGTTATCGTGTGGAAAGCGTTGATGCGCTATGCGTCCCATGATTCTGCAACTGAGTTGTTGCCCCATGCACAGATGATGTTTGCTGAGGTGTTGCAGCGACTTGAGCAACGTCAACGTCAGTCGGTAACGAGAGGGGTTTATCCGCTCGATGGTTATGTTCCGTTGGGTGATTCTTCTGGGGGGTGGTCGTTGGCTTAGAGGGGGTGGTATGGCGACTGAAGTGCAGTATTTCGCTTTGTCTGGTGGTTTGGACTTGGAGTCGTCTCCATTTTCAATCAAGGCTGGTCGGGCATTGGTTGCTCATAATGTTGAGCAGGTATTCGGGCAAAACGGCTATCGGAGGATTGACGGTTATGAGCGTTTTGATGGCCGGCCATTCCCTTCTTCGGCGTTAACACCAGACGAAAAAATTGAGAGACGAACAGCGATACAAGCAGTGCCAGGCAGTGGGCCTATTCGCGGGGTGGCTGTTTTTAAGGCACGGGTCTTTGCAATGCGAAATACGGCAGATGGAAAGGCGGCGGCGTTGTATGGATCGTCTAAAGAAGGATGGCAGAAGATCACCGATAAGTTATTGCCAGATGGTCGTTTGGAGGCCATTGCACATAATTTTGGTGGTGCAAGCTATACGCAAAGTTTGTATGGCTGTGATGGCAAGAATCGGCCTTGGCGGTTTGATGGTCAGGAGTTGAAGTTTTTCCCTGTGATTTTTGGCAGTGAGGCAGACAGTACGTCTAGCCTTGCTCCTGCGCTGGGTGATAAGACTTTTACCATCACGCAAGCTAATCGATCTTGGAAAGTGGATGATGAGCTGTTTGTTTATGATCCGGACAATCCTACGTGTTGGATGAAAGGGAAGGTTAAAAGTTATTCTGGTTCATCATTGGTGCTGACAGTCACGGCTATGGATGGTACCGCCACCGTATCAAAATGGGCTATTTGTCGGGCTGATTTTGCTGATCGTCCGTATTTGGTGCAGGCATTTAAGAGCCATTTGTTTTTGGCTTATCCAAATGGGCAGCTGCAACACAGCAATCTTGGTGATCCGATGGTGTTTGATTCTACTGCTGGTTTGCTTGGCACTGGGGATGACATTACAGGTTTGTGTCCGCTTAAGGGGGATTTGCTGGCGGTATTTTGTTCTAGCCGGATTTATCTTTTGGCGGGTGCATCGGTTGATGATTGGCAGCTGAAAACTCACGCTCAGGATATTGGTGCTCGGCGTGGCACGGCGGTTGAAACAGCGGGTAATGCTTTGTTTCTTGATGATCGCGGTGTGACTTCGCTGAATGCTACCCAAGCTTTCGGGGACTTTGAATCTGGTGTCTTGTCACGCGAGATTAAACGACTATTGGATCCGTTACTCACGCAGGTGTTATTTGCAAGAAGTTCTCGCCAGAAAAATCAGTATCGGCTTTATCTGCGTGGTGGGCGTGGAGTGACATGCACAGTACATCGTCCCGCCACGATGGTGGAACCAGCAGTGATGGCTTTTTCTGTGTTTCAGTATCTACATAGCCCAACTTGTGTTGCCCGTGGTGAAGATGCTGATGGCGAGGAAACGGCTTTCTTTGGTACAGATAACGGTTATGTGATGATGGAGGATGTGGGCCATAGTTTTGATGGCCTGCCGATTGAGATGCGGCTTTTGCTGCCGTTTAATCATTTTCGATCCCCATCGACGAAGAAGCGGTTTCATCGGGTGCAGTTTGAGATGGAGTCGCCAACCTCGGTACGCTTGCATTTTAAGCAGCTGTTTGATTTCGACAGTCCAGAGTATGCGTCTGGCCTGAATTTGCCAATTGTGACTCAGCGTGCCCCGGGGGTGTTGGACATAGATCGTTTTGGGTCGTTTGAATGGTCGAGTCCTCGGGTGTCTGCGCCATTGCTTACGGTGGATGGTGTAGGTACGAATATGGCTTTGTTGCTGTGGCATCTTGGTGCCGATGTGCCGTCCTTCACTTTTCAGGGGGTGCTTGTTCACTATACGAATAGGGGTCAACGTCGATGACAGCCCCGAATAATGCATTTTTTGATCACCCAACTCGGGCTGATCGTTTGGTTGAAGGTGATGTTGCGCGTGCAGGTGATGTGAATCGGTTGTTTGATGCAGTGAGTTCAGCTTTTACGAGAACGGAATCATTGCTTGGTCGAACGATCATCTTACCTGAGGGTGCAGAGATGACACCCATTGCAGAGGCCCTGTCCGAGAGATCGAACAGGGTTTTTGCTTTTGATGCGTCTGGGAAGTTGTTGTTGTGGCCAACGGTTACGCCGGCAAATCGCGCTGACTCTTTTTTGGGTTGGGGCAGTGATGGGCGTATCAGGCTTTGGCCTGCGGTCACCACTGAACAGTTATCGCAGTTTGTTGAGCAGGCGGTATCGGCAAGGTCTGGGGCTGAGGCGGCACAGCAGGCGGCTGAGGCAGCGCAAATAGCGGCGGAAGATGCAGCCAGTGCTGCAGCAATGGATGCGGCAACTGAAACGGCCAATTTATTGGTTAATCGGTTTGCTGAGGATCGGGCGGTGACTGAGCAAGCGGCAGCGGCTGCAGATGAGGCTGTGTTGTTGGCTCGTGATTGGGCGGAAAAAGTTGATGGGCCGGTGGTTGGTACAGCTGGTTTTTCTTCGCAACGATGGGCGTTATTCGCTCAGAGTTATGCGGAGGGTGCAGCTGGCTCTGCTTTGGCATCGCAACAGGCTACGGTGGCTGCGCGTGGTTTTGCTGAGAGTGCAGCCATCGCACAACAGGCAGCTGAAGCAGCAAAGGAGGAGGTTGAACAAACCGTTTATGGTGTTGCTTCTGTTGCTGCCCAGCAGATTGCGGATTCGGTTTCTGATGACGCCATTCGGGCAGAGGCTGCACGAGAGGATGCTGAACAGGCTAGGGATAAGGCAGTGGCAGCAGCTGGTATTGCAGTTGAGGCCATGCTTAGCCAAGGGGATGTTGTTGGGCCATTGGAGCAGTTTGTTGCTGGCATCGGTGATGGGTTGTTGCTTGGTGGTGGTGAATGGGTTGGAGGTTTAGACCCGAATTTGAATGCATCTGAAATTGGTGCGCTTTTTGATGCCGGCTATAAGTCGGCTTAATTTTTTTAGGGAATTGAAAATATGAATTTGCTTCAACAGATTGGTTTGTTAGTTGGTCAAAAGGATGCTGCTGTTAAGGTTTTTGCTTCTGGTGAAGCCCTTGCCGCCCGTGATGCTGCCCTTAGCACGCTGCGCGGTGCAGTGCCTGCTTCCGGCGATACGCTGGAAAAGCTGTATCAGCTGCTTGCCGGTAACCGTACCGTTCACAAGGTGGACGACATCGCTGGCCGTGATGCGCTGGCCGTGATGCGCTGACCACTGCGCTGGTTGGCGATCAGGTCTTTGTCGAAGATGACGGCGATACCCGCTGGGCGATCTACATGGTGGTTGACGCCATCACCCCGTTGACCTCGGCATCGTTCGTTAAGGTTTCCGACCCCGACATGCTGAATGAAGCGCTCAGCGCTGGTCAGATCAAGGCTCTCTACGAGAGCAACATCGACACCAACGCTTTCACCGACACGGAAAAGGCTTATCTGGCTGCGCTGCTGGCTGGTCTGAGCTCTCTGACTACTACTGATAAGTCTAGCTATGCCGCTGCGATCAATGAGGTAAATGCCAAAGCTTTGGCTAATCAAAGTGCAATTTCGGGTTTGGACAATCGCTTAGCTGCGGTTGAGGCGGTGACTACCAATCTCGGCTCTTTTGCTGATTTTGAAGCTGCGTATCAAGCTGCCACTGTGTAATTGATATTGGGGTGGTGTCGTTAGGGGGTGTCTTTAAGACATCCCTTTTTCATTTATGGAGGACATGATGCCTGAAGTGACAAATCAGCCTTTGTTGTACCAGATGGGTTTGGCGGTTGGGCAGTCTGTTGCTGCAGCAACGGCACAGGTTCGGCAAGAAGTTAGCGAAACGGTTAGCCAAACACTCGATGATGTGACGGGCGATTATGCTGCATTGGCTCGTCGTATCCGAATCATGCGGCTGAATGATCTACTCGGATTAGGGATTTGACTATGAGTATCGCAACACCTCTGCGCACGCAGATTGAAGCGATTAAAGCACGGATTGACGCTCTGGCTGCGACTGCGACGGCAGAAGACATTGTGATGCTGTCCAAGGCGGTTGAGGCTATCGGAGGGCAGGCATCGGTCTTTGATGTGATGGCCGTGGCCGAGGAAAAGGCGGCGGAGATTGAGGCATCTGCTGAAAATGCGGCTGTTGCTGCGACAGCAACGGTGAACACGGCAAAAGACTCTGCGATGACTGCCATCGACCAAGCCAAGAATAACGCTGTGGCTCAAATCAATCCGCTTCCAACTCTTGCTGCTGCACATGCGGCAGTGCTTTCTTTTTAAGGTGCTGAAATGCCGAAGACGAATACTGCTGTTTTTGCTCAGAATCCTAAGACCGCCACGGCGGTAATGACCGCTGCTATCGCCCTGACGGGTGCTGGCTCGATTGCCGATACCGCGAGTGCGGTCAACGGCACCTCTCTGCTGATGACTGCCGGTGCAGAAGGCGCGATTGTGACCCGTCTGCAGTATCTGCCGCGTGGCACGATCAGCGCGACCGTGGCTTATCTGTTCGTGCGTCGTGCGGGGCAGCCTGCTTCTGAGCGCGTGTTGATCGACCAAGTGTCCCTGCCTGCCGTGACGGTATCGACCACTGCTGCCGCTACCAAGTCGGTGAGCACGCTGGCCACCGAAGTGTCTCCGCTGCGCCTTGGTGCAGGCGATGAGCTGTATGTGGGCATGTCTGTGGCTGCCTCTGTGGGCGTGGCCGCTTACGCCGAATTCACTGACTTCTAATCAAGCGAAGGGGCTGCTATGCCTTACAACTACGGCGCAAAGAACGGGCCGAGTATCGGAAAGGCCGCCCCCGGTCTCCCCGTTCCGGCTAAGTACGACGGCTCTCTGAGCATCTCGACCAGCCAGCTGGTGGCTGGCGCTCGGAAGTTTATCAATCCGAATTTCAATGACCGTTCGGACTGGACGAAGGTTACGAACGGTGTTGGCGTTGGCACGGCCACCGTAAGCGCGGTGCAAAATGTGCCCAGTTCAACCAATATTCTTGTTCAGCCAACTGGTGGCGGCTACTTCGCTGGTGGTCTAAAAATCAGCGATACAGCGTTTGTTGCTTTGACTTCTGAAGTTTCTGGGACAGCCAAGACTAACCTGACCCTGTTTGATGTCAGCAATGGTGGATGTGCTGTTAAATCTCAGGTGCCAATCTCGACTGATCCGCAAAATAATTGCGGCAGTGCGCGGGTTATCCCATCGTCTCGCCCTGATTTGATTCTGGTGGCTCACCGTCTGTATACGGAATCAGCGCAGCGGATACAGGTTTTCCGCGTTGACGCCAATTCCGGCGCGATTAGCAATGCAAATACAGGAACGTCTGCTGGCTCGCCGTTGAGTATTTCGTCAAACGAGTGGTGGCTTCCTTGGGTTATTACTCCGCTTGGCTATTTCGGTGGCCGCGAAGTGTGGGTGGCAATCCGCAGCGACCAATCCAATTCGACCTGTTATTTTATTACGCTGGATGATGCAGGAAACCTGAGTTTTGTCAGTACAGCCTTTACCTATGGCACAGGATTCTTGCAGCGTATTGGAGAGGACAACACCCTTATCTACGCTGCAGGTATGGCTCATCCCTCTCTCGGTGGTGGGTATAATGCATCCGCCAGCCCTAACGTGTTTCAGCACTCGCCATTCCGGTTGTACTCGATCAACAAGTCGTCTCTCGCTGTCACTCTCATTACGTCCGCTGGATCAAGCAATGGTGGAGGCGTGACATCTTTTGGTGCCGCTGGACTTTATTTCGCTGGCTTTGAATCTTATGGCTTCAATGGAGAGGGTTTCTTTATTGGCTATAACGCTAATCACGGGAACTCGCCAATGGCAGGTTTTTCTGTAGGAGACCCTTACGGTAGTCCTTTCGTTTGCCGGACAGATTTGAGCAATCCGTCAAAACCTAGCGCGTCAATAATCGGGAATAACGGCAATTCTAGCGCTGCTTCAGCGGCATCGTATGTTGCCGTTAGCCCGAATGTTATTGCTGCACGGTCTCATTCTGGCGGTGTGTTTGGTGGAGTATTGCACGAGAACTATGCTGGATCTCGGACACAGCTAGGCTTTGCTTGGCTGGATGATCTTGGCAACGTTGGTACTGCGATAGTGATGCTATCTGGCCTCGGTTCCGGTGGCGCTGCCCGATCTACTCAAATGGTTCCATTCGGTGATCGATTGCTTGTGCTGGATAAAACTGGCTCTAGCCAAGCGCAATTTGTCTGGGTTTACCCGCGATAGGATGAGTGATGATTAAAGTAACTTTGAAAACATTGGCGTGCTCAAACGAGCCGCTGCCGCCGTTCTTGAGCGGATTGGAGCTGGAATCGCTGCTTGATCTGAGCTGGACAGACAAGGCGCTTGGTGTGCGCGGATTCGGCTGGTGGCCCGTGGAACGTGCGCCTGTGTCGTTTGATGCGGACACGCACCATGAGACGGGGGTGGAATACACCGCCGATGCTGAGCGCCGTGTGGTGATTGCCGTGTCTGTTATCGAGGCGCTCCCTGCCGATGTCGCTGCAGCGAACGTGCAGCGCAAGCTGGATGATATGCGTCAACAGAAGCTGGCCACGGTCAATACTCGCTGCGATGAGCTACTCACCCGTCTCAAGGCCGGTTATCCAGATGGAGAGGTTGTGTCGTGGGATCAGCAAGTCATCGAGGCGCGTGCGTTAGATGTGTCTCCCACGGCGGTCACGCCCCTGCTGTCGGCTATTGCTGCCCAACGCGGCATTGACGTAAATACCTTGGCAGTACGGGTACTCGAAAAAGCTACCGCTTATGCTGTGGCTTCTGGCTCGATTATCGGGGCGCGGCAAAAGCTGGAAGATGCGATTGCAGCGGCCACGACTGCGGAGGAGCTATCCGACATTGACGTTTATGCGGGGTGGTCTGCATGACTTGGCGCTATAAATTAGATACTTTATATCGTTATCAATCCCCGCTGCTGGCGGGGATTTTTTTTGCCAACGATTGGGGAAAAATTGAGGATGAGGCGATTGTGATTTATCCGCCTTATTCATGGGACGGTTGTTCGCCTGCATGGAAAATTGGGACTGTTTGGTTTGGTGTTCCTGACGGTAGGTTGAATCCAGATGGGCGGCCACAGGCATTTTATGCATCATTGGTACATGACTTCTTATGTCAGTTCCGGCCTGAGGTTCCAATTCGGAAAGCAATCACTGTTGAGCTATTTCGCGAAATGCTTGTGAGAAGTGGTTTCTCTCCGTTTCGGGCAAAGATTTACGCGAAAAGCGTTGATTGGTTTGGCCCTCAGGATTGGCCAGCTGACTTTTGTAGTGAGGTCAAAGCATGATCGTAAGACCAGCAACATCGATTTCGTTTACACCTCCCACTGAAACCAATTCAGGGAACAATTCGGGAATTTACAACGGCACATCATCATTCGATCCGTATTCTGGTGTTATTACGTACTTGTCGGGGAGCAAGGCAGGTACAACCGAGACGATCCCCAAACCCTCGACACCTGTTAGCGCACCCTCACCAACGCCAGCCCCGACTAATATGGGTAGTTCAAATTGGTCGGCCAGTCCGGCGCCAACGGCATCTCCATCTGGTTGGTCTAGTGAATTTTATCGTGCGCTAGAGGATCGGAAAAAGGCTAATTCAACACAGCCTTTTGGGTTGCCATCATCTGGGACGTTGTATAACTCAACTGGTAATCCTTCGGATAGAGCTTATGACGTTTATGGGAACCAAATTGATTTTGGTATCTATAACGGTCTTGGGCAAAAGGTTGGGTCTTACGAGGCTGGTCCTATTAAAGCACCACCCCCGATGTCTTTTTCTTTCCCTAGTACGCAAACAGCCAGTCCACCTCCATCACCGGCGCCAAGCCCTTATCAGCCGGTTTTTGATTCTGCAGTCAGTGCGCCAACAGAGACGATAGAGGGTCGAATCAATGGCTTACTTGCTGAGAATAACCCTGTTTTGCGGCAAGCCGCTGATAAGGCAAGAGCAGGGTTTGCAGCACGAGGTTTATTGAATTCTTCTATGGCTGAAACAGCAGCAATGGAAGCAATGATTGCAAAGGCAGTTGAGATTGCTGGCCCTGATGCGCAACGTTATTTTCAAAATCGTTTGAATAATGTTGATTGGAAAAACAAGTTTGCTGGTACAGCGCAGCAGCAAGAATTCGCCATGCAAACACTAGCAATGCAGCATCAATACAACAAGGAGTTGGCAACGATGCAGCAACAGTGGAGATCGACTGATTCGGAGCAATCGTTTAGTTATTCGCTGCGCAACAGTTATTTGCAGATGACGAGTCAAGCAAATGCGATTTATCAGGAAAACGTGGCGCGTATTCAGGGTGCTCAGATGAATCCTGAGGATAAGGCTGTTGCGATCCAAGCTGCCCAGCAGTTGCGTGATAACAATATTGCTCAGTTGAATGCCACTTTTCAGGCACAGCCCGGGTGGGTTCAAGCATGGTCGATTGCTGCAAGTTATTGATTGGGGGGTGTGATGGCTGTGTCTGATGAAGATGTGCGTAATTGGTTTGCTGCGGCACCACGGACTGAGAGAGACATTTACGATGCTGCAAAACAGCACGGCGTGTCTGCTGAACAATTGGAGAGGGTAAAGGGTTGGTCAGCAGGTACGGTGAGTGATTGGACGGCGAAGAATGGCGTTGAGTCACTGCCGGCACAGCCGCAGCCTGAAAAACCTCAGCCAAGTTTGTTTTCGGTTGATTCTTTGGGTGCGTCTCAGCTTGTGGTTGATGAAGCAAATATGGCGCGTTATGGCGGTGGTAAGCCATCAGCAGAGGTCTTTGCTAAGGCTTCTGGCTTGGATTTGTTATCTGCCAAATCTTTGCTGGGGGCACAGCCTCATCGCGACAAGTATGTGAATTGGGCTGCAGTGATGGGGTCTGATAATCCAAGTTTGGCTTATCAGCGGGCGATCAATGTGATTGTGGGTGATGAGGTCGCCAAGACTAAGGCAAACCAAGGGACAGTTAGCCGGACATCTGCTTATGGCGTTAATACAGCCGGTGAGTCGAATCTTCATGGGCAGCGTTTTGGTGGCGTACGGGCTGAAACATGGGGACGTGGTGGTTTGTTGCAGAGTGGGATGGCTGGGTATGGTAATGCGGCGGCAGTTGCGGGGCAGGCTAATCAGCTGTTTCAGTCGGCAATGCGTCAAATAGCACAGTCGAAACTCAGTCAACAGGAAAAGGCGCTTGCTGCCCAACAGGCTCGGCAGCAGTTGTTTACTTTTTTGAATCGGTTGGGAGGGTAAATGGAAGAAGGCATGTGGGGTGATACGGGTGGCTATGTTTTTTCACCTGAGATTTATGGTTTTTCGTCTTTGCCTGACCATGCTGGTTTTGATGCGGAGAGTATAGCGAAATCTAGTTGGGCTGATTATGGGATTGGTGATGATGGGTCTTATGTGGCTCAGCCGATTGGTGAGGGTTATGCCCCGTTCACTGATGATGATGGGCGCTTCTTTGATTTTGATGTGTCGGGTGAGATTAACCCAAGCGATTTTATGTCTTTTGATGGGGGTGATAGTCAGGGTGCATTATCAGCGGCAGTTGGTAATGGAGCATCTTCGTTGTTGTCCGCTTTTGGTAAGGGGTTGGATACGTTACTCAACAGCAAGAATTTGTTGGGCTTGGGTGCAATAGGACTGAATGCCATCGGTGGGTATCAGAGTGCTAAGGCGGGTCAGTTATCGAATGCTGAAGCTTTAGCAGTTAAGAACCGTGAGCTGGACATGCAGTCAAGTCAGTTTGATCAGACGCTGGGGCAGCGGGGGTATGAATTTGAAGCGGGACTTGGCCAGCGTGAAAGTGAGTTTTCACGAAAGCTTGGGCAGGAGGACTATCAGTTTGAATCTAATTTGGGCCAGCGTGAGAGTGAGTTTTCTAGAACGTTGGCACAGCGACAGCAAGAGATTGATGATCAGGTACGCCGTGCGGCTTGGGCAATGGTACCCAAGGAGCGTTGGGGATCGGGTGGTTTGTTAGCTGCAGCAATGCAGGGAGGGGCATGATGGGTTTGCTTCAGCAAGGTATGCGGCAGGATGTGGTGGATCGTCCTGTTGAGAATGGGGTGTCGATTGATGCTTTGGTTCAGCAGTCTGGACAGGCAGCAGTGGGTGGGGGCGACGAGATGTCGCCCTTGTCGTCTGGGGCGCCTGCTGCCGATGGGCAAAACCTGAATTATGAGCGGTTGGTTTTGATGGCGATTGAGCATTTGACTGGTCAAGAGATGTTTATGGCGATGCTGCAACAGGCGCAACAGGGCGATGTGGGTCAGGTGGTGGGTGGGGCGGTGGTGCAGACGTTGTTGGGATTGCAAGGTTCTGCAGCTCAGGCAGGGGTACAGATTGATGATCGGATGTTGAGTGCGGCCAGTATTGATGTAACGAAACAGATTGTGGGGTTGTTTGCTGCGATGGGTGCGACACAGGATCCACAGCAAGCATTCCGAGATGCGATTGAGTATGGCAAGACGTTGGTGCAGGGTGGTGGTCAAGCCAGTCCACCACCGGCCAGTGGGCTCATGCCGCAGGGGGTGGTTATGGATGAGGGGATGTCGGAATGAGCAAGGGGTTGATCGGTGCGGCTTTGGCTCAGGCGGGGGCTCAGGCTTTGGGTATGCTTTATCAGTCTAAGGTTACTGGTGAGGCTGCAGAGCAAAAGCAGCAGGCAGAGGCTTTGGAGTTTACGCGTGAATTAGCACGGGATCGTCACAAGGTAGAGCTGGAAGCAAAGAAACATTTGCTGCCGTTAAATGATCCGACTGTGCAGGATCATGTGGCTATCCACAGTGGCGTGACGGTGCCTGAGTTGCAGCAGAGTCTTGCGGCTATTCGGTCTGGGAAAGTAGATAGTCAGAATTTGTCTTTTGTGGCGGAGACAAATCGACGGGCGAAGCGTGCGTTGGAGATGTTGACCAGTGGAGTTGGGGCAAATCGTCAGGCAATGGCTGGGGCGGATGGTGTGCAGGCTGAGAATATGATGCGAGATCAGATGTTGAAAGGTGGGATGCGGACATCTGATGTGGCGATGGTGCAGGGGGCATTGAAGGGCGGTGCTGCATTTGATACGGGTAGTGGCGTACTGGTGAATCGGTATAACGGGACGTTTAGCCAGTTGCCTGAGTCGCAGTCGGCTGTGCAGGATCATTCTTATCGTCATGACCAGATTCGGACGAATCAGGCAAATACGGTGCAACGTATGTTGGATGGGGTGTTGACGCAGATTCGAGCGAATAATAATGCGGCCTCGAAGGCCTTGCCGAGTGAGCGTGAGGCGATTGTTGCTCAGAATCGGGCGTTGGAGCAGGAGGCAGCCAAGTACCGTCAATTTTTACAGGAACAATTGCTCAAACGACCAGAGCAAAAGCCAGTTCAGAATGGGACTCAGCCACCAATTTGGGATCCAACGGAGTAGTTAACCTCGATTCCGATAGGCTTGTACCATTGATTTTGTGACGTCTTCGTTGTAGCAAAGTGGGGCATAGCCACCACGTCGATTGTAGGCACTGCGCCCACCACAAGATCGGCCATTTCTCATGGTGTTGTACGGACAAGGGCAGTTTCCTGGATAGGCATCGATAGATTGTTGGATGAGGATTTTACGGATCTGTTCGTCTGATAGTTTTTTGGGTGGTGTTTTTGCAAGCACAGAAGGAGACAGGGCAAGGATAGCCAAGGTGCAGGCAACGTAGAGTGTTTGTTTGAGTTTCATGGTATGAGATGGCGTGTTAGTGGACGCTTTATTATTACCATTGACTATGCCTTTTGTGTATTGCAATTGTTGTCAGTGTGTTTGATCAGCAACACCCATCGCATGAGATGGGTTTTATTTTTTGTGCCCCGTGGGTTTTGCTCACGGGGTTTTTGTTTTGGAGCGATGTATGTTGCCAGATGATAGCGGTTTGTATGGTGGATCGGGTGCAGTGACTTATGACCCAGAGGCTTTTGCGAAGGCAAACAGCACGGGGTTGTTGGCTTCTGGTATGGCGGATTTGAGCCCTGTTGCCAGTGCAAAAGCGCATTCTGTTGGTGGCGAACGTCGCGCTGTGCGTGGTACTGAAAATTTGTTGCCTGATGCTCAGACGTTGTCTGTGTTTGAGGAGGCGGCGGTTCGCTATCAGGTGCCGGTGAATGCGTTGTTGGCAATTGGTCATCAGGAGACTCGATTTGATGGCAGTCGCGTGGGGCCGATGACGAAATATGGTCAGGCTGTGGGGATGATGCAATACATCCCTAGCACGGCTAAGGCATTGGGGATTGATCCACGCGATACGCGGCAGTCGGTGTTTGCGGCGGCAATGGAGATGCGGCAGCGTATTGATCGGGGGTTGTCTGTGCCTGATGCGATTGCGGCCCATTTTGCTGGCGATAATGTGGCGCAGTGGGGTGAGAAAACTCGTGCTTATCGTGATGAGGTGACCGCTAAGGCGAAGGCGATTGCAGGGCTTTATAAGTCATTGCACCGTGAACGGTCTGAGATGGCTGTAGAGAATAAGCGATTGTTTAACCAAGCCGAGAATTTTAAGCAGCAGCCAGCCAGTGGAGAAAAGCGGGGTAGTTCTGTCGCGCAGCAGCCAGCTGAAGAGGGAAAGCGGCCTAGTCTTGTTGAGCAGGCAGGGCGTGATTTTGCGCGTGGTGTCGATAATTTGCAGTCGTTGGGGTATGGGCTTGCTGCTGTGGTGGGGGATGTTGCGGGGCTTGATGATGTGAACCGTTGGGGCTTGGAGGGGTATCTGCGTAATAAGAAGGAGGCAGCGCAGAATCCAGCGGTGATTGGGACTTATCAGAATGTGAAGTCTTTTGATGATGCGGTGCGGTATGGGATTGAGGCTTTAGCGGAGAATGCTGCATCGATTGTTCCAGCCTTGGTTACAGGTGGTGGCGGTGGATTTGTTGCCAAAAAGATTGCAGAAAAGTCGGTGACAAATTTGGCAGGCAAAGCGTTGGCCTCGCATGTGGCAAAACGTAGCGCACAGGGGGCAACAGCCGCGATGGTGCCTACTTCGGTTGGGATGAGCACTGGCGGTATTTATGGTGATATTTATGAGCAAACGGGCGAGAAACGTCCCGGTGTTGCTGTTGTTGCTGGGACTGTGGCGGGTTCGCTTGATGCTATTCCGCAGTTGATGGCAATCAAAAAGGCGTTTGGGCCTGTTGTTACTGAGGCGATTCAGGGGCGTGTGTTGGGTCGGCTTGGTAAGGCTGCTGGTGTACAGTTTTTATCTGAGGGTGCAACTGAGTTAGCACAGACTTTGATTGAGCAAGGTGCTGTGCGGTATGTGGATGGCAAGCCTTATTGGAATGAAGGATTACTGCATCAGGCAATTGATGGTTTCTTGAAGGGCGGTATTTCCGGTGGTGCGATGGGGGTTGCTTCGCAGGGGGTGGCCGAGGTTAGGGGTCGAGGGGTTAAGCCAGCAGCGTCAACGACTGAGCCTAAGCCAGATGTGACTTCGACAGATACCAGCACGGCAGGTACGGTTGAGCCTAGTGTGGCGGATTCTGGGCCGAATGACAGTGATTTATTACGCCGAATGGGCATTGATATTGATGCGCCTATGCCGAACATGCCTGTGCCGGCATCGCAGGTTCGCCGTGTGTCCCCTGTGTCGGAAAAGTCTGTGAGTGGTGAGCCTGAAATTACTCGTGTGATTGATGTTGCACCAGATGGTGAGGCCAGTATTCGTTTTCAGGCAGGGCAGCCTATTAGTGGTTTGTTGCCTTTGCAGCAGTCTTCTGTGGTGGTGGATGCTGAGGGGCGAGTGGGTGGGTTGTCGGAGGTGCAGAATGCAGGGCTTGATGCGCGATTGGCAGAGTTGAATTTACCGCGTGCGCTTGATCCGAGCTTGGATACGCCAACAGATATGACTGCTGGTAAGCATCCGGGTTATACGTCTGAGTCGTTGTTGAAGGCGTTAGGCCAGCCTATTGGTTTATTACCTTTGCTACAGCCTTCTGTGGTGGTGGATGCTAAGGGGCGAGTGGGTGGGTTGTCGGAGGTGCAGAATGCAGGGCTTGATGCGCGATTGGCAGAGTTGAATTTACCGCGTGCGCTTGATCCGAGCTTGGATACGCCAACAGGCATCACTGCGGGCAAGCATCCAGGTTATACGCCGGAATCGTTGTTGAAAGCGTTAGATGATGTACGCAATGAAGTAAATCAGGTTGTAGTACCAGAATTGGAGATGCGTCGCTCTGGTTTGGCGAAGGTGGATATTGAGCGTGATGATGCTTTGACGGCGATTGCGAAGTTGGGCGGGATTGATGTTGCTCAGGTGCAATCGGAGTATGGCAATACGATCACGGATGAAGCTAAGCGGGTTAATCGTGGCAGTTTGTTTGGTAAGCCAGTGTTTCGCCGTGAGGGTGGTTTGTCTTTGGATGATATGGCCCATGCGTTGAGTGAGTATGGGTATTTGGGGCAGGATGAGCACGGGAAGGTGGATATTGGTGGGCTGTACGATATTTTATCTTCGGATGGGCCTGTCTATCACCCTGTTGCGCAAGAAAAGTTAGTTCAGTCGCAGATGGCAGCCGTGGCGCGGGATGAGATGTTACGGCCTGAGTCGATTCTGTCGATGGCACAGGCGCGTTTGTTGGCAGATGGGTTTGTTGAGGCTGAGGGTGCTGAGGTGTCTGGATCTCATACTGGGGTTGGTTCATTGGATCAGCCTTCTATTGGTGGCGGTGGTGTTACGGCCGTTAAGGATTCATCGGTACCCAGTCGCCCCCACACGGGCGTGCAAACTTTTGCTGATTTATTTGCTCGCGGCGAAATCGATGTGCCGGAGGATGATCCGATTTTGTTAAGTCGTTCGGCTGGCCGAGGTCAAAATCAAGATAGTGGCTTGGTGGATGGGGCCGTTGATGAGGCTGGGCAAGATGGGGAGTTTGAATCGTTTGGGTTGTCGAGTGATGAGATTGAGTCGGCATTGGCTTCTGAGTTGGCCGCTTTTCGGAATGGTCGTAGCAA
Organism: Aquaspirillum soli; assembly: GCF_054781915.1. NCBI lineage: Bacteria > Pseudomonadati > Pseudomonadota > Betaproteobacteria > Neisseriales > Aquaspirillaceae > Aquaspirillum > Aquaspirillum soli. The sequence continues at coordinate 130,180 of NZ_BAAGTM010000002.1, read as the reverse complement.
TGTGAAGGTGGTGGATTATGAGGATGATTTGCCGGCCTCGATTCAGCGTCATTTATTACAGGGTGGGATTACTGGTGTTGAGGGTCTTTGGGATCCGACGCGCAATCAGGTGTATTTGATTGGTGAGAATATTCAGGATGTGGACCGCGCTCGTGAGGTGTTGCTGCATGAGGTGGTGGGCCATGCCAGCATGGAGGAGATGTTAGGCAAGGATTTGATGGATCAGTTTGTGCATCGTGTCACGCGGATGAGTTTGTCGGGAAACCGGTTTGCGGCAGAGGCTGCTGCTTGGGTGGATAAGACACAACCGGATTTACCACCGGAGACTCGGGCTCGTGAGATTGTGGCGGTGATGGCTGAGCGTGGTTACCGTTCGGCTGATGATACGTTGATGAATCGGGTTTTTGAGGCGATTCGGCAGTTTTTGCGGCGGGCTGGGTTTAAGGCTGATTGGGTAACGCGCATTAGTGATGGGGATATTTATCGTTTGTTGCGCGATGCAGATCGGTTTGCGAAAACGCCACGTGGTGAGGTGGTGGCGGTTAATCCGGCAAGTACGTTGTTTTTTTCTGTGGGAGGCTCAAGAGACAGTGCAGATGCAGGTGCAGGGTTTAGTTTGCCTCAGGCAGAGGGCAAGTCTGCGAAGTGGAAACGGGCAGCGAGACGTGCGCGGGAGGTGAACCAAGACCGTTATATCCGTGTGAAGGAAGTTCAGGAGGCGGTTGTTGGGCAAGGGGGTACGCTTGATGATAAGAGCAATGTGTATCAGGCGGAGACGCTATCACATGGCAGAAAACTGGCATTAAGTGAGGATTTTCAGGCGACTGAGGTTGTGCCTTTGCTGCGCGATGTGGGTCGTTCTGGGATTGATTTGGATGATGTGGCGTTGTTGGCGTATGCATTACATGCGCCTGAGCGTAATGCACAGATTGCAAAAATTAACCCACGTTATCCGGATGGTGGGTCTGGGATGACGAATGCGGATGCTCAGCAGAAGGTGGACTTTTTGCGTGATAAGTATGGGGATAAGTTTGCCGAGCTGGAGCAGTTTGTTGGCCGATTGCAGGGGATTGCGCGTAAGACATCTGATTATATGTTTGAGGCTGGTTTGATCGACAGTAATACGGCAGCGACTTGGCAGGGGGTGTATCAAGCTTATGTGCCGCTCAAGGGCTTTGAGCAGATTGATGAAGACACTGGGCAGGCTGTGCAGCCTGCTGCTGTGGTTGAGTCTGGCAAGGTGGGTAATGTGCGAGGGGCTGAATCGAAGCGTGCGATGGGGCGCGGGTCGTTGGCTGGGCAGATTATTGAGAATGTGATTGCTGATCGGTTACGGGCTATCAATCGGGCGGAGAATAATCGGGTTGGTAAGGTGTTGTTGCAGTTTGTTTTGGATAACCCTGACGCGAATCTTTGGGTGTCTGATGTGTTTCAGAAGGGTGCTGCTGGTAAGTGGGGGCGCGTGATTGGGCCGGATGGTCAGGTTTCGTTGCGCAATACATTGAATGTGGCAACTGATCCAGAGGTGTTTACGGTTAAGGTTGCTGGGCGAGAGGTGCATATTCGTTTGAAGGATCGGCAGCTTGCTGAGGCTTTGTCGGGTATTCATGACGAGAAGCAGATGGGTTGGGTGTTGGATACGCTGTCGGCGGCGAATCGTTATCTTGCTGCGGTGTTCACGGGCTATAACCCGACTTTTACTGTGTTGAATGGGATTCGGGATACTCAGGGGGCATTTTTTCAGAACCTTGCAACGTTTGGTTTTAAGGGCGCAGCTAAGGGGGTGGCTTATGCGGCAAGGGCTTTGCCTACGGCTTTCAAGATGAATTTTGCGATGGATCGTGCGAAGAAGGTAGCGCGAGATCAGAACGGTTTGCCTACGGATTGGGAGGGTTATTATCGGGAGATGCGGGCGAATGGTGGGCTCACTGGTTTTATGGATTTTCGGACGTTGACGCAGATTGGTGAGGATGCTGCCCGTCAGGTGGAGGTTGCTGCTGGTAATAAGCGTGCTCAGTTTAAGCAGGCTGGGTTGGGGGTCTTGAAGGCGATTGAGAATGCGAATGCTGCGATTGAGTCGGTGAATCGGTTGGCGGCGTTTCGGCTTGCGCGTGAGAATGGACTTTCGCCTGAGCAAGCGGCAGCGATTGCGAAGGATGTGACGGTGAACTTTAACCGACGTGGTTCGCAGCGCAAGGCCAGTGCTTGGTTTTTGTTTTTTAATCCAGCGATTCAGGGGACTGAGCGATTTTTGCATGCGATGAAGCATCCAAAGGTGGCAATGGCAGCGGCGGCAATGGCGGGTAGTGCGGCATTGTTGGCGGCATTTTCGGCTGAGGCGTTGGGTGAGGATGAGGATGGGCGGCCGATTTGGGACAAGATTCCGGCGAGTGATAAGTCACGGAATTTGATTGTGCCGACTGGTGTGAGTGGTGCTTACGCTAAGGTGCCTTTGCCGTATGGCTGGAATGTGTTTGCTGTGTTGGGTGTGGGGTTGGTGGATGTGTTGCGCAACCGTGATGACCCTGCGCGTGGCATGGATCCCACTCGGGCGGCGGGTTGGATGGCAAGCAGTGCGGTTGATTCGTTTAACCCGATTGGGGGTTCTCGATTGGTTGGGAGTGCTGGTGCTGGTGGGATGTTGGATGCGGTATTACCGGCAGTGTTGCAGCCTTTTTCGCAGAATATCCGTAATGAAAATGGCTTTGGAAATCAGATGAGTCCAACGCCGATGTATGGTCAGAAGGTGGCGAAGTCGGAGCAGTATTTTCCTTCGATGGAGGGGACTGGATGGCAGGTGTTTGCTTCGTGGTTGAATGGGGCGACGGGTGGTAATGCGGTAGAGGATGGTTTGGTTTCGGTTCGTCCAGCGGAGTTGAAAAATGCGGTAACGTTTTTTGGTGGTGGGTCGTTGCGGTTTGTGACGGACATCATGGAGGCGTTGAGCGCGGATGAGCAGGGTTGGCAGCAGGCACCTGTGTTGCGTCAGTTGTCTGGGGCGGATAATGCCCGGAATGATTCGCGGTTGTTTTATGAGGGGTTGGATCGGGTTGAGTCTAAGCATCAGGCTTATGAGGCGTTTCGTGAGGCGGGAAATGAGCGTTTGATGGCTGAGATTGAACGTGATTTTGGGCCTTATATTGCGCTGGGTGAGGCGGTTGATGTTTATAGGCGTCGGCTGTCTGAGTTGCGTGGTTTGGAGGTTCGGGCACGGGAGCAGAATGATGTGAAGACTGAGGAGAATTTGGCTTTGATTGGTCAGGAAAAGGTGCGGGTGATGCGGGCATTTAATGCTGAGTTTGACCGTGCTATTCGTGCAGTTGAGGGTCAGTAGTCGTTTTTTTTGATTGGTTGTTTTTTGTGCCCACCGGTGTGAATCGGTGGGCTTTTTTATTTGGGGGTTTGGAATGTCTGGTATGCCGAAGAATGGGGCTGAAGCAGGGAGTTATGTTGGTGGTGTGGTGTCGGTGGCATCGGCTTTGACGTTGACTGATGTTGGGGTTGTGATTGGTATTGTGACTGCTGTTTTGACGTTTTTGTTGAATGTGTTTTATCAGCGGCGGAAGGATCGGCGCGAGGAGGAGAAGCATCGTTTGGCGTTGGAGTTGATGCGTCGTGGCATTTTGGGGGTGGGTGAGGATGAGTAAGGTTCGTCATGCTGTTGCTGCGTTGGTGTTGTCGGCATCGGCTTTTGTTGGGTTGTTGACTGCGGAGGGGTATCGCAGCGAGGCATATATTCCGATCAAGGGTGATGTGCCAACGATTGGGTTTGGGACAACAGAAGGCGTAAAGCTTGGCGACAAGATTACGCCGGTGCAGGCGTTGGCTAGGGCTGTGGCGGATGTGGGCCAGTATGAGGGGGCATTGAGGCGGTGTGTTAAGGTGCCTCTTTATCAGCATGAGTATGATGCTTACATTAGTCTTTCGTACAATATTGGTGGGGGTGCGTTTTGTGGTTCGACTTTGGTACGCAAGTTGAATGCTTCGGATTATGTAGGTGCTTGTGAGGAAATTTTGCGGTGGAATAAGGCTGGTGGGAAGGTGTTACGGGGTTTGGTGATTCGGCGTGAGGCTGAGTATCGGCAGTGTCGGGGGTGGTGATGGGGGGTGTTTTTAGTCGATTGACATTGGTTGGTTTGGGATGTAGGCTTTGTCTTTGCATAAAAAACCAACCATATTAAGCATTTTCTCTTACTTTTGGGCGGGCAAAAATCATGATGTTACATGAGACTTCTAAGGAAAAAAAAATGACTATAACGATCGTAGAAGTACCAAGAGAAGAACTAATCTCTTTACAAAATATTTTAGAACAGGAAAAAAATTCTAAGCTTAGAGACATCTGGGTAGGTGACGGATACGGCCAACCCATATACTTGGCAGCAAAATATCATGATCAGATTGTTGGTGTAGCTTCTATATCATTATTATTTTCCGATATCGATACTGCAGCAGAAATTTACAAAATCTATGTAGGTCCTAACTATAGGAGAAAGGGTGTCGGCCAAACGCTATTTCAATCGGCCATTGAACTTATTCTTAAAAGTGAGATTAAAAACATAATCATTGAAATAGCAAGCGATGAGGGATACTTATTCATTAATTCTTTAGAATTACCTGTGAATTCAGAATTATTTGATCGTGGTCAAAATAAGTTTGAAATTTGTTTCGCTAAAAGCTAGTAAAATTGGTAATTTTTGTTTTAAATTTGGTTAAAAAACATATACAATGTTCAATCAAATAATTACTATATTTAATTGAAATTTTGTTGAAAGATGTGACGTAAATTTATAGAGATGTAGGTAGATAAATTATTTCAGCTGTAGGAGCTAACATGCCGTTCTTTGGCCTTCACAGTGATACATGGTAGCCTTGCGCCGTTAGAGGTGTTGTGCTTGTTTGTAGCAGTGAGCAGATGACCGCCTGAGCATTTTTTGGAGCGAAAAGTAATGGCACAAGCTGATTTATTAGTGGATTTAGTTAAAAACGGAACAAGCGGTGATCAGCTTGCTTTCCGCAAAGCAGCAGAAGGACTTATTCAAGAGGAAAAACTGAAGGGGCATAGGCTTCTTGCGGAACGGTTGACAAAGGCATTACAACCCAGTTCATCACCATCTGCTCGCCCTCAAGTTACAAAAACAATAAATAACAATTCTTATAAAGACCTTTTCTACGAAATTACCCCAGAACGTGATTTAGCAAGTTTGGTATTACCACAAAAAGTTAAAAGCCAGTTTCAGGAGCTTATCGAAGAACAACATCGAGCAGAAATTCTTCATGCTCATAATCTCAGAGCAAGACACCGAGTTTTGCTTGCAGGGCCTCCCGGAAATGGCAAAACAACTTTGGCCGAAGCATTAGCTTACGAGCTGATGTATCCACTTATCGTCATTCGATATGAAAATTTAATTGGTAGTTATCTTGGCGAAACGTCTTCCCGATTAAAAAATCTACTAGATTATGCAAGAACTCAACGCTGTGTTTTATTTTTTGATGAGTTTGAAACTCTAGGCAAGGAACGGGGGGATACCCACGAAACGGGTGAGATAAAACGTGTTGTGAGTTCTTTGCTATTGCAATTAGATGAAATGCCTGACTATGTAGTTGTAGTTGCGGCCAGCAATCACCCAGAGCTTCTGGATAAAGCTGTCTGGCGACGCTTCCAATTACGTATTGAGTTGCCACTGCCAACCAAGACACAACTGACCCAATATATTACTTCTATTAGTGAACGGTGTAACGTCAACTTTGGATACAGGTCAGGCACTTTAGCAGCGCATCTACTCGGACTCAATTTTGCAGAAACTGAAGAGTTCTGTCTTGGTATTGTTCGTCGTGCTGTTCTTGACATGAAAACAGACAATGCCAAGCAAATAACTAAGCTTAAGCTGGCTCAGTGGAAAAATAGATTGAAGCCGATCAGCAATGAGAACACAGTAACAGTTAAAGAAAAAGAAGGAGTAGATCACTGATGGAAAAGTCTCGTCCCCTTTTGGTATTTCCACAGGCAGCAACCATACCACCATCAAAGGGGACTGGCTTTCCATCTAGTCAGCCCCATTTCCCCAGCCACAAGAAACAGGTTGCTCGCCTATATCCACAATTGACTGCTCTGCAGCAAGAATTTGACCATTACAAAGTTAATATCAGTGGTTCAGTTGCTGGGTTAGAACCTGAAACCGTTTTAGTTATTGAGATCGCAGGCAGCGTTAACGAGTTCCGGCAGGCGGTTGAAGCAATTGGTTTGGAGTGGTTAGGTGAATGGGATATTGATGATATTCCTCCTGATGAGAATTTCTTCGAAAAAAACTCCAAAGGAAAGCCTACAGAAAAATCTGTTAAAGGCAGAATGTTTCTGTCACTTAGCAATGAAGAGGGCATGCGAAAACTCTTGTCACTTTGGGAGCAGTGGAGGGCAAACAAAACTCTACCTGCTGGCAAAACTAAGTGGCGTGATGTGTTCAACCAGATGGTAAATATTCGTCGTTGGGGTATTGAAGAAACTCTAGGCGAAACAGGGATGTTAGATCGATGGCAGGATTTGCTTGACCCTATTAATCCAAATCAACCGATCCGTTGCCAGATAGAGTTGTTTTATCGCAAAACAGAAAATCGACGTGCACACGCAGAGCGTAATGTGGCAACACTGTTAGAAGCTGCCGGAGGGAAAACGTTAGGCAGTTTTATCGACATGCCCGAGATTGCATTTCATGCAGTAAAGGCTGAAATACCAGCAGAAAGTATCCGGCAGTTGTTGAATGATCTGAAATCAGAATCTCACGACACTGCAATTCAGCTCTTCAATTTTCATGGTGTGATGTATTTTCGCCCGACAGGGCAAAGTCTTGCTGTGACAGAAGATAGTGATGGATTTGATGATAGATTTGATCGAGAAATCTCTGAAGCTGTAGTTGATCTGCCTCCCACCGTAGCTATCCTGGATGGTGTACCTAATGTACAGCATGACTTACTGAAGGGACGCTTATTGCTTGATGATCCGGACAATCTTTCCTCTCATTATCAGCCAGGGGAAAGGAAGCACGGCACTTCGATGGCATCTTTGGTTGTACACGGGGAGTTAGATAGCCAGTCTGAACCTTTGTTGCGTCAGGTTTACGTGGCACCGGTCATGCAACCAGACCCTCACTCTAATCCAACAAATCGAAGCGAACATATTCCTGATGATATTTTCTTTGAAGATCGCATCGCACGTGCGGTCAGGCGGATGTTTGAGGGTGAGGGTACAGTACCTGCACAAGCACCTGATATATGCGTTATCAACTTATCCCTTGGCGATTTAACGCGTCCTTTTATTCACACACTCAGTCCTTGGGCACGACTACTTGACTGGTTGTCTTGGAAATACCGAGTGCTTTTCTGTGTAAGTGCAGGAAATTATACAGATAGCATTGACATCGGTTTATCTGTCCCAGTATTCCAGAATTTGAATCAAGAACAGCAGGTCGAGCACGTATTGCAATGTATCCAAAAGAATTTGTCTGAGCGACGAATTTTATCACCGGCAGAATCTATCAATGCTATCTCGGTTGGAGCGATTCATTCGGACAGCAGCGGAAATTATCATGTAGGACAGCGCACAGACTTGTTGCCAGGCACATCTTCATTATTTAGTCCTGCTGCAAGGTTAGGATATGGATTTCGCCGTTCTATCAAACCAGAGATACTCATGCCAGGTGGTCGGCAACTTTATAGAACACCTCTACAAAATAGAGGCACTGTTTATGCGCTGGATCAGTCGATTGGTAAGCCTGGACAAAAAGTTGCTTGGGATAGCAATCAAATAGGTAAGTCATCGAACATTGCCTACACTCAGGGTACTAGTAATGCAACTGCTTTAGCTACTCGGAGTGCTGCACGTATCTACGAGGTACTTGATAAATTGCACACTGAAGACGGGCAAGGCATTCCAAAAGAATTTATCTCATTGGTTATAAAGGCTTTATTGGTGCATGGAGCAAAACAGGATAACAACGCTCGCACAGCAATCACTAATGCACTGAAAACTGCTGGGAATTCACGCAAAATTAAGGAAGTAATAGGTCGATACCTTGGCTATGGACCAGTTGATATTGAAAGAGTCCTAGCATGTACAGAACAGCGCGCTACAGTAATTGGGTATGGCAAAATTCGTGAAAATGAAATTCACGATTATCGGTTCCCATTACCGCCTGCTCTTTCTGGCAGCGATGTATGGCGGCGAATGGTAGTCACATTAGCTTGGTTTAGCCCCGTCAATTCATATCACAAGAACTTCCGCGAAGCAAAACTTGAGGTTGTTCCTATGGGGAACTGGAACAAATCCCACTTAAAACTAACCCGCCAAGATGCAGACCACAACCAAGTGTTAAGGGGCACCGTGCAACATGAAATCGTTGAAGGATCAGAGAAAATCGCTGCTTATCAGGATGGTGACAATATCTGTTTGCATATTATTTGCAAAAAGGATGCAACAGCGAATCTTGATGAGGACATTCCTTACGGGCTTGCTGTTACCCTAGAAGTAGAAGAAGGTATCCAGATTCCAATTTACGATCAAGTCAGTGTTAGACTCCGACCACAAGTGGCAGTCGGTGCGACTGGGGATTTTCGTTAATCATCCAACGAAATAATCTCACTATTTTAATTTTTTCGATTTGACTCAGCAGTATTGTGTAATGATTGGTGAGTGGTTGGAGTAATGACCCCATCCTTTATTGGATGGGGTATTTTTTTGGGTTAGATGTGGGTGAGTTGTGGTTGGGTGGTGATCATTTGGATGGCTTGTTGGTTGATGTTACGGGAGATGGATAGGGCGTTTGGGTCGTAGTGGTTGTTGGTTTGTAGGACTTGGCGGATTGGGTTGGGCATGTCGGTTTTGTGGCCTTCCCATTCTGCGATTACCCACCGTTCGATGTTTGAGCAGAGTAGCCATGCTCGCATGGCGTTGGTGAGTAGGGTTTCGAGTGAGGCAAAGATGAGGTTTGCTTCTGTGGTTGGGATGTGTCTTATTGGTTGACCGTATTTTTGTTGGATGTGGTCTGCGATTGTGGTTGTGATGGTGGTGTCTTGGTGTTTGAGGAGTTGTTTGAGGGCGAGGCTGTATTGTTCGATGAGGTATGATCCAGCTTCACCAAGGGTGTTTTGTGGTGGGGTCTTTTTGTGTGCGCTGGCTTTGAGGGTCATTTCCATGATGTAGGTAATGGCTTCGGCGAATTGGGCGCGGGGGATTTGGCTGTATTTGGCAACGCGGAATTTGTGGCCGAGGCGGCTGTAGATTTCGGCGATGGCTTTGCGGCGGCTGGTTGGGTCGATGTTGGTTGTTTTGTATTGCACTAGCTCTTGGATTGTGCGCTGTTCTGAGGAGGTGAGGGCTTCGGCTGTTTGATTCAGAACATTTGGACTACCTGCGCGGAAATAACATTCAATCAGTTGTTCTTGAATTTTCCACGCCAAGTCATCCGTCAGTGATTTGACCAACAACAAGTAACCATATTCCGTTATAACAATTACATCTTTGCGTTTGCTTGCAGTGGAAATAGCTTTAGGGTTGTTCCGACGAATTTCGTCGGAACTGATTTGAAAGTAATGTTTACTTTCAATCAACCGAGACTTATTTTCACGGAAGTTGCGCCCAGCAGTACCTTCTGGACGTTGGTGAATTTTGTCGATCATCGCCAGAGTCAACACAGGCTGACCATTGATAATGATTGGCTGGATTTCGATGGCGTTGATGGCGATAGGCGCAACAGGAATGTTACTGTCGGAAATAGGTTGAGCATCCATGAAGGACTCCTGTTTGATTTTTTGAGAATTGGCCCTGTAAGAGGGCGGTCAGGTGCTCAAAACCGCAAACAGACGGCGGGCATATTTCCCTTTCGGGTTTTTTATTAGCCGCACACCCGACCAAAGAAGGCGCAATTATCCCTGCTTTGCAGGCACAATGCAAAATCTATGGACGCAAAAAATCCCCGTTTTCGGACGCAATGGGGTTACCGCTGTTTGAGGTGTTTTGAGCACCGTTTTTTACGGTACGGTTTTTTTGGTGGGGTGTCAAGGGGGGAGTTTACTTGGTGTAAATCAGTGATGTATGATTATGGTATTATTGCTTTTTCATAAAAAAGCAGTTTGTCTTTAATCGCACATCTACAGAACAGCCATGAAGCGAATCCGAACTCATTATGATAATTTGAAAGTTGCCCGTAATGCTCCACCAGAGGTTATTCGTGCAGCGTACAAAGCTCTCTCGCAAAGATTTCACCCTGATAAAAATCTTAATGATCCTGAAGCAGAGAGAATCATGGTTATCATTAACGAGGCTTACGATGTTTTGTCGGATCCTGAGAAACGGGCTGAGCATGATTTATGGATAGCCGAAAAGGAAAAGACTTTAGAGGATGAGCCTAGAATTTTTGTTACTCCCAAGAGTCCTCCTCGTGAGCCTAACCCTGAGCCTATACCAGAAAAACCCAGTAAGATTAGTAGATTTTTCAAACATTTATTTAATAATTATCAGTGGTATACTTTAACGATTATTGCTGGATTTATTTCGTTCCTTTGGCTAGATGGCCGTGAGAACGAAACTACACAAGCAAAACTCCCTCCCTATCAGGCTGACCCTAAACCTTATCAGGCTGATTCAAAACCTTACCAAGTAAATCCTCCTACTCCGAAAACTTCTGCCTTTGTTAGACCTGCGACAGCTCCTAATGGTAGTCCTTGGCCAACTACAGCAAACTATATCGTGGGTTACCCAAGACTTAACAATGATGGGTATTCTCGTTTGACTGTGGATAACAGTAATAATGAGTCTGATGTGTTTGTTAAGTTGGTTTCTTTGGATGGCGTGCATGCTCGTCCAGTACGACATTTTTATATTCCTGCATTCAGTCGTTTTACAGCAAAGAATGTAACAGCAGGTAGATATGATATTCGTTATCGGGATCTTAGTTCTGGTGAGCTTTCACGCTCGGAGCTCTTTTCTCTACAAGAGACAAGAACATTTGATGGTATTCAATATAGCGACTTCACCATGACTTTGTATAAAGTCTATAACGGAAACATGACCACTTACAGTTTGTCAGAGTCTGATTTTTAGTGAAGCATGGTTCGACCAGTTAGCACTTTATTAGGGGTAAGCTAATGAGCGTTTTTACTTTTCTACGCAAATTTTCCAAGCGATTTAGCACAGGCCATACGAAATTTGATAGATATGCAATTTCTTTCGCACTGATTATATTGGTTGTTGTTGTTATTTTTTATTTTGCCAATTTCAACCATGGTTTGAGCAAAGATAATGGGGATTGGGGAACCTTTGGCGACTTTATTGGTGGGACATTGAATCCAATATTTTCGCTATTGGCTTTCTTAGCATTGTTAAGAACAATCAGACTTCAGAGCAAGGAGATGGAACTGACTCGAGAGGAAATGGAGTTAACTCGTGATGAGTTGAAGAGAGCAGCAGAAGCACAGGAAAAGACACAGCTTGTTTTAGATGAACAGTTAAAGATTACAGCAGTTCAAAAGTTTGAAGCGACGTTTTTCTTATTGCTTGATCAGCATCATCAAATGCTTGAATCTATTTCACAAAAACAAAAAGGAGGTTTCTCACAGTTAGAAATTACTTCAAGCAGTGTATTCGAACACGGCGATTCTTCTTTGTCATACCAGAAAACAATCTTACAGGATGATTCCCGGCTTGTTAAATATTTAAACTTTCTTCATCTATTTATTGTTTTTTTAAATAAAAACATTCATCTAATTGTAAAAATCGATCAATCCACCCCTGAAGCAAATTTAACACCAAACAATAATGTTTACATTGAGTTAATAAAATATTCTTTATCTTCAGAAGTTTTGCAGCTACTGGCCATATACAGCTTTGATAGCCCTGAACATAAGGCCTTAATTGAAAAGTATTGCCTTCTCGAAAACATAGAAGACCAAAGATTTGAACTTCAATATTTTAAATCAGAGTTTAGCCAAGAAAAAAAACCAATCGATGTAAAAAAAGTGCCTTTGCCAGACACAACCAAAGAAGAAATAGAAGAGATTTATAGCCTGTCAGCATTCAAAAAGAATTGAGAACACTATCTAATAAGCTTCTATATTTTTTGAAAAAAGGCCAGCAGAAACTGGCCTTTTTTTTGATCACCTCTTAACGCCTTCTAGTGTGTGATCTGACATAGGTGCCATCTTTCCTGTAATACCCTCGTACATGAACTGGGCCACAGTAACCCGTCACGCATGGAGCATCTGAGGTGGAAGATCCAGAAGTTGATGGAACAGATGGAGAAGAGTTGTATCGGTACTCATTAGGCAAAGTGAATTTATACTTGCGATAATAATCACTACTATTCTGGGTAGGGATTACCTCTTCATGCACAGTGAACCCTCTTGGCGTATCGAGACAAGTGCATCCACTAATTACAATAGCCAAAGTTGCCAAACAAATAGAAAGATACCTTTTCATTTGATTGAATCCTATTTCTCGCCTTTGCTTTGTTGAACCGACTTCTGAAGGCTGTGGTACAGGTCTGGGTGTGTGTCTTTGATGTATTGGACAATCTCAAAGTCATTACCTTTGACTGTCGATAAATCGATCTTTTCAACGTGGACAATCCGCACAAGTTCGCGTACTGGCCTTGGCATGTTGCGGCCTGATTCGTAGCGAGAACCACCGGATTGGGTCACGCCCACAGCTGCCCAAAATTCGAGTTGGTTCATGTTTAATTCATGCCGAATTTGTCGGACATTCTGAATTTTGTCGAAAGCCATTTGTCCTCCCTTATTGTTTGGGTAGTGTGGCGATGATTGAGCCAATGATAATGTGCCGCATGGTATGTCATCCTCAAGCGATTTGTCATTGAGGAAGGTTAATCAGAGAAATATTCTTTTGCAATACTTTTTCGGCACTGAGTGAATTTGTAGGCATCTTTGTAGGTATTTTTTGTGCAAAAACGCTACAATCCTTATGGTACAAGGTGCTGTGAACTCCACCACTTCCGCCACTCAGCCTCAACGAAGGCGTGAAGTAAGCAACACACCACAACAGCAAACCCTGTAAAATCATGGCTTTGCTGTTTTTTTTGCCTACAAGGACAACTATCTACAACCGTGCGCAACAGAGGCATTCAGCACAGTTGTAGGCATTTTTGTAGGCATCTTAAAACGGGGGTGTAGGATGCCTACAAAATCGCTGACAGCCGCGCGCTGCAAGGCTTTAACTGCCTTCACTAAACAGAAACCGACTTGCCATAGCTGTTTCTGTCCATCTCCACGATTTCCACTGTAACCGAACACTTTTCCAGCGATACACCAGATAAGCGTTGCAAAACGACTTGTGAAAGAGACTGTTTTTGTTCATCTGTCCGACCAGATAAAATTCTCAGTGTGACATGAACAAAATCAGATTTCTCTTTACCGGTCAGATAGTGTTGATAGGCTAAAGCTCGGACTTTAATATCCTGACCGTTCTCGGCAAATAATCCTGACACCAGCGCAGCGTCAAATACAATCGGTACCAAATCTGCACCGTTGAGAGAAATCGAGTGTTCAATAATGCAATGAGGCATGAGCCTTCCCTGTTGTTAAAGGTTTATGTGTAGTGGTACATAAAAAAGTGTAAAATGGCAAGCGCCAGCCGTACCACAGTTGATGAGGAAGTTTTTGATGTCCGAGCAAAACCTACCCGATACCCCAAGCCTCACTCCCTCGGCCAACGGGGTGATTATCTCCAGTTACGAAATGCCAAACCGCGATTGGGATGAAGTGCTGAAAGCGGCAGATATTCTGCGCATGACACCAGAGCACTTCATTAAAATCTCGCCGTATTTTTGGGCCAAGCGGGTCATCATGCTCGAAGAAGAAGCACAAAAAAAGATTGATAATGCGATGAAGCCGTTTTTAAGTCGTGGTTAGCGACTGTTCTGCCCTTCTCCACACCCCACACTGACAGGCAGGTACACTGCCTGCCTGCGCTGTTTTTTACTCCCTCTGCTGTTGCCATTCCTCAGCTAATCGCATGGATCACATCGCCGCTGATCAGCGCGATTGCAGTAATAAGATTTTCGCTTCCGAAAACGCAAATCGGCCCCATGTGTATAATTCTCTTTTTCGCGAGTAAAGTTTAGCTTTGCTCTGTTTATGAGTGCTGTTTTTAACTGATTATTTCAAATTCGCATGAAAAACCTGCTTGCTTATGCCTTAGCCGTGACGCTGGCAACCACATCCGTTTCTGCGGTGGCAGAAGGTGCTTTTGCACCACCGCCACCTGATATCGCGGGACGGGCTTATATTTTGAACGATTTTTATAGTGGTCAAACCCTCGCTGCCCGCGACCCTGATACCCGCATTGAGCCAGCTTCGCTGACTAAATTGATGACGGCCTATTTGACCTTCAAAGCGTTGAAGGAAAAACGGCTCACGTTAGAACAACAGCTGACTGTGTCGCAAAAAGGTTGGCGGACAGAAGGGTCGCGGATGTTTCTTGACCCTCGGATCCCCGTTAGCGTCAATGATCTGATCCACGGCATGATTATCCAATCGGGGAATGATGCGTGTGTCACTTTGGCCGAAGCGATTGCTGGCAGCGAAGAGGTATTTGGTCAGTTGATGACCCGTGAGGCGCGTCGCCTCGGCATGAACGGCACCAACTTCCAAAACGCCACAGGGTTACCGGGGGCACAGCACTACACCACCGTACGCGACTTGGGCATTTTGGCCAATGCGCTGATCCGCGATTTCCCAGAGTTTTATCCCATTTATTCCAAGAAAGAATTCCGCTATAACAACATTACCCAACCAAACCGGAACTTGTTGTTATATCGTGACCCCAACGTGGATGGGATGAAAACCGGCTTTACTGATGCGGCAGGGTATAACCTCGTTGCCAGTTCGCGTCGTGATGGTCGCCGTGTGGTGTCGGTGGTGGTTGGCACCAGCAGCCCCGAAGCGCGTGCGGTTGAGAGTTCAAAGTTATTGAACTACGGGTTACAGTTCTTTGATACCCCACGGCTGTATATGAACAAAAAACCGGTGTCGAAACTCCCCGTGTTCAAGGGTAAAGAAAGCGAGCTGGAAATTGGTGTCAGCCGTGATGTGTATGTTTCTGTCCCCAAAGGCACTGCACGCAAGATTCAAGTGCAAATGACCACACAAAAACCGCTGTTAGCCCCGATTAAAGCAGGCCAAACCGTCGGTAAATTGAGTTTGTCCCTCGATGGCAAAGTGTTGGCTGAACAACCATTGGTGGCCTTGAAAGAAGTCCCCGAAGCGGGGTTCTTTGGCCGTTTAATCGACAGCATCAAGTTGATGTTACAGTAAAGAAATCATCACCATGTCGGATTCCACTCAGGATTTGTTGCAGTTTCCCTGCCAATTCCCCATCAAAATCATGGGTCACAACGTGCCCGAGCTGTTTCCTGCGATTTGTCAGGTGGCGGCTACGCATATCGAAACCTTCGATGCCAGCATGGTTGAAAGCCGTGAAAGTAAGGGGGGGAATTATGTCGCCCTCACCATCACTTTCGAGGCCCAATCGCGCATTCAGCTCGATAATTTCTATTTGGCGCTCACCAGCCATCCTTTGGTGAAGGTGGTGTTATAACGTGAGACCGATTGTCCGCTCTTTAGGCCAAGTGGAATACGAACCCACTTGGCGTGCCATGCAGGCTTTTACCGAGCAACGCACAGCCGAGACTGCCGATGAAATTTGGGTGGTTGAGCATCCGCCTGTGTTCACACAGGGGCTGGCCGGTAAGCCAGAGCATTTACTCCATCACACCACGATTCCAGTGGTCAAAACCGACCGTGGCGGACAAATCACCTACCACGGCCCCGGTCAGTTGGTGGTGTATTTGTTGTTGAATGTAAAACGCTATGGTTATGGTGTCCGCGAGCTAGTGCGGCGTATAGAACGGGCAGTGATTGCTTTGTTGGCGCAACACGGGATTGAAGCCTATGGCGATGTCAATGCACCGGGAGTGTATGTCAATGGTGCCAAGATTGCCTCGTTGGGACTGCGTATCAGGAATGGCGCCACCTATCACGGCCTGTCGCTGAATGTGGATATGGATTTATCACCGTTCAGTGTCATCAATCCCTGTGGCTATGCAGGTTTGGCGGTAACACAATTGCGCCAGCTCGGTATCACGCTATCGGTTGCAGAATGTGCGGCACAACTTCTGCCCCATCTCTACACACAACTTGAAGCAGAAGTCGGAGAAGACTCACCATGAAATTAGATAACGCTATTGGCGTGAAACACAAAGGCGAGGCCAAAACAGCCCGCATTCCAATCAAAATTGTGCCACTAGAAGAAAAATTAAAAAAACCAGAGTGGATCCGCGCCAAGTTGCCCACTGGCCAACGCTTTTTTGAGATTAAAGACATTTTACGCAGCCAAAAACTGCATACGGTATGCGAAGAGGCCTCTTGTCCTAATATCGGCGAGTGTTTTAGCAAAGGCACGGCCACTTTTATGATCATGGGCGACATCTGTACTCGCCGCTGTCCGTTCTGTGATGTGGGTCATGGCCGGCCTAATGCGCTCGATCCTAATGAGCCAAAACATTTAGCAGAGACAGTTGCCTCGCTGCGATTACGCTATGTGGTGATTACTTCCGTTGATCGTGATGATTTGCGCGATGGCGGGGCCGAGCATTTTGCTGAATGTATCCGCGAAATCCGCCGCTTATCACCCTCAACCCAAATTGAGGTCTTGGTGCCAGATTTTCGTGGTCGGTTGGAATTGGCACTCGATATTTTATCGATAGACCGTCCGGATGTGATGAATCACAATTTAGAAACGGCCCCACGTTTGTATAAACAAGCGCGTCCGGGTTCGGACTATCTGCATTCTTTACAACTGCTGCAACAGTACAAACAGCGTAATCCGGATGTGGTCACGAAGTCGGGGATTATGGTTGGTTTGGGTGAGACGGATGAGGAAGTCTATGAAGTCATGGCGGATATGCGCGCCCATGATATTGATATGATTACCATTGGTCAGTACCTACAGCCGTCTAATGGCCATTTGCCCGTATTGCGTTATGTCACACCAGAGCAGTTTAAGGTGTTTGAGAATAAGGCCTACGAAATGGGCTTTAAACATGCGGCAGTCGGTGCGATGGTGCGGTCTAGCTATCATGCCGATGTGCAGGCACATGAGGCGGGAGTGTACGAATAACGTTTGTTCAGTGTTGGCAAGCCCTCAACCATCGAGGGCTTTGCAATTCTATTGACATCCTCCTGCAACAGCACTTTGTTGAACCCGAAGCGACACAAACTAGCAAAGCCGCGCATGTACCGCGTGCCGGATCAACCATACCGGTTATGACATCACTTATGCTTTTGTTTTAACATTGGTCTTTTTGCTAGGGATTTTGTCGCCGTGTCGGATAACACCATTGAAACTTTTCTTCACCGCTGGTCAAAAGCGGGCGGTACAGAACGAGCCAATTACCAGCTATTTCTGACAGAACTATGTGCGCTGTTACAACTTCCCCTACCTGAACCCGCAGGTAACGACACTAAAGACAATGCCTATGTATTCGAGCGACGGGTTGTCATTGCCCAGCCCGATGGTTCACGAAATAATGGTTTTATCGACTTATACAAACGCGGTTGTTTTGTCCTAGAAGCGAAGCAAACAGGCAAGACATTAGACAGCAGTGGCTGGGATAAGGCCATGCTGCGCGCTCATAATCAGGCCGATCAATACGCTCGTGCTCTGCCAGTGGACGAAGGGCGGCCTCCGTTTATTATTGTGGTGGATGTTGGTCGAAATATTGAGCTGTATTCTGAATTTAGCCGCTCGGGGGCAACCTATACCCCTTTCCCCGATCCTGCCAACCATCGTATCCGCCTTGAAGATCTGCGAGATGACAACATTCGTCAGCGTCTAGCTGCGGTATGGCTCGATCCTCTCAGCCTCGACCCTTCTCGTCGTTCTGCGCGCGTCACTCGCGACATCGCCAATCAATTAGCCCTGCTTGCCAAATCATTAGAAACCGAAGGCCATGCACCACAGGAAGTTGCCGATTTTTTGATGCGCGCCTTGTTCACGATGTTTTCTGAAGATGTGGGGTTATTACCAGAACGTTCGTTTACCGAATTGTTATATCGTTTGCGCACTAAGCCAGAAAAATTTGCCCCAATGGTTGAAAACCTATGGCAAACCATGAATACCGGCGGTTTCTCTGCAATTTTAGAAGATACCTTATTGCGTTTTAACGGTGGCTTATTTGCCCACCCTCATGCAATTGCATTAAATCGGGATCAGCTTGAGCTGTTGATCTTGGCATCGGAAGCAAATTGGAGTGATGTTGAACCGGCCATTTTTGGTACTTTGCTCGAACGTGCATTAAATCCCCGTGAGCGTCACAAATTGGGGGCGCACTATACACCGCGTGCGTATGTAGAGCGGTTGGTTTTGCCAACGATTATCGAACCATTGCGTAATGAATGGCGCGAGGTGCAAGCGGCAGCATTGACTTATGAACAGCAAGGAAAACATAAAGAAGCGGTTGCCGAGGTTCGAGCGTTTCATCGTCATCTGTGCGAGATAAAAGTGCTTGATCCTGCGTGTGGCAGTGGCAATTTTTTGTATGTCACGCTCGATCACATGAAGCGGTTAGAGGGTGAGGTACTGAACTTGTTGCATGATCTTGGTGAGACACAAGGCTTGCTTGAGTTGCAGGGGATTACTGTTGATCCTCATCAGTTTTTGGGTTTGGAGATCAATCCTCGGGCTTCGCGTATTGCTGAGATGGTGTTGTGGATTGGTTATTTGCAATGGCATTTCCGTACACATGGGCATGTCAACCCACCGGAGCCGGTTTTGCGTGATTTTCATAATATTGAGAATCGCGACGCGTTGATAGATTACGAAGCGATGGAGTTGGTTGTTGATGCCGATGGCAAGCCTGTAACGCGCTGGGATGGGGTCAGTTATAAGATCAGCCCGATTACAGGGGAAAAAATCCCTGATGAATCATGTCAAGTTGAACAATATCGTTATCTTGCACCGCGCAAAGCGGTATGGCCACAAGCTGACTATATCGTAGGGAATCCGCCGTTTATCGGGGCATCGACGATGCGTCGGGCGTTGGGTGATGGTTATGTGAATGCGGTGCGCGGTACGTGGACAGAGGTACCTGAGTCGGCGGATTTTGTGATGTATTGGTGGCATATCGCGGCGGAAAGTGTACGGGCAGGTCACGTACAACAATTTGGTTTTATTACGACAAATAGCATTCGGCAAACTTTCAACCGCAGAGTGATTCAAGCTCAATTAGAGGCTAAAAGCCCGCTGTCGCTGGTTTTTGCGATTCCTGACCATCCATGGGTGGATTCTGCAGATGGGGCGAAAGTACGGATTGCAATGACTGTAGGGGCAGCAGGAAAACTTGAAGGACTGTTATTGAAAGTGCTCGATGAACAAAATTCTGACACTGATGAAATTTATGTGAATTTCCAATCTCATCAAGGAATGTTGTTTGCAGACTTAAAAATTGGGGCAAATGTAGTGGCATCTCGTTCACTACAAGCAAATTTAGGAATTAGCCAACGCGGTTTTGAATTGGGAAATGCAGGTTTCATTGTTTCTCATAGCGAGGCAATGACTCTTGGTTTAGATGTAATACCTTCAGTTTCTAGACACATAAAAGATTATCGAAATGGAAAAGACTTAACAGATCAGCCCCGTGGAGTCATGGTCATAGACCTATTTGGATTAGGTGAAGATGAGGTGCGGACACAGTACCCTGCTATCTATCAATGGTTACTTGAACGGGTCAAACCTGAAAGAGAGCACAACAGAGATCCACGCCTACAACGCCAATGGTGGCTACATCGTCGTTCACGTGATGATCTTCGTAAAATGATTGCCTCTGTTTTTAGGTTTGTTGCAACAGTTGAGACAATGAAACATCGAGTTTTTCAATTTATTGATACTAAAATTCTTCCTGATAACAAATTAGTAAATATTGCTATTGATGATGCTCATGCCCTAGGAGTATTAAGCAGTAGAGTTCATATTATTTGGGCTCTGGCCGCCGGTGGCACCCTAGAGGATCGGCCGTGCTACAACAAAACAGTCTGCTTTGAAACCTTCCCTTTCCCCGACGCCACCCCCGACCAGCAAACCCACATCCGCGCACTGGCCGAACAACTCGATGCCCACCGCAAACGCCAACAAGCCGAACATAGCGGCTTAACCCTAACAGGCATGTATAACGTACTCGAAAAACTGCGAAGTGGTGAAAAACTCAATGACAAAGAAAAACTGATACATCAACAAGGATTAGTGTCTATCCTGCGCGAACTACACGACCAACTCGACCGTGCCGTATTTGCCGCCTATGGCTGGGACGACCTTGCCGACAAGCTCGTGGGTTTACCCGGCGCAACAACACCGCTTTCTGACAAACCTGAAACCCAAGCAGAGGCCGAAGAAGAATTGCTGTCAAGACTCGTTGCCCTCAACGCAGAACGCGCCGCTGAAGAAGCCCGAGGTTATATTCGTTGGTTGCGGCCAGAATACCAAAACCCAACTGCGACAAAACCCGTACAGCAAACAGAAATCGAAATAGAAGAAACCGAAAAAACGCCCACCGACAAAATAACCAAACAACCTTGGCCAAAAAGTATGCGTGAACAAGTGGCGGCGGTTCGCTCGATCTTACAAGCACAAACTCTGTCGATTGAAGACATTGCCAACCACTTCAAACGCTCTCCCAAAAATGCGGTTCAATCTGTGATTGATGCTTTAGAAGAACTGGGCATGGTTCAACAAAACGAGGGCTTGTTTAGACTTGTTGCGTGATTTCCTGTGCAACAGAGTAAGGTGGATAAGCGTAGCGCATCCACCAACCAACTATCGACGAGCCCAAAGCCCAGTAGTGTGGGCACCGTTTTTGTGCCCACAACATCGACAAAAAATAGCAAAACACCGCCGTATGTAACACAAACCGGCACAAATATCAGGGCAGGCACAGAAGCCTGCCCCTGCATACGGCAACGGCGCTGATCAACCCTCGAAAATATCCTCTAACCGCTGCGCCTGCGTTAACGACACTCCCCACTGCTGCAACTGCTCCGGCGTCGCTGCCCGTAACCGCGACAACACCCAATCTGGCAACGGCTGACCAAACCGTGCCTCAATCAATGTTCGGAGAAGGGTTTGCATACCTTCTTCTCTGCCTTCTTCCCGTACAGTGATGATGTCGGTGTTGTAATCCCACACCGCCCGTTCACGTGCCAATGCCCGCAACCGTTCTTCCTTGGTCTGGCTCATTTGCTCTAGGGATTGCAAGACAGTCATTACCGGGGTGTGTGTCAGCTGTGCCATGATGTATTGCTCCTGCCAGTGTTCAAGACCCAGTTCTTTAACGCAGTGGGCGCAAGTTGGAGGCGGTCGGCTTTGTCTAATTCCAGAATATCAATTTGCTGTGCTTTGGTGAGGACAACATCAGGAATATGTTGATCGCGCAGTTCAAACCGCCATGAGGCTTGTTCTGAGTGTTCTACGACTTCTCATCAAAAAAACAAAACCCCCAAAACAATCGGGGGTTTGTCAGTGGTCTGAAGACGAACACCATGTTCGCCCAGATCGTCATACATTCTCGCAGGTCGATAACCACGTTTTCACCGAGGCGAGAATACCCTCGGCATCTAAACCACAGTCCGCCAGCAACACCGCTGGATCGCCGTGTTCAACAAACTCATCAGGTAAACCAAGATGTAAGAAAGCTGGACGATGAGAACAGGCGGTCAAAGCTTCAGCACAGCCAGCGCCAGCACCACCCGCCACCGCATTTTCCTCAATCGTCACAAAATAACGATGCTGCTGTGCCAATGAGGTCAACAACGCCACATCCAACGGTTTCACAAAACGCATATCTACCAGCGTTGCATCACAGGCCTCAGCCGCTTGCCACGCAGGATGCACCATACTACCAAACGCTAAAATGGCAATTTCACCTTGTCCTTGCCGTAACACCCGCGCTTTCCCGATGGGGAAGGCAGTCATATTGCTATCGGGCACTACACCGCTGCCACTACCACGCGGATAACGCACAGCCACTGGCCCATCGTGCAAAAAGCCAGTGTAGAGCATCTGACGACATTCATTCTCATCCGAAGGTGCCATCACCACCATATTGGGAATGCACCGTAAATACGATAAATCAAACGCGCCAGCATGGGTTGGGCCATCGGCACCAACTAAACCAGCACGATCAATCGCAAACAACACCGGCAAATTTTGAATTGCCACATCATGAATCAGTTGATCGTAAGCACGTTGCAAGAAGGTAGAGTAAATCGCCACCACCGGTTTCAGACCATCACAGGCCATCCCTGCGGCAAAGGTCACCGAGTGTTGCTCGGCAATACCGACATCGAAATAGCGGTCAGGATGTTCTTTTTCAAAACGCACTAAACCCGAGCCCTCGCGCATCGCTGGGGTAATCCCCACCAAGCGATGATCGATTTTGGCCATATCACATAACCAATCCCCGAAAATCTGGGTGTAGCTTGGTTTACTCGTTCCTTTTGCCGTTGCTAAACCACTGGCAGGACTGAATTTTGATACGCCGTGATACAACACAGGATCGTTTTCGGCCAGCTTATAACCTTGTCCTTTACGGGTCACCACATGCAAAAACTGCGGGCCAGAGAGCTGGCGGATATTCGAGAGGGTGTCGATTAAGGTTGGCAAATCATGGCCATCAATCGGGCCAAGATAATTAAAACCAAATTCTTCAAACAACGTTGATGGTGTGATCATGCCCTTGACGTGTTCTTCTGCCCGCGCAGCTAATTTCTGCAACGGCGGAGCAATGCCGAGCACGTTTTTCGAGCCTTTTTTCATCTTGGCATAAAAACGACCACTCATCAGCTTAGTGAGGTAATGGTTCAATGCCCCGACATTAGGCGAGATTGACATATCATTGTCGTTCAAAATCACCAATAAATTGGCATCCATCGTGCCAGCGTTATTCAATGCTTCAAACGCTTGGCCGGCGGTCATCGCACCATCGCCAATAATCGCCACCACGCGACGGTCGAGTCTGGCTTGTTTGGCAGCGACGGCCATACCGAGGGCGGCTGAAATCGAAGTGGAAGAATGACCGACACCAAAAGTGTCATACGGTGATTCACAGCGTTTTGGAAAGCCAGCAATCCCACCTTTTTGCCGTAGGGTGTGCATGAGATGGCGGCGGCCAGTCAGAATTTTATGCGGATAGGTCTGATGTCCCACATCCCACACCAAACGATCATCTGGGGTGTTAAATACGTAATGCAGGGCAATGGTTAATTCGATGGCGCCTAAATTCGAGGCAAAGTGTCCACCGGTCTTGCTGACCGATTCCACAAGAAATTCTCGCAACTCACGCGCCAACACAGGAAGGTCCTTACGGTCGAGGGCACGCAAATCCGCAGGGGAGTCGATACGGTCAAGTAAGCTCATGATGGCAAGCATTCATCCATTAAAAAGAACGGGTAATGATGTAGTCCGCTAGTTGCAACAGGCGCTTGGCATCATCACCAAATGGGGTTAAGGCAGCGCGGGCATCTTGATGCAAGTCCGCTGCAAATGCCTTGGCAGCGGCTAAACCCATGATACTGACGTAGGTAGGTTTGTCTTGGGCGGCATCTTTGCCGGCGGTTTTGCCTAGGGTTTGGCTATCCGCTTCACAATCTAAAATATCATCTACCACTTGGAAGGCCAGACCCATCCGGCCAGCAAAACGTTCCAACGCTGCGATCTGTTCGGCCTCTACCTGTCCGGCATGCGCCCCTAATAAGATAGCAGCTCGGATCAATGCCCCCGTTTTCAAGCAGTGCATCTGTTCCAATTCAGCTTGATTAAGCTGTTTGCCCACGGCGGCCAAGTCAATCGCTTGTCCACCCGCCATCCCACCAGCACCACTGGCATGGCTTAACTCTTTCAATAATAACAGTTGTGTATTCGCTGTTAGGCTGGGTAAGGGTTGGCATAGGATTTCAAAAGCCAATGTTTGCAAAGCATCACCCGCCAACAGCGCGGTGGCTTCATCAAAGGCAACGTGACAAGTCGGTTTACCGCGTCGCAAGACATCGTTATCCATACACGGTAAATCATCGTGCACCAACGAATAGCTGTGAATCAGCTCAACCGCACAAGCTGCAACGTCTAACACTTCGGCAGAGGCATGACTGAGCTCACCCGCAGCATAGACAAGCAAGGGCCGTACCCGTTTTCCGCCATTTAACACCGCATAACGCATTGCGGCATGAAAACGCTGTGGATGTTTTTGTTCAGAAGGCAAAACACGCAATAGAGCCTGTTCTACCTGATGTTGTTGCGCGGCCATCCAAGATGGTAAAGAAAGGGCAGCAGGATGCAAGATACAGTCTCCCAAGCGTGAGCAACAGTCGAAAACGGGCGGATTGTATCGGTTTTACCCAAGCAAGGCATCTAGCAAGCTCAGACTGCCTTGGCTATGGCCACAGCAAGGCACATAGTTTGCATCTAATTTCATTTTATTGCCGCCTGTGTTTAGGACGCTGTCCGTGTTAGAATCTGGGTCATTTTTCGTACCGCAAAGTGTGTGCGCTGACCTCATGACAGACCAATTATTCGCCAAGGAAACCATTTCCATCAGTCTCGAAGAGGAGATGCGTCGTTCCTATCTGGATTACGCCATGAGCGTAATCGTAGGGCGCGCGCTCCCCGACGTGCGTGATGGCCTCAAGCCTGTTCACCGCCGCGTGTTATTCGCGATGCACGAACTTCATAACGACTGGAATCGTGCTTATAAGAAATCTGCCCGTATCGTGGGTGATGTGATTGGTAAATACCACCCACATGGCGACACGGCGGTATACGACACTATTGTGCGAATGGCACAGGACTTCTCGCTACGCTATCCCCTGATTGATGGCCAAGGTAACTTTGGTTCGGTGGATGGTGATAATGCTGCTGCGATGCGTTATACCGAAATTCGTATGGCACGCATTGCCCATGAATTACTCGCCGATATTGAAAAAGAAACCGTTGATTTTGGGCCAAACTACGATGGTTCTGAACATGAACCGCTGGTTTTACCTGCCAAAATCCCGAATTTATTGATCAATGGTAGCTCGGGGATTGCCGTGGGGATGGCAACCAATATCCCACCGCACAACCTCAATGAAGTGGTCAATGCACTGTTGGCCTTACTCGATAAGCCTGACTTAACCATTGATGAGCTGATTGATTTTATCCCTGCCCCCGATTTTCCGACTGCCGGTATTATTTACGGCACCGCTGGGGTGCGTGAAGGCTATCGTACCGGCCGTGGACGGGTGGTGATTCGTGCGCGTACCCACGTCGAGGAATTTGGCAAAGATCGCCAAGCCATCATCATCGATGAGCTGCCTTATCAAGTCAACAAAGCCAATTTGTTAATCAAAATTGGGGAGTTGGTGCGTGAGAAAGTGGTGGAAGGCATTTCCGATTTGCGGGATGAATCGGATAAGTCGGGTATGCGCGTGGTAATTGAACTCAAGCGCAATGAAACCCCTGATGTTGTACTGAACCATTTATACAAACACACCCAGCTGCAAGACAGTTTTGGCATGAACATGGTGGCCTTGGTTGATGGTCAGCCGCGTTTACTTAACTTAAAACAAATCCTCGAAGCCTTCCTGCGCCATCGCCGCGAAGTTGTGACCCGTCGCACTGTGTTTGAACTGCGTAAGGCGCGTGAGCGTGGCCATATTCTAGAAGGTCTGGCGGTTGCACTGTCGCATGTCGATCAAGTGATTACTTTGGTGAAAAGTGCACCGAATCCGGCACAAGCCAAGAGTGAATTGATGGCGCGGACGTGGCCGTCTGCTTTGGTCAGCGAGATGTTGAGCAAAGTCGATGCACAACAAGCCCGCCCAGAAGGTTTATTACCAGAATACGGTCTTTCTGCCGCCGGTTATCGCCTGTCCGAAGCTCAGACTCAAGCCATTTTAGAGTTGCGCTTGCAGCGTTTGACTGGTCTGGAACAAGACAAAATTATCGGCGAATACCGTGAAGTGATGGATACCATCATCGACCTGCTTGATATTTTGGCGAAATCCGAGCGAGTGAATGAAATCATCGCACAAGAGTTGAACCAAATTAAAACCCAGTTTGGTGATGCGCGTCGCTCGGAAATCGAAAAATATGGCGCGGATATTCACATCGAAGATTTAATCCCACGCCAAGATATGGTCGTCACCCTGTCGCATAGCGGTTATATGAAAGCGCAGCCGATTGGGGATTACCAAGCCCAACGCCGAGGCGGACGCGGTAAACAGGCAATGGCAACCAAAGAAGAAGATTTCATTGATAATCTTTTTGTTGCCAATAGCCACGACTATCTATTGTGCTTCTCGAGTTTTGGTCGGGTGTATTGGATCAAAGTCTATGAATTGCCACAGGGCAGCCGCAATTCACGCGGTAAGCCAATCATCAACTTACTCCCACTGGCAGAAGGTGAAAAACTGAATGCCATTTTGCCAGTGCGTGAATTTAGCGATGACCGTTTTGTCTTTATGACCACCCGCGCCGGTATTGTGAAGAAAAGCGCCTTATCCGACTTCTCCCGTCCACGCAGCAGCGGCATTATCGCCCTTGGTTTGGATGAGGGTGATTATCTGATTGGCGCATCGATGACCGATGGCAGCCATGAAGTGATGTTGTTCTCTGATGCTGGCAAAGCAGTGCGGTTTGATGAGCAAGAAGTGCGTGCTATGGGTCGCAGTGCGCGGGGTGTCAAAGGGATGGAATTGCCAGAAGGCAATTTTGTGATTGCCATGCTGAGCGCACCTGCCAATGCTGCCGACTTTGCCCAAGTGCTGACTGCCACTGCCAAAGGCTATGGTAAACGCACACCGATCAGCGAATATCGTAAGAGTCGTCGTGGCACACAAGGCGTGATTGCCATTGACACCGGCGAACGCAACGGCGCCTTAGTCGCCGCCGCTTTGGTTGAGGAAACCGATGAGCTGATGCTGATGACCGATGGTGGTGTGTTGATTCGCACCCGTGTCGCAGAAATTCGGGAAACCGGCCGTGCCGCCCAAGGCGTGCGGTTGATTAACTTGGACGAAGGCGAAAAATTAGTCAGTTTGGAAAAAATCGCCGAACGTGACGAGGACGATACCACGCTTGGTGAGGCAGAAGCTGAGGGCGAAAACAGCGAGGTGGTTCATGACACCGTTGATTGACCGCATGCAACAATGGTTCGTCAGCTTGCCGCATTGCGCCACGCTGGGTCTGCGTTTTGTAGATAGCGCAGAGAATTGGGTCATTTTAGCGGTGGATTGGCGGGAGGAATTAGTCGGTAACCCTGCCACGGGTGTATTACACGGTGGCGTGATTACCAGCTTGGTCGATACCTGTAGCGCGTTGTCGGCATTCACTGGCTTGGAAGAAGCGGAAGCGATGGCCACGCTCGACCTGCGTATTGACTATCTCAAGCCCGCACAGCCACAGCAAACCGTGTTCTGTCGGGCGGAATGTTATAAGTTGGGACGACAAATCGCCTTTACTCGTGCGGTGTGTTACCAACAGGACATGAATAATCCGATTGCACACGGTCTAGCAACCTTTATGCGGGCTTCAAGTCGGGCAGTTTTAGGCGGAGGACAGGCATGACCAGCGATTACATGACCCGTTTTTTAGCCTTGCGTGATGCCAAAGACTATCACGGGATTATTGACAGTATTCCTTACGCCCGCTTGCTAGGGGTTGAAATGTCTGAAGATGGCGAAGGAAATCTGCTGTTTACCTTGCCTTTTGCCGAGCGTAATGTCGGCAATCCCATCCTCCCAGCATTGCACGGTGGGGTCATTGGTGGTTTTTTGGAAAATGCGGCCTTAATTCATCTGATGTGGATTCGGGAATCGCTCGAACCGCCAAAGGTGATCGATTTTTCTTTGGATTATTTAAAAAGTGGTCGGCCCCAACCGCTGTTCGCACGGTGTTCTCTCACCAAGCAAGGCAAGCGTGTAGCACACATGTTGATTGAAGCGTGGCAAGAAGATGCGCGCCAGCCAGTCGCTGTCGCACGTGCCCATTTCTTATTGGCTTAACCTGCCGCTGCGGCGGCCCTCGGAGATTCTCAACTGATGAGTAAGGTGTATAACTTTTCTGCAGGGCCTGCGGTCCTGCCGTATGAAGTGTTGTTAGACGCACAACGTGAACTCGCTGATTGGCATGGTTCTGGCATGTCAGTGATGGAAATGAGCCATCGTGGGCGCGAATTTATGGAAATCATCCATCAAGCTGAAGCCGATTTGCGCACGCTATTGGATATTCCAAAAAACTATAAAGTGTTGTTTCTCCAAGGCGGTGCCACCAGCCAATTTGCGATGGTGCCAATGAATTTGTTGCGTGGAAAACAATCCATTGACATCGTGTTGACCGGTCATTGGTCAAAAATGGCAGCAAAAGAAGCCAAGCACTTTGCGAATGTCAATATTGTTGCCAGTAGCGAAGACCGCGCCTTTAGCTATGTGCCAGAACAAGCACAGTGGCGTTGTTCACCCGATGCCGCGTATTTGCATTATGTCTCGAACGAGACAATCGGTGGTGTGCAATTCCCCTTCGAACCCACTGCTGATGTGCCAGTGGTGTGTGATATGTCCTCCGACTTTTTATCACGTCCAATCGATATCAGCCGCTACGGTTTGATTTTTGCCGGTGCCCAGAAAAACATTGGCCCCGCAGGGTTGACTGTGGTGATTGTGCGTGAAGATTTATTGGGCGAAGTGTCGCCAGCAACGCCAACCATGTTCGATTATCGCGTTCATGCTGACGCTGAATCGATGTATAACACCCCACCGACATTCTCGATTTATATCGCTGGTTTGGTGTTCAAATGGTTGTTGGCCCAAGGTGGTATCAAGGGCATTGCCGCACGCAATGAAGAAAAAGCCCATCTGTTATATCAAGCGATTGAAGACAGCGCCGGTTTCTATAGCTGCCCTGTTGAAGCGCCATTCCGGTCAAAAATGAATGTGCCGTTCCGCATTCATGATTCGGCCTTGGATGCCTTGTTCCTTGAACAAGCAGCAGATCGCGGCTTAGTACAACTTAAGGGGCACCGCTCGGTGGGTGGCTTACGGGCATCGATTTACAATGCGATGCCAATTGATGGTGTCAAAGCGCTCGTCAACTTTATGCACGACTTCGCTAGCCGTCATCCGCGTTAATGCCCGAAGGAAAGATTATGTCTGCTGCCCCTCATGCCCCCAACCACGACGACCAAGCCTTAAGTACCCATCGCCATGCCATCGACAGCATTGATGCGGAAATTTTGTCTTTACTCAATCAACGTGCTGGCCATGCGCGTGCCATTGGTGAGATCAAAGGCGGTGGGGTGATTTATCGCCCTGAACGTGAGGCTCAGGTATTACGCCGCATTAAAGACTTGAACCAAGGCCCGCTACCAGATGAATCGGTGGCGATTCTGTTCCGTGAAATCATGTCGGCGTGCTTGTCATTAGAAAAACCGCTGTCGATTGCTTTCTTAGGCCCAGAAGGAACATTTAGCCAAGCGGCGGCGGTGAAACACTTTGGCCATGCGGCCAATACAGTGGCTTGTGTTTCGATTGATGAGGCATTTCGGGTGGTTGAGGCGCGCAACTGTGACTATGTGGTTGCGCCGGTGGAAAACTCCACCGAGGGCGCAGTCGGACGCACCTTGGATTTGCTAGTCAGCACGCCGCTAAAAATCTGTGGCGAAGTGGTGTTGCGCATTCATCATCATTTATTGCGTAAAAACCCAGACGCCCCACTCCCGCGTAAGGTCTATTCTCACGCGCAATCGCTGGCTCAATGCCACGAGTGGCTAAACCGTTTCTTGCCTGATGTTGAGCGCGTGTCGGTGGCAAGTAATGCCGAAGCAGCACGCTTAGCCAGCGAGGATGAAACCGTTGCTGCGATTGCTGGCACGGCAGCAGCAGAACGCTATGGTTTGGTGCGGTTGCATGAAAATATCGAAGATGAACCTAATAACACCACGCGCTTTTTGGTATTGGGGCATCAGGATGCTACGCCATCAGGCCGTGATAAAACCACGTTGGTGTGCTCTGCTCAAAACCGTCCGGGGGCGGTACACAGCTTGTTAGCTCCCTTGGCCGATGCCGGTGTCAGCATGACCAAACTCGAATCTCGCCCCTCTCGCACCGGATTGTGGGAATATGTATTCTTTATGGATTTAGAAGGTCACCAAGCCGACCAAAAAATGCAAGAAGCATTGGATGCTTTGCGCCAACGGGCGGCTTTTGTGAAAGTGATTGGTTCATATCCCGTGGCGGTGATTTAAGGAACAGAACATCGTGAAAAATCTGTGCGTATTTTGTGGCTCTCAGTTCGGTAATCGCCCAGAGTATGAAGTGGCTGCCCGCTTGTTGGGGTTGGAATTAGCGGGTCGTGGCATACGCCTGATTTATGGTGGTGGCCGTGTTGGCTTAATGGGTGTGGTGGCTGATGCGGTGATGGCAGCCGGTGGCGAAGTGGTGGGAGTCATTCCCGAATTTCTGATGCAAAAAGAAATTGGCCACGTCGGACTGACTGAACTGCATGTGGTCGATTCCATGCACAGCCGCAAAGCCAAGATGGCCGAGTTGGCCGATGGTTTTGTTGCCTTGCCGGGTGGTTTTGGCACATTCGAAGAGTTTTTTGAGGTTCTAACTTGGGCCCAACTTGGTATGCACAACAAACCGGTTGGTCTGTTGGATGTGGCAGATTTTTACTTGCCGATGGTGGCGTTTTTACGCCACTCCGCTGCCCAAGGTTTTATCCGCAACGACCATTTGTCTTTGATTGTCCATGCCCGTGAACCAGAAGACCTGATTCAACGCTTAAGCGGCTATCAGGCCGTCACTGTCCCAAAATGGTTAGACCGCGCTGGAGCCTAATTTTACGTTGATTTTGGAGTGTTCATGCTGTACGCAACCCTTGCCCCCGAGTCGATCCGTGCGATCGCCCCCTATCAACCCGGAAAGCCCATCAGCGAATTAGCACGCGAGATGGATTTAGACGAGGCCTCGATTGTGAAATTGGCCTCGAATGAAAACCCGCTTGGTATGGGGTCACAAGCACAGGCCGCACTACAGGCCGCTGTCGCCGATTTGGCACGTTATCCCGATGGGAATGGCTTTGCGCTAAAACACGCCCTTGCCTCGCGTTTTAAAGTGGCACCACAGCAAATTATTCTCGGCAATGGTTCAAATGATGTGTTAGAGCTGGTGGCACGAACCTTTTTGGGCCCGGGCGATGAGGCCATCTATTCGGAGTTTGCCTTTGCCGTGTATCCGCTGGTGACACAAGTGACTGGGGCAACAGGGGTAGAAGTGGCAGCTCAGGCATGGGGACATGATTTAGCGGCGATGCGGGCGGCGATCACTGAAAAAACAAAAATTATCTTTATCGCCAATCCAAATAACCCCACTGGCACCCTTTTACCTGCCGATGAGCTGCATCAGTTTATCGCCAGTGTTCCGAAGGAAGTGCTGGTCGTATTGGATGAAGCCTACACCGAGTATCTGGCGGAGGGCGAAGGCGGCGACAGTGTGGCGTGGACTCGTGAGTTTCAAAATCTGATTGTCAGCCGCACTTTCTCGAAAGCCTATGGCCTAGCCGGTTTACGTGTCGGTTTCGCAATTAGCAATAGCGAAGTCGCAGATTTGGTAAATCGAGTGCGACAACCATTTAATGTCAATTCGCTGGCCCAAGCTGCGGCTGTCGCTGCCTTGCAAGATGAGGCTTTTTTACAAGAAAGCCGCCGTGTCAATGATGAGGGAATGCAGCAGATTACCGCTGCGTTAACCGAGATGGGACTCAGCTTTATTCCCTCTCGTGCGAATTTTGTCACCTTCCACTGCGATCATGCAGCACAAATCAATGATTATTTACTGCATCATGGGGTCATTGTGCGGCCGTTGGCTGGCTACCGGATGCCAAACAGCCTGCGTGTGAGCATTGGTCTAGCTGAAGAAAACGCCCGCTTTATCACAGTCTTGCGTGAGGCTTTGCAACACTACGCTGGCTAATTCCCGTCCTGCTCCCTAAATGGGAGCATTGCTTGTTACTGGAGGTTATTCATGACGTCTTCCGCCCTACCCGTTGCTGTAATGTTATCTGGTTCTGGTGTTTATGATGGTTCTGAACTGACCGAGGCGGTCAGCCTAATCGTAGCGCTTTCACAAGCGGGATTGGACGTTGCCTTTTTTGCCCCCAATCGCCCACAAATGCACGTCATCAATCATGCACAAGGGCAAGTGGCAGAGGAAAGCCGCAATATCCTGACCGAATCGGCACGGATTGCACGCGGTAAAATTCATGCCTTAGACGAGCTCGACGTAGCAAACTACGCTGCAATCGTGATGCCGGGTGGTTTTGGTGCCGTGAAAAACTTCACCGATTTTTTAACCGCAGGTGACAAAGCACAACTGGCTGACGATATTGGTCAAGTGTTACGTCAAGCGCTACAAAGCAAAAAGCCGGTGGTCGCACTGTGTGCAGCGCCCCTCGCTGTGGCTATCGCGGCGCGTGATGTGGGATTGAGCAATGTGCAACTGACTTTGGGGGACTGTGAATACCCTGATATGGTGAAAGCAGCTGCCAGCTGGGGTATTCCTCATGTTGTAACTGCAGTCGATCAAGCGTGTGTCGATCACAACAACGCCATTATCACTGCACCGGCGTATATGTATGGCGATGCCACCCCAGCACAGGTCTTTACCGCTGCACAACAGGCGGTACACGCTTTGGTCAAACTTTTATCGTAATCCCTACCCTGATCCCCCTCTCCGTACTCACAGTTGGGTGATTACCACCGCAGGAGAGGGGGACTTTTTTTAGGAAGTCGTGTCGATGATTATCATCATGCAAAGCCAAGCGCAAGAAGCCGAGATTCAGGCGGTGGTCGAGCGTATTGAACGGGCGGGTTTAACCGCGCATGTTTCACGCGGCACCGAGCGCACTTTAATTGGCGCTGTCGGTGATGAACGTCAACTGAGCAGCGAAGTATTTGAGCGATTGGCGGGTGTCGAAAAGGCCATGCATGTGGTGAAGCCTTACCGCTTTGTATCGCGAGAAGGTCATAGCAACGATACTGTGATTGATATTCGTGGGATTAAATTAGGCGGTGGTCTGCCAGTGCAAGTGATTGCCGGCCCTTGCTCGGTCGAAACACAAGAACAGATGGATGCCGCAGCAGAAGCGGTGGTGGCTGCCGGTTGTCGCATGATGCGCGGTGGGGCATTCAAACCCCGTACCAGTCCCTACGCCTTCCAAGGTTTGGGCATCACGGGTTTAGAATACTTTTTACATTCTGCCCGCAGTCGTCAATTACCCATCGTGACCGAACTGATGGATGTGCGGATGTTAGACACCTTCTTGGAATACGATGTGGATGTAATCCAAATTGGTGCCCGCAACATGCAAAACTTTGATTTGCTGAAAGAAGTCGGACGGGTCAACAAACCTGTGATTTTAAAACGCGGTTTATCCGGCACCATCAGTGAATGGCTAATGGCCGCCGAATATATTGCGGCGGGGGGAAATCACAATATTATTTTCTGTGAGCGCGGTATCCGCACCTTTGAAACGGCCTATCGCAACGTGTTAGACGTGACTGCCATTCCGGTGCTGAAACGTGAAACCCATTTGCCGGTGATTGTTGACCCCAGCCATGCCGGAGGTAAAGCGTGGATGGTACCCGCTTTATCGTGTGCTGCAGTAGCAGCAGGCGCCGATGGTTTGCTGATTGAAGTCCATCCTAACCCCTGCGAGGCATGGTGTGATGCTGACCAAGCGTTAACGCCAAGCCAGCTCAGTGAATTGATGCAACAACTGCGCGCTTTAGGCGCTGCATTACAGCGCCCCTTGGCCTAATTACAGTTCTAACGTGCGTTCAAACGCCGCTGCCATTAAAGCGGCGATACGACTCAACAACTCGGTATTCATATCCGAGGTAAAACGGGTCGGGTCGTCGCTGGCCAATGCCAACATACCAAACACTTCACCACGCACCGTCCGCAGTGCCACCCGCGCAAAGGATTGCATCCGATGGGCGTCGGGGAACCACTGCAATACCGCATCGCTGGCATACGGCCCACAATAAGGCCGCTCACCCAAGCGTTCGAGTTCAGGGATATTGGCCAGATAAATTTCACCCAAACCCTGCGCTCTGGGATGTACCAAGCGAATATCAGCACACGGGACAGCAAAGTCTAACCGTAAATGGCTATACGAGACTTGTAGCACCCGTTCTGGGGTTGTTGCGCGCAATAAATCAATCGCCATCCGATGGGCACGGTCAACAATCACATCGTTTTGTTCACCATAACGCAGTAGCTCACGCATATGCGAAGCCAACTGACGATTTTTATCACGCAACAGCAACAACTGACGTTCAATCAACGGCACGCTATGGGCAGCATGCGGATGTGGCACCTGAATTTCTGCCAACATCTCGGCATAGTCATGAAAAAACTCGGGATGTGAAGCCAACCACGCAGCAATATCTGCTGCATTCATCGCCATAATATCGTCCCCTTTCACAGTGTGACCTCGCCTTGGAATACCGTTACCGCAGGCCCAGTCATCCATACTGAATGGCCATTGCCAGCCCATTCAATCCGTAAAACACCACCGCGTGTGGTGACTTCGACACTGGCATCAAGCAAGCCACGGCGAATCCCACTGACCACAGCAGCACAGGCGCCCGTCCCACAAGCCAGCGTTTCCCCTGCACCGCGCTCAAACACACGCAAGCGAATATGGCTACGATCAACGACTTGCATGAAGCCTGCGTTAACGCGCTGAGGAAAACGCGGATGATGTTCAATATGTGGCCCCCATTCTGCCACGGGTGCGGAGTCCACTTCATTCACACATAACACCGCATGAGGGTTACCCATCGACACCACCCCAACGGCGATATTGATTTGATCGAGGGCCAATAGATGTTCCACGGCATCTTGCTCGGCAATAAAAGGGATATCAGCAGGTTCAAAGCGTGGTTTTCCCATATCAACGCGCACCAAACCGCCGTCCAACAACTCCGGCACAATCACCCCACGTGCGGTTTCTACCCGAATTTGTTTTTTATCTGTCAAACCCTGTTCAAAGACAAAACGGGCAAAGCAACGGGCACCATTGCCACATTGTTCAACTTCGCTGCCATCGTTATTGAAAATACGATAGCGGAAATCGTTGTTTGGGTCGTGTGGCGGTTCAACCAATAGCAATTGGTCAAACCCAATGCCAAAACGGCGATCACCCAGCTGTTGCAGCTGGTCTGTCGATAAATTGACCTGTTGGCGCACCCCATCCACCACCACAAAATCATTGCCCAACCCTTGCATTTTGCTAAATCGCAGTTGCATAACAGACTTTCTAAAACCAAACATAAGAGAGCTCAGATGATAACAAAGAGTGCTGAAGCGCATGTAGATAGAGATTACAGAGCGCTTAAAGACTGACAACACATACTATCTAACACGATCTAGCTATTTCAGGTATTAAATCGCAAAAAATCGGCGATTTGTTTATCAAAAACACATTTTTGTTTTATATGCTACAGGTTTTCAGCAATTGTCGTAGTCGTTTGATATTTCTATCATCCTTGTTAAGCCATCTACCCATTCATCTCTCAGAAAAATCATCAAATTATGAAAATCTTATATGCTGAAGACTCTATTTCTATCGCAAAACATGTACAAAATGTACTAGAAAGCATGGGTTACCATGTCACCCATGTGGCAAATGGCTTGGAAGCAGTGAAGGCGTATCAGGCTTCACCACCTGACTTGGTGTTAATGGATGTGGTGATGCCGGTGATGGATGGGATTGAAGCAACGCGACAGATCAAGAAAATGGGCGGGGAGAAGTGGGTACCGCTGATTATTATGACCAGCTTGACTGGTAACAATGAAATCATCGAGGGGTTTACCGCTGGTGCAGATGATTATTTAGTGAAACCGATGGATTTAAATGTCTTAGAAGCACGGATGCGTTCGATGCAGCGCATCGCCACCATTCAAGGCAGTTTGTTCGGTATTCTCGACAATATGTATGAAGGCGTATTGGCGATTGACGATGCAGGTATTGTGAAGTCGTACAACAAAGCTGCACAACAGATCTTTGGCTATACCGCCGAAGAAGTCATTGGGCAGAATGTCAAAATGTTGATGCCTTCGCCATTTCGTGATGAGCATGACGGCTACCTTGCCCGTTACAACCACGAAAAAACCCCACGCATTATCGGCACAGGCCGCAAAGTCAAAGGACAACGGCGAGATGGCTCGGTGTTTCCAATGCACCTTGCGGTCACCGAAGTTGAACGCCCGGGTAAAAATCTGTTTATTGGCGTGGTGCGAGATATTTCGATTGAAGAAGAAGCCCGCAAACGGATTGAATTTTTAGCCCATCACGACGCCCTAACTGGACTGCCAAACCGTGCCCGTCTTGGCGAGGTGTTAAGCCAAGCCGTGGCTAACCCTTACACCGAAGCGGCTTTATTGTTTATTGACCTCGATGGTTTCAAACCGATTAACGACCGCTATGGCCACGAAGTGGGCGATTTTGCTTTAAAAGAAGTCGCCAGCCGCTTGCAACAGGTCATCGGCGCCAGTCATTTTGTTGGCCGCTTGGGAGGCGATGAGTTTGTGGTCTTGCTCAACAACATCACCACCGAAGAAGGCGCTTTGATGTGGGCCAATCAGATTATTGATGCCATTTCAAAACCGATGCGCTTCAACAACAACATCACCTGTCTATTAGGCGCCAGTATTGGCGTGGCCTGTATTCCTAAACATGGTCGCAGCAACACCGACATCTTGTCTCATGCTGATGCAGCCATGTATGAAGCAAAGCGCGCCGGTAAAAACCGTGCCATCATGAGCAGCGGTAAAGCCGCAGAGTAAGGGCACACGGGAAAACGCGCATTAACCGCCTGTTGTTGCTTGTGCAAACGGTACAACCCGCGTGTGATCGAAAGGGGTTTTGAGTTGTTTGCGCAATAAGCGATAGATGTCGGCATCGAATGTTTTAGGGTGTGATAGCAAACCCTGTTCGGCGGTGCCGAGGTAACACCATTGGTCAATCACATGATGCAGCGTTTTCCCAGACAGCGGGTCTTGCTCAACCACAGCAATCGGTTGTGGAAATGGCCAGTTTTCCAGTTTCAACCGCGCCAGCGCAGTGACTAGCCGTTGGTTAAATGCGGCAGGTTGCTCACGCCCAACACAAGCACCACGACAGCGACGCACTTGAAAAGCAAAACAAGGCCCTTGCTGTTTACTGGTCACCTGTTCCACCCCCAAACGGCGCTGGCATAAACCATGTTGTTCAGCAATAGTCTGCAACACCCTTTTTGCCTCGCGTGGATGGCGAAATAAGCCATATAACGGGGTGGTGTTCTGGCTGAATACATCCTGCGTGGCCACTATTTTTGCTTGATAAAAGCCATCGCTATCAGCCACCAGTTCAATCGAGTAGCTCCCCGCCTCACCTCGCCCCATACGGTTAAGCAACGGTTGTTTTTGTTTAATCCACTGTGCCTCTAACAGCAAAGCGCCAAATTCACCCAAAGTTTCTTGCCATTCAATACGACACACCTGCTGTGCCAATTTCATTTCTTTGCTATTTCGATTAGCCGCATAAAAATGCTCTAATACTCGCGCCCGCAAGTTAATGCTCTTGCCGACATAGAGCAACGCATCACCCGCACCATAAAAGACATACACCCCAGCCTGTTCTGGTAAAGCATCCACCACGTCAGCATCGATACCCGCCGGCAATGCCGTGCGCCGTTTAAGTGCTTGAATCTCACGTTGTAGGGTGTCGGGGCTGTGTTGTTGCAGCAGAAAACGAATAAAAGCTTGTAGGCTTTCAGCATCGCCTAATGCCCGATGTCGTTCATGCACAGGTAAAGCGTGGCGTTGGATTAAAGCATCAAGATTATGTTTCCCTTCATCGGGATACAGCCGTTGCGACAGTTTGACCGTACATAAGGTTGAGGTTTGAAAACGACGATCTAAACGACGGAATTCATTTTTTAAAAAACCATAATCAAAACGGGCATTGTGCGCCACCAACACGCGCCCCTGAAGCCGCGTATAAATTTCATCGGCAAGTTCGGCGAAAATCGGTGCTTGTGACACCATTTCATTGCGAATACCGGTGATTTCTTGCACAAAAGGAGGAATCGCTTGTTGTGGATTGACCAAGCTAGACCAACGATCTCGTTCAACGGCCCCTTGCATTTCAATAATGGCAATTTCCGTCACTCGGTCGCGCAGCAAATCACCACCAGTCGCTTCTAAATCGACAATCACATAAGGTTTATCAAATAGCATCTAATTCTTCACCGATTCTGTACCACGCTGGATAGCATAACAGGCCAACCCATACGCCACACCCGCCGCACCCGCCGCAGGCAAAAACGCACTCAACATCCCTTGCCATTCCCACATCGCCCCTGCCACCAATCCACCCAAACTGCCCCCCAAGCCAAACGACACCATGATATACAGCCCCTGTGCCCGACCTTGAGCGTAAGCAGGGAAATAGCGATGAATCAGCGCCAACGCCGCTTGATGATGCAAAGCAAAGGTAAACGCATGGCCCAACTGCATCAACGCCATCAACCATCCCAACTGCGGCCACAGCGCAATACAGGTAAAACGCAATGCGGCAATCAATAAACTCACCCGCAGTAAATCAAGGCTGTCATAGCGTTGATTCAGATGTGTCACCCACCAAAATAGAGCAATTTCCGCCATCACCCCCAAATTCCACAGGCCACCAATTTGCAACGGGGAATAGCCCTGTTCAGCTAAACCGATTGAATAAAAGCTGTAATAGGGGCCATGCGCAAAGGCCATTAAAAAGAAGCAAACAAACAGCCAGATAATAGACCGTTGGCGGAAAAAACTGGAAATAGGGCGTAAAGGGATATCGGCGGTATGCGATGTTTTCACCCACGGCGGCACCAAGACACTGACCGCCGCTAAGGCGAACAACATCGCCAAAATCACCCACGGCACCACAGATAAACCAAACCACTCAATGACCGCTGCGGCAGAGAGGCTCGCCACCACAAAACCAATCGAGCCCCACACGCGAATTTGTCCATAACGTGCGCCGACATGATGCAGGGTGATCGCCTCCATTAACGGTAACGCCGCCGCCCAAAAGATCTGCATTACAGCCAAGCCGAGAAACATAAACCAGAAATCTTGCCGCCACAGTGCAAATAAGAATCCCAACAGGGACAGCACGCTGGCCAGTTGTATCAACTGGCGGCCTTGACCCGTGCGGTCTGCTAACAGCCCCCATAACACCGGCGGCCCCAGCCGCGACAAGGGGGAAAGCGCCAGTAACACCGCCACTGACCACGAAGAAAACCCTAAACTTTTAAGATAAGGGCCGAAATAGGGCGAAATCACACCCACAATGGAAAAATAAAAAAAGTAAAACACCGCCGCAGCGGTGGCTGGCGACAATGCCACCTTACCACCCACCAGAGCGGAAACGGTCGAGTTCGCGTCGATCTTTTTTAGTCGGGCGGTTTTGTCCTAAATCGCTGCCAGCATATAAGGCTTTTAGTTCTAATTGTCGTTGCTCGCGTGCAGCAAGGCTGGCTGCCGATTCTTGATACAGCTGTTGTGCAAGCGTTGCCGAACCACGTCGTTCGGACAACGCCAGCACCGTCAAGTGATATTCCAGCTGATTCAACTTTAGGAGAATCTGGTCACCGACTTTAAGGGTTTTGGCTGGCTTAGCACGTTCGCCATTGAGCCGGACATGACCCGCCTCAATCGCCTCTTGTGCCAGACCGCGCGTTTTATAAAAACGCGCCGCCCACAGCCATTTATCAATCCGAACCTTGCTTAATGCAGCGTCGGCGGTCATGCCTGCACCTCAAACCGCACATCAATCAGATTGTCCAACACCAAATATAAGTGATCGCCCGCCTGTAAGCGCGAGACCCCTTCGGGGGTGCCGGTGAAAATCACATCGCCTTCGGATAAACCATATAGCGTTGATAGATGGTGAACAATTTTAGCCACCGAGAACAACATCAATTTGGTGTTACCGCGCTGACGGACTTCGCCATTGACCGCGAGAGAGAAACTGAGTTGTTGCGGGTCGTTCACTCGCGTTGCTGGCACAAACTCAGACACACAGGCTGCCGAGGGGAAACCTTTGGCTTTGGTCCACGGCTGGCCTTTTTTCTTGAGTTCACTTTGCACATCACGGGCAGTGAGGTCTAAGCCAATGCCATAACCAGCGATATGAGACAAGGCGTCTTGCTCTGCGATATGCCGCCCCCCTTTGCCGATATACAACACCAGTTCACATTCATGATGCACATCTTGTGAATAGGCCGGCAGGGTGATGGGGTGGTTTTCGTCAATTAAGGCCGAGGTGGGTTTGAGGAACACCAGCGGTTCTTCTTCCACCACATTGCCCAACTCTGCCACATGGGCCGCATAGTTACGGCCAATGCAAAAGATATTGGCAACAGGAAAAGCCTGACCATCGAGCGTAATAGATGCCATGTCTCATCAATCCTTGTTATTTAGGCAAAGCTAGGCAAACGGGCCAACGCAGCGCGGATGGCTTCTTCTGGATAGACATAGTCTTCCAGTTCACCTGCAAAGTATTTATCGTAACTTGCCATATCAAAATGACCATGACCCGATAAATTAAAGAAAATCACCTTGGGTTCGCCGCTTTCTTTACAACGCAAGGCCTCATCAATCGCCGCACGAATGCCATGGCATGATTCTGGCGCAGGCACAATCCCTTCGGCACGGGCAAACGTGACACCTGCTTCAAAGGTTGCCAACTGCGGCACGGCCACTGCTTCGACCAAGCCTTCGTTGTAAAGCTGGCTAACCAAGCTTGAAGCACCGTGATAACGCAAACCACCGGCATGAATCGAAGGTGGCATAAAATCATGGCCGAGGGTGTATTGCTTCATCAACGGGGTTAAACCGGCGCTATCACCAAAATCGTAAGCGTAATGGCCACGGGTTAAGCTTGGGCATGAAGACGATTCGACGGCGACTAAACGGACGTTTTTGCCAGCCGCTTTATCTGCCAAGAACGGGAAGGCAACGCCACCAAAATTCGAGCCGCCACCACATGGCGCAAAGATCACATCAGGATAGTCGCCGGCAAGTTCAAATTGTTTCTTCGCCTCCAGACCAATCACAGTTTGATGTAACAACACATGATTCAGCACAGACCCTAAACCATAGGTGGTGTCTTTGCGGCTGGCGGCTTCTTCCACCGCTTCGGCAATCGCCAATCCTAATGAGCCGGGGTTGTTCGGGTCGGCGGCAAGCGCATCACGACCGGCAGCGGTCAAATCGGTTGGGCTGGCTAAGACCTCGGCCCCCCATGTTTGCATCATCGAGCGGCGGAAAGGTTTTTGCTGATAGCTGACCTTCACCATATACACCCGCACATCAATACCAAACATTTGGCCAGCGAGTGCCAACGAGGTTCCCCATTGACCGGCACCGGTTTCAGTGGTCATGCGGCGAATCCCCGCCTCGCGGTTATACCAAGCTTGTGCCACCGCCGAGTTGAGCTTATGTGAGCCAGCAGCACTGATGCCTTCATATTTGTAGTAAATCCGCGCTGGGGTACCGAGTGCCTGTTCTAAACGATGGGCACGGAATAGCGGAGAAGGCCGCCATTGTTGGTAAATCTCGCGCACTTCTTCCGGAATAGGAATCCAACGCTCGGTCGAGATTTCTTGTTCAATGATGTTATCGGGAAAAATCACCGACAAGGCATCAGGGCCAATCGGCTGGCCATCTGGCCCTAACACCGGCGCAGGGGCATTGGGCATATCGGCAACGATGTTGTACCAGTGGGTGGGGATATCCGATTCAGGCAATAAAAACTTGGTTTGTGGCATGACGAGCTTTCAATAGCGGCGGTGGCCACCGCCACCGCACAACGCAATCAATTACAGTAAAGGTTTAGGCGAAACAATCACACCGTCTTCATCGACATAGACGATCTGTCCGGGACGGAACGTCACACCTGCAAAGGTCACGACCAGTTGATGATCGCCAGCGCCCTTTTTCACCGATTTTAATGGATGGGTATTCAACGCCCGCACCCCAATCGGCAAGGCGTTAATCGCCACAGAATCACGAATACACCCATAGACGATAATGCCAGCCCAGCCATTCTTCACGGCCAATTCGCCGATTTGATCGCCGACCAAGGCACAACGCAGCGAACCACCGCCATCGACCACTAACACTTTACCGTGGCCGGGTTGGGCCAAGGCTTCGCGTACCAACGAGTTGTCTTCAAACACTTTGACCGTTTGAATCTCGCCACAAAAGCGCGTATGTCCCCCATACGATTGAAACATCGGGGTGGCGACTTGTAAGGTGTCGCTGTACTCGTCGCACAGATCAGTGGTTAAAAAGTCCATCTAAAGTTTCTCCTTTGTTTTTTGTTTTGACTGTCACTCTTTTAAGCGCAACGGAATAAACAGCGTGTTATCCATCCGCCGCACCAAGAGTGCAGCACTGTCACCGCTTTCATTCAATAATTTTTCTAGCGATTTGGCGTCAGCAATTTCATGCTGATTGACCGCGATAATAATATCACCATGCATTAAACCAGATTTTGCCGCCAATCCGCGCACATTTTCCACCAACACACCCCCCTTAATCGCCAGCTGTTGCCGTTGCGCTGTGCTTAATTCGGCAACCGTCAGACCTAACGAGGGGAAACTGGTTTTATTATTTTTTGGCGGTTCTTCTTTGCTTGGCGTCGAGACGGCATCAGGTTTTAACTCGGCCAACGTCACCTCGACTTCTAAAGCCTGCCCTTTACGCCACAGCCCCAATTTCACTTTGGTACCCGGCTGCCGCCCACCAATTAACAACGGCAAATCACGCGAACTCGCCACCGCTTCGCCATCTACCGTCAACACAATATCGCCAATTTGCAAACCAGCACTTGCCGCAGGGCTATTGGGTTCAACATTGACCACCAACGCACCTTCTGCTGTTTTACGACCAAACGATTGGGCTAAATCGAGCGATAATTCTTGAATATGCACACCTAACTGACCACGGCTGACCTTACCGTTTTTCTTGAGTTGTTCAGCGACTTGCATCGCGACATCAATCGGAATGGAGAAGGAAATCCCCATAAAGCCACCGGAACGGCTGTAAATCTGTGAGTTTATCCCCACTACCTCGCCTTTGAGGTTAAACAGCGGGCCACCGGAGTTACCCGGGTTAATGGCGACATCGGTTTGAATAAACTGGACATAGGTATCATCCGGCAAATTGCGTCCCTTGGCAGAAACGATACCGGCGGTAACCGTGTTATCAAACCCAAACGGCGCGCCAATCGCCGCCACCCACTCGCCGACTTTTAATTGCGAGGCTTGGCCAATTTTCACTGCAGGCAATTGTGTGGCTTCGATTTTTAAAACGGCAACATCCGTGCGCTTATCCATCCCAATCAGTTTGGCGGAGAACTCGCGTTTGTCTGCCATCTTGACCTGAATTTGACTCGCCCCTGCCACCACATGGGCGTTGGTCATAATGAAACCATCGGTGGATAGAATAAAACCAGAGCCATACGACATCGCTTCGCGCTCGGTCGGTGCGCTGCGGCCACCGCCTTGACCGGGTGGCATAAATCGCTTGAAAAACTCAAAGAAGGGATCGTCTTCTGGAATCGGGAAAGGGAACGGCGAGGTATTTTCCTCGTCTTGTTCTTCGCGGTTATTGGCCGTGATATTGACCACAGCCGGCCCTTCACGCTCGACTAATTGTGAAAAATCAGCCACCAACATCCCGACGGGTGCCCCAGCTTGTTGGGTGGTCACCGGTGGGGTTTGGGCGGGTTGATTAAAATACTGTTGGATACGATCACAACCGGTTAAGGCCACGGCCAATGCCGTTACGATAGCGACACGCGGGAAAGATGGAGAAATAAGCATGATTGTGTCCTTATCAGCAGGGTCTATCTTCGCTAGACCAAGGCATCACTTAGTTTTTATCAGGATATTCGCATAAATCAGCAATCAAACAATGCTGACAATCGGGCTTACGTGCCTTACAAATATAGCGACCATGTA
Source organism: Aquaspirillum soli (assembly GCF_054781915.1). Lineage (NCBI taxonomy): Bacteria > Pseudomonadati > Pseudomonadota > Betaproteobacteria > Neisseriales > Aquaspirillaceae > Aquaspirillum > Aquaspirillum soli. The sequence continues at coordinate 86,027 of NZ_BAAGTM010000002.1, read as the reverse complement.
AAATCAACCAATGGTGGATATCTAGCTTAAAGCGTTCTGGTACCACTGCAAGTAAATTATCTTCCACCGCTCGAACCGTGTTACCGGGGGCTAAACCCGTCCGATTACTGACTCGAAACAAATGGGTATCGACTGCAATGGTGGGTTGGCCAAAGGCGATATTCAATACCACATTGGCTGTTTTGCGCCCAACGCCCGGTAAGGCTTCTAGGGCTGCACGTTCGGAGGGGACTTGGCCTTGGTGTTGTTCTAACAAGCGTTGGCAGGTGGCAATGATATGTTTCGCTTTATTGCGATAGAGGCCAATTTGTTGAATATAAGGTATTAAACCAGCCTCACCCAACGCCAATATCGCCTCGGGTGTCGCTGCATCAGCAAACAATTTGGCAGTCGCTTTATTGACGCTGATATCCGTCGCTTGCGCTGACAAAATCACCGCAATCAGTAATTGAAACGGATTGGCAAACGCTAATTCGGGTTTGGGATTGGGATTAGCGTGTTGGAAGCGCAGAAAAATCTGTTCACGAACACTTGGTTTCATGCCGAGACTTCTTGTGTGACAGTTTTTTGCCGCAAAGCACGTTGTCGTGCCCGTTCGTCTAAAAGGTTTTTGCCTGCAATTAACAACGCCAAGCCCAAAAACGCCCCCGGTGGTAACAAGGCCAATAAAAACTGATAGTTCCACTCTGCCGGTACCAGATGCCACACCCACGTTTTTGCCGCAGGGCCAAACAGCATATCCAACCCAGCAAATAACGTCCCTCGGCCACAGACTTCACGCAGCGCACCCAAGGCGATCAATACCCCCGTCAACCCCAAGCCCATCATCAAACCATCCCACGCGGCTTCACGGACGGGATGTTTCGAGGCAAATGCCTCTGCTCGCGCCAGCACAATGCAGTTGGTCACAATCAAAGGAATAAAAATACCCAGCACGTTATACAAATCGTGGGCCCACGCATTCATCGACAGATCTACCACCGTCACCAATGCAGCAATGATGAGGATAAACACCGGATTGCGAATTTCATTCGGCACTAAATGCCGCACCGCTGCCACTGCGGCCCCCGACAGAGCAGTCACCAACGTCGTGGCCAGCCCTAAACCGAGGCCATTGACCACGGTTGAACTGACCGCCAACACCGGACACAGCCCTAATAATTGCGCCAAGCCAGCATTTTGTTTCCACAGCCCATTGTGGGCAATTTCACGATAGACGCTGCTCATCGATTCGCCTTTTGTTTCCATTCGTCCAACCATGCCACCGCACGGCCCACACAGCTGGTCACCGCACGGGCACTGATTGTCGCGCCTGTCATATAGTCAAACGCGCCACCATCTTTTTTGACCTTCCAATAGCCAACCGCTGCCGCAGGGCCCTGCCAGCTTTGGCCAGTGAATTGCTGAGCCCAATCACTTTTCGCCAAATCGATGTAATCACCCAAGCCGGGGGTTTCTTTATGGCTCACCACGCGCACACCCAGTAATTGACCTTGGGCATCCACGCCCAATAACAAACGGATTTTGCCGCTATAGCCATTAGGCGCAACGGTTTCAAAAGCATACGCCACCACTTGCCCCTGACGACGTGCCAGATGAATGACGGCAGGCTGGTCATGTCCCAAACGTTTGGCCTCAACCGGCGACAAGGCTACCGTATCTGACAGTGGTTGGTTATCGTAATCGCTAGGCAACACTTGCTGGAGCAAAGCCAGCTTAGCAGCGTATTCATTGGCTAATACCGTGTCGCGGGTCAGCCAATAGGTTGAGGCTAAAATAGCGCTGGCCACCACAGCAAAAGCAAGGAGAGTCAGCGCACTGCGACGGGCTTGTGTTAAAGCGGTTTTCATGATTTCGCCGCCTTGGTGGTAATTTTTTTATGTTGTTGGCCAAAAACAGGGGGACGGGTATAGCGGTCGATAAACGGCACTGCAATATTCATAATCAATACCGCAAAGGCCACACCATCAGGAAAACTGCCCCACACTCGAATCACATACAGCAAGATGCCAACCCCAGCGGCAAAAATCAGTTTACCTTTCGGTGTGGTCGAGCCTGACACCGGATCGGTCACAATAAACCACGCTGCAAACATGGTGGCCCCGCTGAACAGATGAACCACAGGTGGCGCATAGCGCAGAGGATCTATGAGATGCATCACACCCGACAGCGCGGCGACTGCCAGCAATAACGCCACCGGTGCATGCCACGTCATAATCCGTTGTTGCAATAAAAACAGCCCACCGAGCAACCACGCCACCGCCAGCCATTCAACGCCCACTCCCGCTAACACCGAAAAATGGGTGGAATCAGCCAACAGTTGAGGCACAGTTTGCCCGTTCATCAGCTGTGTTTTGAGATAATCCAAAGGCGTGGCACTGCTGATGGCATCTAACGCCATGCCAGTTGGCAATTCACGCCAGAAAACCCATTGCAGTTGTTGCAGACTATCCAGCGATAACAACGGTGCCGCCCATTGCGACATCTGCGCCGGAAACGACACAATCATCAGGGCATACGCTACCATCGCAGGGTTAAAAGGATTATTGCCCAACCCACCATATAAATGCTTGGCCACTACAATCGCAAATAGCGTTCCCACGACAACCAGCCACCACACGCCAAGCGGTGGAAATGCCAACGCAATTAACCATGCCGTCACCACAGCAGAACCATCAGCGAGATAGGGGCGAACCGGCAAACCGCGCCAGCGCAAAACCAATGCTTCCGCAGCTAATGCTGTTGTGGTTGCTAAGGCGATCTGCAGCAATACCGCACAGCCAAATAGCCACACGGCCACAGCGGTGCCGGGCAGCAATGCAGCTAACACGGTGAGCATGATGCGGCTGACGCTGGTGAGTCGGAAAAAATGGGGCGAGGATGCCATCATGTTGGGTCTCCTTTCTCGGCCGCTTGTTGTGCTTTACGCGCCGCAGCACGCGCCATCGCCGCCTGAATCGCGGCTTTTTTCTCCTCATCCATCGCTGGTTTTGCCGCTGGTGCTTCGACTACCGGCACTGCTTCGCCGTTTTCTTTTGCCGCTTTTCTGGCTGCAGCGCGCTCCATCGCCGCTTGAATCGCAGCTTTTTTGGCATCGTCCATCGCTGGTTTTGCCGCTGGTGTTTCGACTGCCGGCGCTGCTTCACCGTTTTCTTTTGCTGCCTTTCTTGCTGCCGCCCGTTCCATTGCCGCCTGAATCGCAGCTTTTTTGGCATCGTCCATCGCTGGTTTTGCCGCTGGTGTTTCGACTACCGGCACTGCTTCGCCGTTTTCTTTTGCCGCTTTTCTGGCTGCAGCGCGTTCCATTGCCGCTTGAATCGCGGCTTTTTTCGCGTCGTCATCCATTTTCGGCTTGGCTTCCGGCGGTGCATCGGTGTTTTGCGCTTTTTTCTCAGCAGCACGTTTCATCGCCGCTTCAATCGCTGCGCGTTTACTGTCATCCAACGCTTGCGGTGCCGCTGTGGGCGGTGGCGTTGCGGTTTTCGCAGCTAAGCGCGCTGCTTTTTCTGCCTTATCACGCTCTAAACGGAATTGGCGGAATTCATGCCGTGTACGCGCCAAATCAGCGGCTTTTTTCTCGCGCTCTGCCGCCCAAATTTCACTCTTGGCAAAACGGTAATAATCGACCAAAGGAATCTGACTTGGGCACACATAACTGCACGCCCCACATTCAATACAGTCAAACAAGGCATTTTCTTGCGCAGCGCCAAGATTTTTTGCTTTCGCAAACCAATATAAATCCATCGGTTGCAGCTGTGCCGGACATGCCTCGGCACACGCGCCACAACGAATACAAGGCAAGGCGGCTGGCCGTGGTGGAAATAGCGCAGGGTCTTTGACAATCAAACAGTTACTGGCTTTGGTCAGGCTGGCTTGTAAATCGGGCAATTCAAAGCCCATCATTGGCCCTCCCATCACCACACCATATTGGCCGGTGAGGGTAGGTTCGGCTTGTTGCAACAACCACGCTAACGGCGTACCAATCAAGGCTTCTACATTACCAGCCTGTTTAACGGCACCGGTTAAAGTCACAATACGCGATACCACCGGTTCACCCAACACCACCGCCCGCCATACGGTATAGGCAGTGGCGACATTAAAACATTGCACACCCAAATCAGTTGAGCGCATTCCGTGTGGGACTTCTTTGCCAGTTAACAGGCGAATCAGTTGTTTTGCCCCCCCACTTGGGTATTTAGTCGGCACAACCGCCACCTCAATCGGCAACCCAGCACAGGCTTGTTGTAAGGCACGAATCGCCTCGGGTTTATTGTCTTCCACCCCGATTAAGGTTTGTTCTGCCTGTAAGCGTTGCCGCAGAATATCGACACCCGCCACGATGTCAGCAGCACGTTCACGCATCAGCAAATCATCACAGGTAATAAATGGCTCACATTCGGCGCCGTTAATCACCAGATGTTGTAATTTATCGCCGACTTTTAAGTGTGTAGGGAACACTGCACCGCCTAAACCGACCACCCCCATTGTTTGCAAATGCTGTTTGAACTGAGCTGTGTCGGCGTGTTGCCAATCAAGCGGTTGTTTTTCTATCCATTGTTGTTGTCCATCTGACTCAATCACGATCGCCAAATCGGGTAGACCAGAAGGATGGGCAAAGGGCCGCATGGCAATCTCAACCACAGTCCCCGAGGTGGGCGCATGAATAGCGGCCGAGACATGACCATCAGCCTTGGCGAGGGTTTGGCCAGCTAACACCTTTTCGCCAACATTGACGATGGGTTTGGCGGGGTTACCGATATGCTGACTCAGCGGCACCACCAAGGTCGGCGGCAGCGGGAGCTGGCGGATAGCAGTTTGATTGGACAGGTGTTTATACTCGGGCGGATGGATGCCGCCATGAAAATCATACAATTTCATCAAGACGAGCTTTCTGTCGTGGCAGAGGGACGAACCAGCTTTAAGGCAAACACAGGATAACGCCACTTCCAATTTTTCACGGTAGTGCCAACGGGCACGATATGAATGCAATCGACAGGACAGGGGGCCAGACAGAGTTCACAGCCGGTGCATTCACTGGCAATAATGGTGTGCATTTGTTTTGCCGAACCAACGATAGCATCTACCGGACAGGCCTGAATGCACAAGGTACAGCCAATACAGGTATTTTCATCGATGACAGCAACCGACTTAGGTTTTGGCTGAGCGGCACCCTCGTCAAACGGCTTAAACTCGACTCCAAGCAATTCGGCAAGCTTACGGATGCCTTCCTCACCCCCGGGTGGACATTTGTTGATGTCATCTTCACCGTGGGCGATTGCCTCGGCATAAGGACGGCATCCCGGATGGCCACATTGACCACATTGGGTTTGCGGCAATACGGCATCAATTTTTTCTACCAGCGGATCGCCTTCAACCTTGAATCGTACCGAGGCAAAGCCCAAAATACCGCCGAGCACCACCGCCAAAATAGCCATCACAGCGAGGGCAAGTAAGATGGCTGTCATTTCACCAAGCCTCCAAACCCCATAAAGGCCAAACTCATTAAACCAGCGGTGACAAAGGCAATCGCCGCCCCTCTAAATGGCGTTGGCACGTCAGCCCCTTCCAATCGCTCCCGCATTGCAGCAAATAAAATCAAAATCAAAGAAAAACCCAAAGCACTGCCCGCACCAAATACTAAGGCCTCGGCAAACGTATGTTGTTCTTGCACATTCAACAGTGGCACCCCTAATACGGCACAGTTGGTGGTAATCAGGGGCAGATAGATACCCAGCACTTGATATAACACGGGGCTGGTTTTATGAATCACCATCTCGGTAAATTGCACAATGCCAGCAATCACCAAAATAAAAGACAAAGTGCGTAAATACTCCAGCTCAAAAGCCACCAATAATTGATTGATAAGATGGCTCGACCCCGCAGCCAAGGTGAGAACAAAAGTCGTGGCGGCTCCCATACCAAGCGCCGCTTCGAGTTTCTTTGAGACACCCATAAATGGGCATAGGCCAAGAATTCTGACTAAGACGACATTGTTCACCAGAACAGTGCTGACGAGAATCAGCAGATAGTGACTGATATCCATGAGTAGGCGGGTCTATAGAAGTGAAGACATCATGAGTAAGACATAAAAAATCCGCCACCGTGACGGACAGTGGCGGATTATCCGCTTGTGCAATGCAAGATTCAAGCGCAGGGCAAGACCATGCGCCGCGAGGCTAATCAGTCAAGCTAGGCATAACTCAATTAAAATTATGCTCAATTAAGGCATAAGCAGAATGATTGTGGATAGATTCGAAGTTTTCTGATTCCACCACATATGCCACCACTTGCGGATGCGCTTGTACCGCTGCGGCTACATCACGCACCAAATCTTCGACAAATTTAGGATTGTCGTAGGCACGTTCGGTGACATATTTCTCATCTGGCCGTTTTAACAAACCATACAACTCACACGAGGCTTGTTTTTCGGCAATATCAATCATCTCTTCAATCCACACATGGCCAGCGGTGCGGGCGGTGATGGTGATATGCGAGCGTTGATTATGGGCACCATAAGCCGAGATTTTCTTAGAGCATGGGCACAAACTGGTCACAGGCACCAAGACTTTCATCGAGAAACGATATTCGCCATCACGGATTTCACCGACAAAAGTCACTTCATAGTCGAGCAAACTTTGCACGCCCGAGACTGGTGCCGTTTTATTGACGAAATAAGGGAAGGTCATTTCAAGATAGCCCGATTCGGCTTCTAAACGCTCCACCATTTCGCGAACGATGGTTTCAAACGATTCGACAGAGATTTCACGTTCGTGTTGATTCAAAATTTCCACGAAACGTGACATATGCGTGCCTTTGAAATGATGCGGCAAAAACACATACATATTGAACATACCGACAGTATGTTGTACCCCACCACTGCGGTCGGCGACTTTCACTGGATGGCGTAGTGATTTAATCCCTACTTTATTGATCGCAAGATTGCGCGTATCAGGAGAGCTTTGGACATCAGGAATGGCGGTCGAAGAAGGAGAAATAGAAGTCATTGAATTCGTCTGCTTATTGGCATCAAGAGTGGTAACAGTATAGCCGCAGGCAATACCCGAGTAAAGCACTCGGGTATCATAGCGACAGGCAAAATAGTCTATTGATATTGGCTATCAGGCAAGGTTTTTGTGTAGCGAAAGCGAATCGACTAGGCCCACACAAACGCGGTGATAAACATGGCACCCACGGCAATCAGGAACATCGGCGCGCAAACTTTGGCCAACTCTTTACCGCCCAATGACACAATCAAGCCAAACTTAAACGCCGAGTTCGCCATAATCGCCAAACACACTACCATCACCACTTGCTCTGGCACCAACTTACCCGCGTTGAACATATTGAGTGATGACAAGGCAATCGCGTCTAAATCGCTAATCCCAGACACCAATGCCACTAAATACAGCCCACTATTACCAAATAGATCTGATAACCACGCCGAGAAGAACATCACTGCTGCATAAATTGCACCAAAAATCAGGGCAGTACGCATTTCTGTTGGATTACGCAGTTCCATGCCGGTGCCAGCAGGTTCTTTGGCAGCGCGAAAGCGATACACCAATACATATAAGATACCGCTGATAAAACCGGCCAACATCACTGGCGATAAAGTCATCACCAAAGAAGGCGACAAGACAGCGGCAATCCCGATTAAACGCAGAAACAGCACCAAATTTGCCAGCAAAATCACGGTTGCTGAAAACGCTAAACTGGCAGGATTGGCTTTCACTTCACGGGCATAGGTCATGCTGGTTGCCGTGCTCGAAACTAAGCCCCCCAAAAAACCTAATAATGCCGCACCCGCTTTTTCGCCAATAATCATCACGGCAACATAACCAGCCCAGCCTACACCAGCGATTAACACCACCATCAACCAGATGTTATATGGGTTAAGGGCTTGATAGGGGCCAAAGCCTCTATCCGGTAAAATCGGCAAAATAATCAGTGAAACGGCGGCAAATTGCAGCAAAGACAGCAAATCAGGCCGTGATAAACGTTGGCTGACATGCACCAATTCTGGTTTCAGATACAGCACTAAAGTTGCAATAATCGCCAGCGCCACGGCTAAATCGGTCAACTCAAACCACACCAACAAACCGAGGGCATAGGTAACCAACAGCGCGATCTGTGTGGTGACATGTCCGCCACCAGCCCCACCCAACCCGCGATTCACCACCATCGCCAACACAAAGAACCCCGCCGCGCCCAGCCAGTTCAAGCCAGACAGTTGCCCCACCAAGCCCAAAGCGGTGGCAAAAAAGCTGGTCAGCATAAAAGTTCGAATGCCAGCGGGGGTGTTGCTCACCCGTTCCCGTTCAATTCCCAATAACAGGCCGATGCCTAAGCTGGTTAAGAACAAGGGCAAACTTTGGAACTGTGTGCCTTCTAAAGCAAAGAATGAGTTAAGCATGTCTTGCATCGTCCCGCCTCCTCGAAAAATTATTTTTATCGCATCACCAAACCACAGCAAAAATTGCGTGATGCGTATTCCTCACTGTACAACAAGCTTCTATTCAGTGTGCGACCAAAGTAGGGACATCGTGGATAGGTCGGGGGAAAACATCATCAAGACAGTGGTGCTATCACAACAAGAATCACCATTCTAGCCATTGCTGGTAGCAAAAAATCAAGTATGTGATAAAGTAATATCGACTAAGTATTTACCGCAGATAAAAAATAAAAATAATAAAAAAGCACAATCTGTCGATAACTGGGGTTGTTTATACCTACACAAAATAATGCAGGGTGGTGCTCGCCTAACTAGCGCCACCTCTCACCAAGGAAGATACCGATCATGTCATTACGCGCACGACTGATGGCTTTTGTTTTATTAGTGCTGACCTGTTTATCGATTCTGTTCTGTGCTGTGGCTTATTGGAAGATGAGCGATGCGGTGGAACAAGAAATTCACAATCAAATCACCATGGCAGCCGAGGGCAAGGTCAGTTTTGTCAGTGAATGGGTAGACAGTCGGCAAAAAATTGTCAGTTCCATTTTGCCGCGCTTTGGCACAGGCGAACTCAAGCCAATTTTAGATCAAGCCAAGCAAGCTGGGGGGTTTGATGATGTCTATATTGGCCAACCCGATAAAACCATGACGCAATTTAGCCAAGCTGTTCCTGTTCCTCCCGGTTACGACCCCACTGGGCGGCCTTGGTATGTTGCGGCAAAAGAAACCAACGATCCTATCGCCACCGCCCCGTATATCGATGCTGCCACCAAACGCCCGATTATCACCTTCGCCCAAGCACGTAAAGAAAATGGTCAGTTAGTGGCTGTGGCGGGGGGCGATGTCACGTTGGCACGAGTGGTTGAAGAAGTGACTGCCGCGAAGTTGCCAGGCGAAGGCTACGCTTTTTTAATGACCGCCACCGGTGAGATCATTGCCCACCCCAATAAAGACGCAACGCTGAAAAAAATCACTGAGGTGGTGGCTGGTTTCGACCTCAATATGATTAACAAAGCGGGGGTGATTCAAGAATTGAATCTGAATGGCGACCATGCCATGACCGCTTTTTACGCCATTCCTAAAACAACATGGGTACTCGGCGTGGTGGTCCCAAAAGCAGCAGCAATGGCACCAGTGAAACAACTGGTGTTGGTAATGATTGGCCTTGCGGTACTTGGCTTAGTGTTGGCGACCATCCTTGCTTACGCCGGTATTGCTAAAATGTTGTCGGGTTTGGGTGCGCTACATCGTGCAATGCAACAAGTGGCTAGCGGACAGGGTGATTTAACCAAACAATTGCCAGTTCATCGTCATGATGAAGTGGGACAGATTGCCGAAGCATTTAATCAGTTTGTTGCCAAACTACGCGAGATGTTTCTTACCGTACGAGAAGAGTCTGAAGCATTGGCAGGCGATGCCGTACAGCTAAACCATGTGGCTGAACGTATCGCCGAAGATTCACGGATTCAGTCGCGTGAATTATCTGCCACCGCCGCCACCATCGAAGAAATCACCGTCAGTATCAACCATATCGCCGATCATGTCGGTGAAACCGAGAAATTGGTTTCACAAAATCATCATCACTCGGTGGAAAGCTATCACGCGATGGCCGAAGTCGAACGCGAAGTGCAGTCAATTCTCGACGCAGTCTCATCGTTACATCATGTGATGGGCGATTTGTCTGGTCAATCGGAGCAAATTAAAGGCATTGTGAATGTGATTCACGATATCGCCGATCAAACCAATTTGTTGGCCCTGAATGCTGCGATTGAGGCCGCACGCGCGGGTGATTCAGGCCGTGGCTTTGCTGTGGTGGCAGATGAGGTGCGTAAATTGGCCGAGCGCACCGCCAGCGCCACCATCCAAATTGCCGGCATGATTGATACGGTGATTCGCTGCACCAGTGAAGCAATTACCCATACCCAAGCCACCAGTGATAAGGTTTCATCAGGTGTTTCACTATCACGCAACGCCGCTGCAAAAGTGGAACAAATTAAGAGCAACACTGAGGAAATTTCCTCACGCATGGAGGAAATCACGTCTTCAACCGCAGAGCAAAGCGTAGCTACTAATTTAATGGCCAATAGCGCCGATCAGGTGAATGTCATGGCACAACAAACCGATGCCAGCTTGCAACAAGCACTTGAAACCATCCATGTCTTAACCCAGCGTGGTGATGAGTTGAAGGGATTAGTCGCGCGCTTCCGTCTCTAAATAGCAAAAACAGATAGGGGCGCAATCCCGTGCGCCCCTATTTATTTGCTAGCATTTCAAAAGTAGCGTTTCTTGCCAGAAGGGCTGAAACAGAACATCCCGCCACGAGGCCCCATACACTGTCGCCCAGTTCCACATCGGCAATCATCATCCGATTTTTTCGCATCATGGCCATATTTTTTGGGCTTGTCTTTTTTATAGCCATGAGAATAACCATGGGCAGCATGCCCACTGTGTCCACGGCCTTTCCCGCCTTTCGCCTCAGCCACCATCGGCAACATTAAACCCAATACAACAATCATTACACCTACATTGATGCTGAATAATTTTGCTGAGAGTGCTCTCAACATAATGGCTCCTTTATTTCTCAGCTACCGTTATCGCTGCCGCCTGTTGCAAATGGCGAATAATGCCACATTCGCTGGCCTTCTGATTGTGATGACACGTTTCCCGTAACTGGCGTAGCTGATTCTCTAATACTTGCAATGATTCAACCTGCTGATGAATACGTTGAATTTGTTGGTCGATCAAATGGTTAATTTCATCACATGCCAGATCTGGGTTAACTTGCAAATCTCGCAAGCGGCGAATATCAGCTAGCCCAATCCCTAAAGCACGACAAAGCCGAATAAAATTTAACGCAACGACATGCTGTGTTTGATAAACCCGATAACCACTGTTTGTGCGCTCAGGAATGGGTAAGAGACCTTCGCGTTCGTAAAAGCGAATGGTTTGTACCTCGCAATTTGTCAACCGTGCTAGTTCACCAATTTTCATTTTTGAATTTCCCTTGTTAGATCGGCTTGACCCTATAGCGACTATAGGGTGTGTAATGATTCCATCGCTAATTTTTGTATGGAATTGCACCATGTCCAGCCCATCTAAACGAGTGATTTCGCTACAACCTATCTCGGTAAAAACCGGGAGTTGCGGGTGTCATGGAGAATGCCATACACCAAATTCAGGTTCGACAGCTTCACCAACCACTGCCATGACAGATGGCGAGATGCTTAGCCTGCCTAAAGTGCGCTATCGCATTGACAATATGGATTGTCCAACCGAAGAGCAGCTGATTCGCCAAGCCTTAAACACGATGCCTGAAATCAAGCATCTTGCTTTTAATTTACTGGCTCGAGAGCTGACGGTATACCACCGGTTAAGCGAAACCACGCCCATCACAGAGAAATTACGCACGATTGGGATGCATGCTATTTGTCTGGACCAACAACAAACGCCGCCCAGTTTACCGCCGGCTATCAATCGTCAACTGAAATGGCAACTTGCCCTCGGGGGAACAACGGCTTTGCTTGCAGAAAGTTTGGCATGGTACTCAGGAGATGAAAATTCTTTATGGGTGATGAGCTTAGCTTTGCTGTCATTGTGTAGTGCAGGGTTAACCACCTTACGCAAGGGTTGGATTGCGCTCAAACACCGAACGATCAATATCTATTTTTTAATGTCGTTGGCAGTGATCGGTGCCATGCTCATTGGCGAATGGCCAGAAGCAGCGATGGTGGTGTTTTTATTTGCGTTAGCAGAAGCCATCGAAGCGCGTTCCTTAGAGCGCGCTCGGCACGCGATTGAATCTGTTCATGGTTTAACGCCAGAGCAAACCGAAGTGTATCGACATTCGCAGTGGCAAACAGTGGTTGTACGCGAGGTAATGATTGGTGAAACCATTCGGATTCGTACGGGAGAAAGCGTCCCTTTAGACGGAAAATTAAAGCATGGTCATGCCAGTGTTAACCAAGCGCCTATCACAGGCGAAAGCGTACCCGTTGAAAAACAAGCCGGTGATGACGTTTATGCCGGAAGTATTGTCTGTGATGGTGTCGTTGAAATCTCTGTGACCGCTGATGCACAACACAGCACACTGCAACGTATTGCCGATGCCATTCAACAAGCGCAAAGTGAACGCGCCCCCACGCAGCGTTTTGTCGATCAATTTGCGCGTTATTACACACCGATTATCGTATTGTTGGCCGTTTTACTTGCCCTCCTGACACCGCTATTTGGTGGCGATTGGCAACAAGGTTTATATCAAGCCTTGGTGATGCTAGTTATTGCTTGCCCATGTGCTTTGGTCATCTCCACCCCAGTCACTGTCGTCAGTGGTCTAGCAGCCGCTGCTCGACGCGGCATCATTATTAAAGGAGGGAAATACTTAGAATTGGGCAGCCAATTGCGTGCCATTGCCTTTGATAAAACCGGCACACTCACCAGCGGCCGTGTTCAACTCCACAAAATCACTGTCTTCGCACCCTATTCTGAGGATAGCGCGTTGTTGCTGGCGGCTCAGCTTGCGCAACACAGCAACCACCCCTTATCTCAAGCCATTTATCAGGCAGCACAACAACAGCATGGATTTTTGGCAACACAGCACATTCAAGATTTCCACACTGAAGCCGGTCGAGGCATCTGCGGTAAGCTTGAGGGGGTCTCTTATTTTCTTGGCAAAGCAAGTTGGTTGCAAAGCTTTGTGCCTGTTTCAACTGCCACCGCACATCGTCTGAGTGAAATAGAGCAGACAGGAGATAGCGTTGTCGTGCTTGCTCATACAGAACAAATTGTTGCGATTTTTTCGCTACGAGATAGCCTGCGCGACGACAGTGCCACAACCATCAGCACCTTAAGTGACAAAGGCATTCATACGGTGATGCTGACTGGCGATCATCAAACCAGTGCCAACCACATTGCAGCGGCCACAGGCATCAAAGAAGTCGTTTGCAACCTTCTTCCAGAAGAAAAATGGCAGGCTATTGCAAAATTACAACACTCTCATGGCACAGTCGGTATGGTCGGCGATGGCATTAACGATGCCCCTGCTTTAGCGCGTGCAGATATTGGTTTTGCTATGGCAGCGGCAGGGACAGCAACGGCGCTTGAGACAGCTGATGTCGCCATCATGGACGACAAACCACACAAGATTGTCACCTTTATCCAGCTCAGCCAACACACCCGAAGAGCGCTAAAACAAAATATTTTATTAGCATTACTGATTAAATCCGTATTTCTACTACTCGCTTTCCTTGGCTATGCCACGCTGTGGATGGCAGTGTTCGCAGACGTTGGCGCCAGTCTTTTAGTGGTTTTAAACGGCCTTCGACTATTACGATACAGTAAGGACTAGACAACAAAGCACAAAAGCATAACAATGATGTGACAGAACATTATGTTCTTTGTTAAAATTATCAAATAATGATTTAGCGCAAATCCTTGTTGCAAAATTATTGAGATGATTGCAGCAAAACAACTGTTCGTTTTGCGATTTAAGCAAGCAGCACACTCATTAAGCACCTCTTTTGGGAACTGACTTTATGTGTTTCAACAACTTACGATTCCACAAAGAAGCAGGGGAAGAATTATTTCGTATCGCCATGCACTACGATGAAACATGGCAATACGAACAAGCCGTGTTTTGGTATCGTAAAGCTGCAGAACTCGATCATGCTGCCGCGCAATATCACCTTGGGCTGTGCTATGCCTACGGTGTGGGCGTGGAAAAACAAGTGGATATTGCAGCAGTGTGGTATCGCAAAGCAGCTGAACAAAACCATGTCAGCGCACAATTTGCCTTAGGCATGTACTACAGCGAACAAACACATTTACCAGAGCATTACCAAGCCGCTGTGTTTTGGTTTGAAAAAGCCGCTGCACAAGGTGATGCAGATGCTCAGTTCCAATTAGGTTTGTGCTATGAATATGGCCACGGTGTTATCCAAGACGAGTGCCAAGCCGTGGGCCACTATCAACAGGCCGCCGAACAAAACCAAATCGCAGCACAATTTCGTTTAGCGCAATGCTATGAATATGGAATTGGGGTGAATGCTGATGCAGCTATGGCAACACATTGGTTACGCCATGCCACACAGCAAACCAGCGCAGTCGCACAAAATGAAGAAGAACCTCATCATCAGTGGTACTTCCAACTGACACAAGCAGCTTAATTTACGGAAAAAATTTTGTGCATGAGGCATCCTTGCTCATGCACAGCTCAATCTTTCACCATCAGTGTCGCCCACTCAAACCCGACCACATTCCGCTGTTCACGGCTAAACTCAATCCCGATTAAGTGAATCGGCTCACCTCGGCTGCGGTATTTCTCGGCATAGCCTCGCTCTTGTAGTTGTTGTAAGGCTTTGCCTTGTGGTGTGGCTTCAACGACTTTGAATTCAAACAAATACACGTGTTGATTAAATAACACTGCCATGTCAATGCGGCCTTTATTGGTGATGTCTTCAAGGCGGATGTCTAAGCCAAGTGCAGCGAAGTAGCTGTAGAACACGCTGGCGTAATAGCCTTCGTATTGGGCAATGGCGTTGTTGCGTTGCCAGTCATAGGGAATGCTAGCGAATAAAGCGTGCAGCAGCGTTTCGAGCTTGGAAACATCCGCTTTGCTGAGCAACCGATATAACTGTCCGGTGTATTGATGTGGCAATGAAGAATTGCCCATTAACATTTCCAGCAACACGCCATTTAAACTGGCTTGGACTTCTAGGTTGGGATATTTCAGGGTGTATTCGGTTAAAGCACCCATGTGGAAGCTATCCGCAATAGTGAGATAGCCGGTTTGGAACATCAGTGCTTCGGTCGGGATGTCTTCAACATCAAAGCGCGATAACAACGTTTCCATCGTCACCAACTGTGATAACTCTGGGGTGAAGGCTTGGCGTTGGCGCAGGATGTCAATTAAGAAAGTGGGTGTGCCGGTTTCGAACCAATAGGCGCGGAATTGGCGTTTTTGAAACAGCAACAGCACATCAAATGGGTTGTAGACTGATTCACCCAGCCAGTTATAACCGTTGTACCACTCACGAATCTGCTCTCGGTCTAACCCAGCTAATTCCGGTGCAAAAACCGTGTCAATATCGTGGTCGGTGTAACCACAAATCGCTGAATACTCGGCATCAAGGGTGATGTCATTCAGGTTGTTCAGCCCAGAGAACAAACTCACTTTGCTGAATTTTGATACCCCAGTCAGAAACACGAACTTAATCACCGCATCCTGACCTTTTATCACTGAATATAAATTCCTCAGCTCATCGCGCATCGCTTTGGCGAGTTCTGGATTGGTCAGATTATCGAGAATTGGTTTGTCGTATTCGTCCACCAATACGACAACCCGTTGCCCCGACTGTTTGTGTGCGTGTTGAATCAGATCAATAAAACGATCAACAATCGAATTGGCACGATAGTTCAGTCCAAACCGTTCCGCCTCGGACTGTAAAATATGCTGAATTCGTTCTTGTAATGCTTTAGGCGAGTGCATGACACCTTCGGCAAAGCTGATGCGAATCACCGGATAGGACACCGACCAATCCCATTTATCGTGAATCCATAGCCCTTGAAAAAGCGCCTCATTCCCTGCCCACAGTTCAGCTAAGGTATCAAGGAACAAGCTTTTGCCGAAACGACGTGGACGGGATAAAAAGTAATGGCTGCCCTGTGTCACCAGTTGGTAAGCCATCGGGGTTTTGTCGATGTAGTAATGGTTGTCTTCGCGAATTTTGGCGAAGGTTTGGATACCGATGGGTAGTTTTTTTCGCATGGTCATCGCTCCTCATTTTTCAGATAGTTGTTATTGCCTTATGATTAAGCCATATTTTTCACAGAGAACTCTCTCATGCTACTGACCACCGACGATTTGCTACATGATCTGCAACAATGGCAACACTATCACGGCCTGCGCCCCCTAGATGTTGCCTTTGCTCGTTTTCTTTACGATTGTTCTCCAAAAGAACATCCATTAGTGCTACTCGCTGCGGCCTTAACCAGCGCTAACTTAGGTAAAGGGCACCCCGCCTTACCGCTAGATCAATCTTTAAGTGAGGTTATCCATCTTCGAGTTGAAGAAGAGGAAGATATTGCTCAGCTACGGCAGCTCAAGGACTGGGTTGAACATATCAGTTTAAAAGCGTGGACGGATATCTTGCTGCAATCTCATAGTGTGAGCACCCAGCCTAATACAGTCGCCCCACTTTATTTCGATTCCCCTCGGCTTTATTTACGTCGTTATTATCAGTATGAATGTCAGGTTGCTAATGCTTTACAGCAGCGATTTAAAAACAAAATTGATATCTGTCTACCCGATATAACTATTCAAAAAACATTGACAGCCTTATTCCCAACACCAGTAGGTAACACTTCCCCAGATTGGCAAAAAGTGGCTGCAGCTTTAGCTATCAAACAGCGTTTTGCTGTGATTTCAGGTGGGCCCGGTACGGGTAAAACCACCACAGTGGTAAAAATTTTAGCAGCATTGCAAATACTTCAATCTAAACAGCACCAAAAACCATTGGTGATTCGACTAGCTGCACCAACAGGCAAAGCAGCTGCACGATTAACAGAATCAATCGGTCAACAATTAAAATCACTATCAGAATCTTTATCTCCGTTATTTAAAACAGCAGAAGATAAAGAAAAAGTGATAGCAGCACTCCCAACTCAGGTGGCGACATTGCATCGCTTACTTGGCGCGCGGCCAGAAAGTCGAAAGTTTAAGTATCACTCTGATATGCAATTACCACTGGATGTATTAGTGATTGATGAAGCGTCAATGATTGATTTAGAAATGATGGCTAAATTATTGGACGCTTTACCTCCAGATGCACGTTTAATTCTACTGGGCGATCACCAACAATTAGCTTCCGTAGAAGCAGGCACAGTGTTAGGGAGTCTATGTATGGACTACCCGTTAATGAAATTAAAGCAGCAAAACGAGCCAACGTTGTTTGCTTCGTCGAATTTAGTCAATCATTTAACACAAATGACAGGCATTCAATTAAAAACACTTGACGATTCCTCTCCAGCAGTCGCTGATCATATTGTGATGTTACGACATAGCCACCGTTTTAATGCCGAAGAGGGCATTGGTCAGTTAGCTAAGTTGCTGCAACAGTATCTCTATGCCGAACCTAAGCAACAGCATGAATTATGGGAGGAGAAATTTGTTCCCTTCTTTAAGAAAAACGATACTGTTGCCACAATAACCATCCATGATTACAAAAATAAACAGTGGCTTGATTTATTAAACAGCTATAAGCCATACCTTGACTTGTTAAAAAATCAGAACTTATTCATTCAAAAAACAAAAATATCAAACATGCAAGACCAATGGGCAGAGAAAGTATTAGATACATATAATGATTTTCAGATTTTAACAGCCATTCGGGAAGGGGTATGGGGTGTTGAAGGGGTCAATCAGGTTGTCGAAAACCATATTAAGCATGAACTCAACATTCTTTCAGATAGAAAAAGCTGGTATCACGGTCGGCCAGTGATGGTAACAAAAAACAATTATAATTTAGATCTGATGAATGGTGATATTGGTATCACGCTAAGATGGTCTGACCCAGAAAAAGAAGATGGTCAACCTGAACTGCGTGTTGCCTTTAAAGTAGCCAAGGGAGTGATTAAATGGGTGGTTCCATCTCGCTTAAACGATGTAGAAACTGTCTTCGCGATGACGGTTCATAAATCTCAAGGTTCAGAATTTACTCATACCGTATTAGTCATTCCCGATCAACACAGTGCAATTCTGACTTCAGAACTGATTTACACAGCCATTACACGTTCAAAAGAGAAATGCACTTTGGTTTTCCCCCCTAATGGAAAAGAGGTTTTTAAAAGAGCCATCGGAAAAAGGGTACAACGAAGTAGTGGCTTAAGTGAAAAACTTGGATAGCAAAACAAAAAAGCCTCATCTGATTTCGATGAGGCTTTTTAACAAGTCAACATTAGAAATGGGTTTCTCGTTCAGGTGTAGCGGTAATGCGATGGATAGACAAGTCGGCCCCGTTAAATTCTTCTTCCTCATCTAATCGAATGCCGATGGTTTTCTTTAACACTCCATACACCACATAGCCCCCGACAAAAGCAATCACCACGCCTAACCCAGTACCAATCAGTTGTGCCATCAAGCTGACATTCCCCAAACCGCCCAGAGCCTGTTGTCCAAAGATGCCGGCGGCAAGGCCACCCCACACGCCACAGATACCATGCAATGGCCACACACCTAAAACATCATCGATTTTCCAACGGTTTTGGGTCACGGTGAACATCCATACAAAAATCGCACCTGCCACCGATCCAACAACCAAAGCACCGATTGGGTGCATGATGTCAGAACCTGCGCAGACGGCAACCAAACCAGCCAGCGGGCCGTTATGGATAAACCCGGGGTCATTTTTCCCCATCACCATCGCCACCAAAGTGCCGCCCACCATTGCCATTAACGAATTCATCGCCACCAAACCGCTAATGCCCTCGATTTTTTGTGCACTCATCACATTAAAGCCAAACCAGCCAACAATTAAGATCCATGCGCCCAGTGCCAAAAATGGAATGGAAGAAGGCGGATGCGCTGCTACGTGGCCTTCACGCGAATAACGACCTTTACGGGCACCTAAGTGTAGAACAGCGGCTAGACCAATCCATCCCCCCACCGCATGCACCACCACCGATCCGGCAAAATCATGGAAAGTGGCACCAAATTGCTGTTGCAACCAATCTTGCAAACCAAAATGACCATTCCAAGCAATGCCTTCAAAAAATGGATAGACCAAACCAACAAGAATACAGGTGGCTAATGTTTGCGGATGGAAACGTGCCCGTTCAGCAATACCGCCGGACACAATTGCTGGAATTGCCGCAGCAAAAGTCAATAAAAAGAAGAATTTAACCAAGTCATAACCGTGGTTGCTGGTCATCTCTTGTGCTGAAGCAAAGAAATTGACGCCATACGCCACGCTATAGCCGATGAAAAAGTAAGCCAAGGCCGACACAGCAAAGTCGGTCAGAATTTTAACCAAGGCATTCACTTGGTTTTTTCGGCGCACCGTTCCCAACTCTAAAAAAGCAAAACCAGCATGCATCGCCAAAATCATAATGGCGCCCAACAAGATAAAAAGCACATCTTGTGCACTATAACTGTGATCCATCTGCCTATCTCCGAGGATTGATTGCAAGTTGGACGCACCATAAGCAAGCCTAATGCCTATTTTTATAGGCATTTGTTTATGAAAGAGATTTTTCTTAAGATAAATTTAAGCAATCAAATCTGGTGCAGGAAAACCCACAACTCGAGCAACCTCGCTTATCGTTCAGCACAGAGAAGCAGCTTACTCTGCTCTTTTTTGGTGCTTAGAATAGATACAAGGAAAATGTCCCTCTGCTTGATAAAACAGAGCGAAACGGTGTTATCGCCGTACCCAACGCACTAAATTGGCGGCAAGATGTCCGTGTTGTGAGAGCTGACGTTGCCAATCTCGGGCATGGCGTTGCCACTGAGGGAGATGATTGAGCCAAGTTTGCCATTGCATCGCCAACTGCCCAACCTCGGGTACAACATCCGCATTTAACCAATGCCAATTAGACCAACCCAGTTGTTGTAGGTCAGCAGGTAATGAGGCGCTGTAACCCTGCCAAAAAGCTTCTAATTTCTGCCAATGGGCGCCGTCCTCGGTGGGATAGATATGCCAGAAAAAAGGTTTGGCCGCCCACTGCGCCCGCACAAAAGAATCTTCGCCCCTGACAAAATTGATGTCACAGCTCCACAACAAACGATCAAAAAAAGCTTGGTTGCCAAATGCTAGGTTATGCAGCGTGAGCTTACCTCGTTGCAGACAAGCCCCCGCTGTAAAAGGATGTTCGTAGTAAGCCGCCACCATGTTCGCTGCGCGGTCGTTCGGTATTAACAAGCGTACTGGCTGTGGACTGTGTTCTAACACTTGTAACCAACTCACCAATGCTGGCGGTTCGTAGGTAAAAACAGAAATGGTGAGTTCATCAACCGCAGGAGCCGATAGGCCAAGTTGTTGCCAGAAATCAGCTTGTTGCAGTGCATCAGCTAAAAAAGCATCGCGAGCTCGCAAGCTGGCATCACTGCCCAAAACACCACCGGTATTGCTAGAAAATCCGGGAAAGAAAAAGGTTTGTTGTAATGGCAAGCGCGGATGCTGCGATTGGCTCAGATGGCATCCTTCTACCCATGCCTCTGCGGAAAGATATTCTAGGTTAATCCACTGTGGCGGTGGTTGGCAGCGTGCCATCGCCTGTAAAAAGGCGTCAGACAGACCGCAGGCAAATGCCTCAATCACCACTTCACCCGGGGTAAGCGACTCTTGTTCTAAGACCCAGTGATAAATGGAGATGCCGTCCACCGTTTGTTTTGGTAGATGACTTTGCACACGGCATTCAATATGAGCAAAGCTCACCAAGTCATCTACCCACAGCCGAATCGGTAGGGCATAGTCTTGCGCCAGCTGTTGTGCTAAACGCCAACACACCCCAATGTCGCCATAATTATCTACGACACGACAAAAAATATCCCAATACCGATCCGGTGTTCGCATTTACACCACCAAATAAGAGGAATGGGTTAAGCCAGTTCGCAATGCTTCTAAGAAGTGCCGGCGTTCATCACCGCTCAAGGTCGAGGCAGCCCACACCTTATCACGATAACGATTCATCAATTCATCGGGTTGCAGATGGACATAACGCAGCATATCTTCGATGGTGTCGTGAACTTCCACGCCGCCAAAGCGCACCGCGCCCGAGGCATCGACATACACGTTGACGCTATCGGTATCGCCAAACAGATTGTGCATATCGCCCAAAATCTCTTGATAAGCCCCAACTAAAAAGACACCCAACAGATATTCTTCACCCACCGCCACATCATGCACAGGCATGGTCGATTCAATACTCTGTTGATCGACATACTGTGTTACACGGCCATCGGAATCGCAGGTTAGGTCTTGTAACACGGCACGGCGGGTGGGGGCTTCTTGTAAACGGTGAATAGGCGCAATAGGCAATAATTGATCGATGGCCCAAGTATCTGGCAGCGATTGGAACACGCTAAAGTTGCAGAAATACTTATCTGCCAGTTTCTCGCCTAGTTCATCGAATACCGGTCGGTGTGAGCGTTGTAGGGTATTCAATGCCCCATAAATGCGGCGACATAAGGCAGCATAGCACTGTTCAGCCAGCGCTTTTTCACGCAACGACACAGCACCATCGACATACATTTCCGCCACCGTTGACACATACTGACCGGCACGGAAATAGGTTTCTGTGGCGGTTAAAATATCGGTGGAAGTGGCAAGTTCATATAGCTTAACAACAGGTGTCGCCAGCTGTTCAAGCTCCTCGCTGCTCACCGATGGCACACTATCGTTAGCACGCTCCACATCGGTGACATTGACCACCAATACGGCATGGTGGGCAGTTAACGCACGTCCAGATTCACTCATCACATGCGGGCATGGAATCGCTTGCTCGGCACAAAAGTCTTTCACCATGCTAATGATGGTTTCTGCATACTCACCGATGGAATAGTTGACGGAACTGTCATTGCGCGATTGTGTGCCATCATAATCCACACCTAAGCCACCGCCGACATCCAAATGATCGAGTGGTAACCCCAAGGCGGATAATTCGCCGTAGTAACGCAACGCTTCACGGAAACCACGCCGATAGTCGGCAATATTGGCAATTTGTGATCCCATGTGGAAATGGAGTAGGCGTACCGCTTGTTTCAGCCCTGCCGCAATAAAACGCTCACTGACCGCAATCAATTGCGCCGCCGATAAACCAAATTTTGCCTTATCGCCACCGGAATCAGCCCACCGACTGCTGGCCAGTGAAGATAACCGCACCCGCAGCCCAACATTTGGCATCACCCCTAGGCGTTGGGCTTCTTCAATCACCAATTGCACTTCGGATTCTTTTTCAATCACGATAAACACGCGATGACCAAGCTTTTGTCCAATCAGAGCAAGATGAATAAATTCACGGTCCTTGTAGCCATTACAGACAATGGTGGCACCCTGTGGAGCCAATGCCAACACAGCCATCAATTCAGGCTTTGAGCCAGCTTCGAGTCCAATCGGCAAACTACTGTCGGCAATAATCCCTTTGACCACTGCTTCTTGCTGGTTGACCTTAATCGGATAGAGTAAGGTATAGCCGGCTGGATAATCATATTCAGCTTGCGCTTGCGTAAATCCCTCGACGATACGGCGCGCACGTTGGGTCAAAATATCGGGGAAACGCACCAATAAGGGCAGTGATAAACCATTGTCACGCAGCGTATGTGTCAGCTGGTATAAATCGACCTCGGCGCCTTCGCGACCATTCGGCCGCACAATGACATTCCCTTGTTCGCCAACATCAAAAAAGTTGACGCCCCAGTGACGAATGCCATATACATTTCTACTGTCATTCACGGTCCATACCATAGTCGCAACACTGCCTTTCTTGTCTAAGGGAGGTCTCTCTGGGGTAGAAAAGAGAGACACATTCGAATGGAAATATCGCAAATGCCAACTGTGTGCGGGATGGCCGCAACAGTGGCGATTCAGCGACGCCATTGAAACACATATTGTATGCAAACAGCGATCAGCTGCTGGGTCATTTCTTATATTGATGCGACAGCAAGACAGCCTTAACAGCAACAACGCACCATTTTTGGGCAAAACAGCCCTGCCAGATTAAAATAATGTTTCTTTTTGATGAAAATTCATCTAAAGCAGCCTTGTTTCGGCAATAATAGCGCCCGTCTTTGACTCCTTGTTTCCCTCTCATGTTCGAGCTTTTTCACGATCTGTCGCTCGGTGCCAGCGCCAGTCTGCTGTTGGCGTTGTTTTTTGTTCTCGCCTATGAATTTATCAATGGTTTTCACGACACAGCGAATGCTGTTGCGACCGTGATCTACACCAAAGCCATGCCCGCTAATTTGGCGGTGGTGGCATCCGGTATTTTTAACTTTTTTGGGGTGATGCTCGGTGGATTGGGTGTTGCCTATGCCATCGTCCATTTATTACCCGTCGAGCTGATTCTTAATGTCGGCTCGGGTCATGGCCTCGTGATGGTCTTTGCCCTGTTGGCCTCGGCGATTTTATGGAACTTCGGCACATGGTATGTTGGTTTGCCAGCTTCGAGTTCACATACTTTGATTGGTTCAATTCTCGGTGTGGGGATTGCCCACTCGCTGATGAACGGTATTCCACTGAATCAAGGGATTAACACCGGCAAAGCCATTGATATCATGCTGTCGCTGTTAATTTCGCCAACAGTTGGTTTCTTGGTTGCCGGCGGCATGTTATTGGTGTTACGCCGTTATGCCAGCAATACCCGCTTGCATTTCACCCCCGAAGAACGGAAAAACTTTGATGGCAAAAAACGCCCACCGTTCTGGACACGTTTTACCTTGATTGCCTCGGCCATGGGCGTGAGTTTTGCCCACGGTTCAAATGATGGTCAAAAGGGGATTGGGCTGTTAATGCTGGTGTTGATTGGTTTAGCACCCACACAATTTGTGCTTGATTTGACGAATACACCTTATCAAATTGAACGTACCCGCGCCGCAGCAGTACAAATGGGCGAGTTTTATCAGCGCCATGCTGCTTTGCTAAGTGAGCATGTCAAACCACCGCGCAAAGCCGGCATTGTGTTGCCCGAGGCGTTTGCTTGTGAAGCCGAAACCACGTTGCCTGCTATTGCCTTGTTGCAACAACGGTTAGATGGTTTGAAGGGCTATGCCGACTTAAATGTTGATGATCGCCGTCAAGTCCGCCGTTTGATTCTGTGCTTGGACAATACTGCGAAAAAAGTAGCAGCATTGCCCGGTTTACCTTCCACCGATAAAGCTGACTTAAACAAGCTGCGTAAAGATTTGGTGGTTCCTACGGAATATGCACCACAATGGGCGATTGTCTTGATTGCCTTGGCTCTGGGTTTAGGTACGATGGTGGGCTGGAAGCGGATTGTGTTAACCGTGGGTGAAAAAATCGGTAAAACCGGTATGACTTATGCCCAAGGTGCATCAGCACAAATCACCGCTTCGTTGGCGATTGGGATTGCCAGTTTCACCGGTATGCCGGTCTCTACCACGCATGTGTTATCTTCTGCTGTCGCAGGGACAATGGTAGCAAACCGCAGTGGCTTACAAGGCAGCACAGTCCGTAGCATTTTACTGGCATGGGTCTTCACTCTCCCAGCAACCATTTTGCTCTCTGGTGGCTTATTCTGGTTAGCAACCAAATTTATTTAAGCTCACATCCCGTCGGCTAAACCGCAAAAGCAACGCCGAGTCCGCTTTGCTAGGAGTGATATCAATGACTACAATACTGTCGTTGATATCACTCAAAAGGTGTCGCTATGGCAACCTTGACGATTCGGAATATGGACGACTCCATCAAGCAATCGCTGCGTATCCGCGCTGCACAGCATGGAGTGTCGATGGAAGAAGAAGCTCGCCGCATTCTGCGTGAAGCTTTGGTGCGGGTATCCCAACCACAACCCTTAGGACAACGACTAAAACAGCGTTTTGCGGAAGTGGCTGAGGCAGATTTTGAGCTTCCCTCGCGCCAGCTACCACGCACCCCACCGGATTGGGGTTAACGCGCTGTGAAATTGCTCGATACCAATGTGTTGTCCGAATTCATGCGTCCACAACCTTCTGAAGCAGTGACAACATGGCTGGATCGCCTCCCTGCTGAACAAGTATGGGTCTGTGCCATTAGCCGCGCTGAAATTGCACTCGGTTTGGCATTGATGCCAGCGGGGAAACGTCAATCGGCCTTGACACAAGCAGCGCAAGCAATGTTCGAAGAGGACTTCGGCGAACGCTGCCTGCCATTCGATGAGTATGCAGCACTCCATTACGCAACGATTGTCGCCCAACGGACGCGCATGGGGCGCCCCATTAGCACCGAAGATGCCCAAATTGCTGCCATTGCACTCACGCACAATCTGATCTTAGCAACACGTAATGTGTCTGACTTTGAGGGGATCGATGGCTTGCAAATCATCAACCCATGGTTGGTGCACGCTTGAACATTCTCTCCGCCAGCTAGCGGAGGCTAGGGCACCGCTTAATATAGATGAATATTTGCCCTCAGCCTGTTTTAATATTGCAAACTATTAAACAAAAACAGAAGGGAGCTTCTTATGCAACAACGCTATCTTTGCGGCCTTGTCGCGGCAGCGATGTTAACTGTGAGTGGCTGTAGCACCGTCGATCCTAACACCGGTCGTAGTCAAACTTCCGTGGCACGCAGTGCCGGTCTTGGTGCACTGATTGGTGGCGCAGCAGGGGCGATTGTTGGCGGACGAGAAGGCGCGTTAATTGGTGCGGCCATTGGTGGCGGAGCCGGTGCGCTGATTGGTTATGAACAACGTCAACGTGAACTCGAAGACGCATTAACCACCGCTGAATCAATCCGCCGTGATACAGGGATTGCCCCCCAAGTACGCACCCGTCCTTATACCGCCCCTGCCAATAGCGAAAAACCACGCAACAGCCAATCGCGCCAGCTTGATGATTTCACCGTCAAAACACGCTATGACAGTACAGTTACTGGTGGACGTTTACATCCCAAAGCCGCCACAGCCTATCAGCGAATGAACGATTTGGCGCGGCGCAATGGTGGCCGGATGATTGTCCAAGTGCCTAATGGGACGCCAAGCAGCGTGATTCGTGATATTCAACAACAAGCCCCGAATGCACGCATTGTGCAAAGTGGCAGCGGTTTGTTTGTGGCGCGGATTGAACCTAGCTCACAGGCAGCCTAAATCGATGCGAACTGTTTTTATTGCAGCACTTGTCTTTGCGTTGCTGGGTATCAGTTTCGCTGGCTTTACTTGGTTAACACAAAGCCAAGCACCGATTGAGCCACGGCCTAATATCGTACGCCCAAATCAAACGGAAACCCTGCAACCCGGGCTAAACCCTAATGGGCCAGCAGAAACCGTCGCCGCGCCAACGCATACCCCAACGGCCATCCCCAGCTTACCGCCAGCAACACCCGTAGCCACCGACCCCACATCATCGGTACAGGTGGAGGCCGAAGTTAAAATGAACATACCGTTAGACGTGACATCCACACCAGCGGCACCGGCGGTGAATACCATACCGGCGGCAGAGCCAGTGCAGGATGCAGCAGAAGAAGGGTGGGATAAAGTCCATGCACAGCTTGACCGTTTAGAAGCTAAAGGACGTTAATCAGCACAGCGCGTGGGGATGCGCTAAAATCCGCTTTGTGTTCAACCGGCTGCCAATGCAGCCGGTTTTCTGTTTTGGCTTTTGATTACCTATGGATTTCAACGTTTTATGAAGACTTCTTTTTCCGCGCCTAAAGTGGGCATGGTTTCCCTTGGCTGTCCTAAAGCCAGTGTCGATGCAGAACAAATTTTGACCCGCCTCCGTGCAGAGGGTTACGAGATTGCCCAAGATTATGCAGGGGCGGATTTAGTCGTGGTCAATACCTGCGGTTTTATTGATGATGCGGTGGCTGAATCGTTGGATGCTATTGGCGAAGCATTGAATGAAAATGGCAAAGTGATTGTCACCGGCTGTCTTGGCGCTCGTGAAGAAGGGGCGATGGTGCGCAATGTCCATCCTTCCGTGTTAGCAGTCACCGGCCCACACGCGGCGGCTGAAGTGTTGGAACACGTCCATCATCATTTGCCAAAACCGCACGATCCTTTTGTCGATCTGGTGCCCGGTACCGGCGTGCGTTTAACCCCAAAACACTATGCCTATTTAAAAATTTCCGAAGGCTGTAACCACCGCTGTTCTTTCTGCATTATTCCCTCGATGCGTGGCGATTTAGTCAGCCGTCCGGTGCATGAAGTGTTACAAGAAGCAGAAAACTTGGTGAAAGGTGGAGTGAAGGAATTGCTGGTGGTGTCGCAAGATACCTCAGCCTATGGCGTCGATTTGAAATACCGCAGTGGTTTTTGGCAAGGTCGGCCTGTGAAAACTCGCCTGAAAGAATTGGCAACCGAGATGGGATCATTGGGTGCATGGGTGCGGTTGCACTATGTTTATCCTTATCCGAGTGTCGATGAGGTGATTCCTTTGATGGCCGAGGGTTTGGTGGTGCCGTATTTGGATATCCCATTCCAACATGCTTCACAAAAAGTCTTAAAAGCCATGAAACGCCCAGCCAATAGCGAAAATGTACTGGAGCGCATTCGCACATGGCGCAGCATCTGTCCTGATATCACCTTACGCTCTACCTTTATTGTCGGTTTCCCTGGCGAAACCGAAGCCGATTTCCAACAGTTATTAGAGTTTTTGGAAGAAGCACAGCTAGACCGTGTCGGCTGTTTCACCTATTCGAATGTCGATGGCGCGACAGCAAAAGACTTGCCAGACCACATTCCTGAAGCCTTAAAAGAAGAACGCAAAGCGCGGTTTATGGAGGTGCAAGAACGCATCAGCGCGGCCAAGTTGCAACAAAAAATTGGCCGTACCATGACGGTGTTGGTTGATGAAGTCGATGAGGAAGAAGACGGTTTATGCTGTCGTTCGATGGCCGATGCGCCCGAGATTGATGGGGCGGTGTTTATCGACGGTGTGGCAGGGGCAAAAGCGGGAGATTTCTTAACCGTGAAAATTGTCGATGCCGATGAACATGATCTGTGGGGCGAGCGCGTCTAACGGATCAAAATAAGGCGGGGGCGCCTATGGCACCCGCCTTGTTTAAGCCATACCGACTTTCAATTCATCAAACCAATTGATAAAACGCATCACATCGGCACCGCGATAAATCGCCCCGTGTTGTGGGCATAACTGCTCGATGGTCAGTTTACTGACCCGTTCGCACCAATCACGTTTTGCCTGATTCGATCCCATCCAACGGACATGGAAACCCTTGGCATAGGCAATATGGCGGTCGAAATCTTTCACATACAGCGCGTTATCATCTTCTGGCAATAAAGCGGCACCCACATCACCGCTAAATAGAATTTTGGCCGTTGGGTCATACAGATGAAAATTGCCGGAGGAATGCAAATAGTGCGCACTTACCGCTTGCAATTGCGCCACCCCGACATGCAGCTCTTTTCCTTCATCCGGCATGCCAATCAGGGTTTGTTTATCACCGCCAAAATGGGGAATAAAAGTCTCCCATAAACGACTGATATGGCAACGGATATTAGGGTTAAACGCAATCCACAGCGCCAGCGAAGAAATCACATCGGGGTCTTGGTGGGAAGCGAAAATTTGCCGGACTTGTGTTGGATCGACCACTTCGGCCAAGGCACTGAACACCGCCGGAAAAATTTCCATCCCCCCCGGATCAGTCAACAGCGCATCATGTCCTGATTGCACCAGATATTCATTGGTATCAATCAAGAAACTGGGCCGCATTGGATCGCGGGCAATGGCATACCAACGATGATGGCCTTCCTCAAAAATAGCCGTCGCTTTCTTCACGCTCTACCCTTTCAGCGCCTGTTTAAGTTGTTCTAAATTAGGCAAAATTTGTTCGACATAGTTGGAAAATTGATTAGACGCATCCGCTAACGCCGCGCCAAGTGGGCCAGCGTGGGCGGCTTCAATTTTTGCGGTGCGCGCAATGACCGTCCCAAATAAACAGGCTTGATAGGCATCATCGACCCATGTTTGCATCGCGCTATGAATCTGTCCCATTTGTCGTTGTAATTGCTGATGCTGGGTTTGCAACTGGCCTTGTGCATTTTGCAGCCGGTCGTGTGCGGTGTGTTGCCCTGCACGGGTCAATAGATTTAACTGGCGCAATAATTTCAGCTCATAGCTGGCCAAAGAGACTAGCTTGGTACTGTTCTCGCCTAACCCTTCCATTTGTGTTCGCAATAGCTGGCTAAAGTCGCGCAGCTCTGTCGAAATCACCACAAAACCACGCGCTTGTTCACCAAAGCGTTTTGCCAACAAAGTGGCATTCAAGGCTAACAGTTTGATTTGAAATGCGCGAAATGCCACTTCTTTAATGCCTTCTCGCAGCATAATAAATCGCTGTAATTCATGGCTTTGCACAGAAGACATCGCTGACACATGGCACCCCATCGTTAATTGACTTCAGACCGCTACATTGGCTGTGGCAGCACAAACCGGAATACTGCAAAAAGCAACCACTAAAACATCTACAGCTAGCAAAAAAGCAAAATGTATCGGTATCACCCGCAATTATACGGATCATAACCTAATTCTATTGAGTGTTCGATACCTCCGCCATCCTCGCCAGCCTTCTTAATGACACTCAGCGGCCAATAGGCTTTGTAATTGCTGTAACAGCATGGGGAAAGGATCGCCGGCGACACAATCCAATGTGGTCAAATTCGGCATACTGCGTAGCCAAGTTAGCTGTCGTTTTGCCAGTTGTCGGGTTGCGGCAATGCCTTTTTCCACCATTTCCTCGCGTGAGCATTCACCATCGAGGTATTGCCATGCTTGGCGATAACCAACACAGCGCATGGACGGCAAATCGGGGTGTAAGGTTGGATAGTTTTTACGCAACGTCGCCATTTCTTCTAACAGCCCTTGGGTCAACATCTGTTCAAAACGCAAGCCAATCCGCTGGTGTAAAAGGTGGCGATCTGAAGGAACTAAGGCAAAAAAATGTTTCGGGTCTGCCAAAGGTGCCGCACTCCGCGCCGCCAGTTGGGCCGACATCGGCTGACCTGTTAATAGGCAAATTTCTAAAGCACGTTGAATACGTTGGCTATCAGTAGGTTTTAACCGCGCAGCCGTCGTTGGGTCGAGTACGGCTAAACGTGCGTGCATAGCAGGCCATCCTTCGCTGGCCGCCTGTTGCTCTAAGGTTTGCCGTAGTACGGGATCTGCTGGTGGTAGGTCGGATAAACCTTCGCACAGGGCTTTGACGTAAAGCATGGTGCCACCGACTAGCAAGGGTAATTTGCCGCGCTGTTGGATATCGTGAATCAAGCGCATGGCATCGTGATGAAAGGCAGCGGCGGAGTAGGTTTCTAGTGGTGAAATGACATCTATCAGATGGTGGGGAACAGCGGCTTGTTCGGCTGGCGATGGTTTTGCTGTGCCAATGTCCATGTCACGATAGACCAAGGCAGAATCAATGCTGATGATTTCGAGAGGAAAGAATTCGGCAAGACTCAAGGCAAGCTGGGTTTTGCCAGAGGCCGTCGGCCCGATTAAGAACACTGGCGGGAAAATGCTGGAGGTCATGAACAGAAAAGTGGGAGGTAAACGAATAACTTATTATCGCGTGTCTTCCGGCGATGGCACAGTGATAGTTTGTGCTGTTGTGGCGCACACCTACCGATACGGACATTACTGCTATCGCAGCAGCTATGTGTCCACTACATAGATCGCCCATTTGTCATTATACTATAGTCGCTTAGGCTAATCTGAATTAAACCAACACAGCCACAGCAACGCAATGTTGGGTTGCCCTCATCACCCAACTTAGCGTTAGCTATCATCGTTAAGGATAGAGAAATCGTCATGGCAGAGAACCAAATCGTCTATGTTCTAACGAACCCTGCAATGCCCGGCTTGATAAAGATAGGGATGACAACTCAGCTAGAAGTTGAAGACAGAATGAAACAGTTATACGGAACAGGGGTTCCAGTCCCGTTCGACTGTGCTTTTGCCTGCCAAGTCAAAGACGCCTCAGAAGTTGAGAGGGCATTACATTTTGCCTTCGGTAATTCACGAATCAACCCAAATAGAGAATTCTTTAAACTCGAACCAGAGCGAGTAATTGCCATATTGAAGCTTTTGAAAGTCGATGAAATAACGACGCAATTCGAGAAGCAAATCGAGTCTGAAACCGATGCGGCGGATAAACAGTCAGCAGTTAACTTGAGAGAATCGCGTAGACCAAGGATGAACTTCGTCGAGATTGGCATACCAATCGGCTCAACCCTTCAGTTCAAAAGTGGTGGTGTAGAAGTGAAAGTTCTCACCGAAAAAAAAGTCGAATACAACGGCGAAGAATGCTCACTGACCGCAGCGACACGCAAAGTGCTTGGCCTTGCAGAAGATTATCCGCTTCAACCCTCACCTCATTGGTTATTTCAGGGAAAGACGGTTAAAGAAATCTATGACACCTACCATGATGGTGATGATGAAAGCTAATCGCCCATAGATTAGATCTTATCAACCCAGCACAACCACTTTCCAAGCATACATCATGAAAAGAAAAGTTAGTTGTAAACAAATAACTTATTAACCGTGTCTTCAAGCGATGGCACAGGTATAGTTTGCCCTGTTGTTTCCTGTTCCCGTGAGAACCGCCCATGAAAATCGCACAAAACGTCTCAGAATTGATCGGCAACACCCCACTGGTTCGGCTCAACCGCCTAACCGACGGCGCACAAGCCACCGTGTTAGCCAAACTAGAGTTCTTCAACCCCGCCCACAGCGTCAAAGACCGCCTCGCCTTAGCCATGCTCGATGCCGCCGAAGCCGCTGGTAAAATTGGGCCAGAAACGGTGATCGTAGAACCCACCTCCGGCAATACCGGAATTGGCCTCGCGATGGTCTGCGCGGCACGCGGCTATCGTTTAATCATCGTCATGCCCGAAACCATGAGCCGTGAACGCCGTATGCTATTGCGTGCCTATGGCGCAGAGCTGGTTTTAAGTCCGGGCGCGGAAGGGATGAGCGGTGCCATTGCGAAAGCCAATGAATTGGCTGCCAGCAACCCCAACTACTTTATCCCGCAACAATTTGAAAACCCAGCCAACCCCGAAATCCACCGCAACACCACGGCAGAAGAAATCTGGCGTGATACCGATGGCAACGTCGATATTTTCGTTTCTGGCGTCGGTACCGGCGGCACCATCACCGGCGTGGGTGAAGTCTTAAAAGCCCGCAAACCCGAAGTCAAAGTCGTTGCAGTTGAGCCAGATGCCAGTCCGGTGTTATCTGGTGGGCCAAAAGGGCCGCATCCTATTCAAGGGATTGGCGCCGGATTTGTGCCAGCAATTTTGAATACGGCAATTTACGATGAAGTATTCCGTGTCAAAAATGAAGATGCTTTCCGCACCGCGCGCGAAATGGCGGCAAAAGAAGGTTTGCTGGTGGGAATTTCCTCAGGGGCAGCAACATACGCCGCGCTTGAATTAGCCAAACGCCCTGAAAACGCAGGCAAAACCATTGTGGTGATTATCCCCTCATTCGGTGAACGCTATCTGTCCACTCCCCTGTTCGAAGACCTCGCCTAATCGCAGCCCTTCGCCAACACAGCCACCGTGGCGTACCATGGTGGCTGATTCATTTGGTAGGGTTCCCACCCATGATTGTTTTACCCCGTTATCACTGGCTACGTTTATTATTTGTATGGCACGGTTCGGTTTTGCCTCGTGTCATGTCTCGTTTATGGTTGGTGTTTGGCTTATCTGTTGTCGCCGGTCTGATTCACCATTGGTGGATTAGCCACCACGCACAATCAACACTCAATATCTCTATCTTTACCCTACTGGGTGTCTCGCTCGCGATTTTCCTAGGCTTTCGTAATTCAGCCAGTTACGACCGCTTTTGGGAGGCGCGTAAATTGTGGGGACGTTTGTATATCGTGTCTCGTTCTCTCACTGGCAAAGTCTCAGCCGCATTAGGTAAGACAGGTGACTCCATTCAATTTTTAGAAACGATGTGCGCGCTCAACTATGTTTTAAAAGGACAGCTGCGTAATGATGATGTCAGTCAACACCTCTTACGGTTGTTGAACGATGAACAGCGAGCAGAACTTGAAACCAGCCGCCACCGTATGGCGCGCTTGTTGTTATGGTTACACCAAAGCAATCAACAATGGCTGCAACAACAACGCATCAGCGATACACAGTGGCTAGCGATCAATCAGAATTTAGACGAGCTATCAGAAGCCATTGGGGGCTGTGAACGCATCTCGACAACGCCAATTCCATTTACGTATCGGGTGTTGTTGAATCGAACAGTGACCATTTACTGTTTGTTATTGCCGTTGGCATTAGTGAACAGTATCGGTTGGCTAACACCTTTTATCGCGGTGTTTGTTGCTTACACCTATCTCGCATTGGATTGTCTGGGAGATGAATTAGAAGAACCTTTTGGTAAAGAAGGCAATGATTTACCGCTGTCGGTGCTGTGCTACAACATTGAAGCCAATGTGCGGGACATGCTGCAACAACCCATCACCATCTCCCCTCCACCCAAACAAGGGATTTACCAATTTTAATGTTGTTACTGCGGCAGCATAAAAAAGGGCGAACGCATCGGTTCGCCCTTAGTGGTAGATCAGCAAAGCCTATCCACCTTTAAAAAAATACAACGGGGTTATGCGGGTAGGGCGTAGGGCAATTCAGCAAAACTGAGCGTGGGGCCTGTGGGTGAGCCGAGGTGGATGCCATCGGCAAGATGGCTGGCTTGCACTACCGCTAACACATCACTACTTCCATCATCATTGGCGACAGCAGACACAATATTCCCAATCGTTTGTTCACCGGTCAGCGCACAAAACAACGGTTGACCAGCTTGGGCATGAGCGGCAACTTGAGCAGGAAACATCCGACGCTTGACCTTGCCGATATATTGCGTGCGAGCGACGATTTCTTGGCCCGGATAACACCCTTTTTGAAAACTGATCCCCCCTCCCAACAGTTCCAAATTACACATCTGTGGCACAAACATTTCTTTGGTTGGCAACGTAATCCACGGCACTGCCGCCACAATATCCTGCCGTTGCCATTCCGTATGCGGCGCCTGCGGCAAGGTCGCCAAGGCAGGGGCAAGAGGTGTACCGTCTGTCACAACAACCATTGCCCGCTGTTCTGGTAGCCCCAATAGATGTACTGGTGCAGCGCTTTGCTGTTGCCAATCTGTCACCGGCGACGTGGCATACGCCGTAGCAGCGGCCTGCCGTGCTTCTGCCCCCACTAGACCGTAGATTTTCGCCTCAGTCAGCAAACTGGCTTTGACTTTTGCCCGCAGGATAAACATCGACAAACGTTTTAATGTCGCCTCGGCCAAATCCGCCGACACCAACAAGTGATAAGTGTCGGCAGCCGCTTGCCATAGGATAAAACTCGCCTGCATCCGGCCCTTGGGCGTGGAATAGCTGGCTAAACGGCAGCGTTGTCCATCCGCTTCGCGCACATCACAAGATAACTGCCCCTGCAAAAAACTTTGTGCTTCAGGCCCAGTAAAAGCCAATACGGCTAAATGATCTAACTCGGCAATAAAAGGCGCATTCATCGCATATTTCCTTCGCGGTTTAATCTTGGGGCTCAAACTCAGGGCAAAACCGGCTAGCACAAGCACCAGCCGGTCGGACGGACACAGTTATTCTGCTGTGATAGACGCGTCTTCCATCGCAGCAAGTTCTGCAGCAGTTTTACATGGCGCTGTTTTTTCAAACCAAGCTATTGATTCGACATGTGCGGTATGTGGGAACATATTCACGATACCAGCCGCTTTAAGGGTGTAACCCTTGGTATGGACTAACACCGCTGCATCACGCGCCAAGGTCGCTGGTTGGCAGGACACATAGACAATCCGCTGTGGTGCAGTGTCATCGGTAAACGCTTTACACAGTGCCAAAGCGCCATCACGCGGTGGATCGATTAACATTTTGTCAAAACGGCCCAATGCCGCCAGTTTGTCTTCATCGATTTCAAATAAGTTAGCAATTTGATATTGGGTACGGTCTTTCAGGCCATTGAAGTCGGCATTTTCAACAGCGCGTTCGATCAGCTGTGCACTGCCTTCCATCCCCAATACCGTGGCACCGCTGCGTGCAATCGGCAAAGTGAAGTTACCCAAACCACAGAACATATCGGCAATCCGTTCTCCTGCTTGTGGATTGAGCAACGCCAGCGCACGCTTCACCAACACCCGATTAATCCCCGGGTTGACTTGAGTAAACTCAGTCGGCTTATACGGCATCTCAATCGAGAAATCTGGCAGGGTATAACTCAGTTGTGGCACATCCAAGGGATAAAATGGATAGACACTGTCTGGGCCACGAGGCTGCAACCAGAATTGCAACGGCTGTTCTCGCCCTTGGTTATATTGATCAGCAAAGGCTTGCAGATGTTGTTCATCAGCTTGGGTCAGTGCATCCATATTACGCAACACCAAAGCATCGACATATTCACCGCAGGCGATTTCAATTTGTGGCATACGGTTATAAATCGACAACTGCCGTACTAAACCACGCAAAGGCACCATTAAATCGGAGATACGTTGCGGCAAAATATGGCATTGCTGCATATCGGCGATAAAACTCGACCGCCGCTCGTGAAACCCGACCAAAATGGTATTTTTCTTTTCGACCCAACGTGCTGACAAACGTGCACGATGGCGATAACGCCAAGTGGGGCCATAAATTGGAGGCAGAATGGTTTCTGGTTTAACTTTGGCAATATGCGCTAAGTTGTCTTCTAATACCCGTTGTTTAGCCGCAACTTGTCCTGTTGGTTCAACATGCTGCATCGAACACCCGCCACAGACCCCAAAATGTGGGCAGGCTGGTTGTGTCCGTAAAAAACTTTCTTCTAACACCTTAACGGTATCGGCTTTTTCAAAGCTGGGTTTTTTACGATAGCTGGAATACTCCACCCGTTCATAGGGCAAGGCACCGCCGATAAAGATGGTTTTACCGTCGACATGGGCAATGCCCTGTCCTTCATGGTCGAGCGATTCAATACAGGCAACCGGAAAAGGCATAATTTTCCCCACGCAAAAGGGCGTATTTTCGCAAAAAAAACCACAGTCCGTACACGGAAACACAACTCCCGTTATACTGCGACTTTGTTCACCCCTTTTGCATAGCTGCCATGAGCCGTTTTCCTTCTTCCTGTGTACCGCGATTTGTCTTGTTATCCTATGTCTTGGTGGGGAGTGCCCTCAGTCCATGGGTGATGGCAGGCATCCCCGAACCTGACTTTATGGTCGAACAACAAGGGCTGCATGTGGTGATTAACGTGCCACAAACCCGATTGTTTTTATACCGTGATGGCAAGCTAGACCAGTCGTATCCGGTTGCGGTCGGAAAAATGCTGACGCAAACACCAGCAGGTGAATACACCGTCACCGCGATTGCACGCAATCCAACATGGCATGTACCGAAGTCAATTCAAAAAGAAATGGCAGCAGCAGGAAAAGAAGTGTTAACGGTCGTTCCCCCCGGTCCCAGTAATCCATTGGGCAAAGTGTTTGTCCGCTTTGGTGAACCACGCTTAGGGTTGGGGATTCATGGCACAAATGTGCCGTCTTCAGTGCCGGGTTTTCGCAGTCATGGCTGTGTGCGAATGAAAAACGAGGATGCGTTGACTTTTGCCGGCAGAGTATCAATCAGCACGCCCGTTTCGGTGATTTATCAACCCTTGCTGTTAAACACCGATCCACAAGGTCATTTATGGCTCACCGTGTTGCCGGATGCGTATAAAAATGGCCGTGAAACGCAGCGTATTCGCCATGTAGCAAAAACATGGGCAGAGGAAAATAAGCGGAAATTAGAACTCAGCCGCTTTGATGCAGCATTAAAAGCAGGCAGCAAGGCAGCAAAACCAGTGTGTTTGTCATGTTCACAAGACAATCCCCCTCGCCCCAATCAGCTATTGGCACTCAATAAATCACCTCGCGCCACGGTGCCAGTGTCCACATCACCCACACCCGTCGCAACACCAGCAGTCAATGAAACGGATCTTGCTGAACCCGCTTTGCGTGAGTTGGATCAATCCATGCCAAGTGTGGAATCCCCCAGCGAACCGACGGTTAGCCCGTTGTTGGAAGCCCCTCGGCAACCCAAACCAACTGCACCAGAAACCATTGGTCAGGAATTGACAAATAAACCAGTCAAAAACAGTGAGGGCAAACAAAAACCGACCCCTGCTTTATTACGTCAACCGAAACCTGTGCAGTTAGATACGCCGTTGTTGTGATAAATGAGATGCTTGGGTTGAGAAAATCAACCCAACCGAGTTCAAATCCATAGCTGTTTTTGCGCCTAGCCCTCGACCTTTGAGAGAGTTGGCCGAATGAGATTAATTTTCCGATGGAGCATGGTAGGATTATCTGTTCTGGCAAAAACAAGATCGCTGCTTGGTTGACCGAATTAACAAGCCAATCAATTCAAATGGGGTTTTCTTTATTGTTCCGTGGCACAATTCACCCTTCGATAAAATAAAACAGGTGGTAGGTCATGGCACAGGACAGTTCTCTACCCGATTTTTGGTGTAAACGTTATCTTTCGGACGTCATGCCTTGGGATGCTGGCGGCGTACCAGAGGAGTTTATGCAATACAGTCAACAGATCACACCACAACACACCATCTTTATCCCGGGGTGTGGTACTGGATATGAAGTCGGTTGGCTTGCAGAGCGTGGTTATGCCGTTGAAGCGATTGAATTTAGCCCAGCCGCGTTAGAAATGGCACAAAAGGTGCTCGGTGAATTTGCACAACACATCCATGCCGGAGATTTTTTTACTCACCAACCAAACAAACCATTTGATTGGGTTTATGAGCGCGCTTTTTTATGTGCGCTACCTCGTAAAATGTGGGCAAGTTATGCTGAAAAAATGGCAAACATCATTGCACCTAATGGCGTATTAGCCGGCTATTTCTTTATTGGCGACCACCCCAAGGGTCCACCCTTCGGCATCTCACAAGCAGAATTAACCACATTACTCAGCCCACACTTTATCTTAGAAAGCGATCAAGCCAGTGTTGCTCCCTTGCCTGTCTTTGCAGGCAAAGAACGGTGGCAAGTTTGGCGGCGCTGCGACAATCTGTCGCATTGATCTCTCCACAAAGCTCACCTATTGTGCGAGCTTTGATTATTTTCTGGGGGTTGTATGTCTTTTCTGCGCCACGTTGCCCTTGCTTGCGCCATCGTTGCTTTGCCTGCCTTTGCCCATGATTACAAAGTTGGCAATTTACATATCGACCACCCGTGGGCGCGTGCAACACCCTCGGGCAGCCAAAATGGTGCGGCGTACTTAACTATCAACAACCAAGGTGAAGCAGATAGCTTATTGTCAGCCTCAGCCACGGTATCTAAAACCGTTGAACTGCATACACACCTCAATGAACAAGGGGTGATGCGGATGCGCCAAGTGCCGGAAATCACTGTTCCAGCACAAGGAAAAGCCGAACTGAAACCGGGCGGCTACCACATCATGTTAATTGGCCTGCAACAGCCACTTAAGCAAGGTGAAAAATTTCCACTGACACTCAAATTTGCTAAAGCTGGCGAAGTCAAGGTAGAGGTAGCCGTAGAAGGCCTCGGTGCACCACAGCCTAAAATGATGCACGGCCATCAGCATTGATTTAACAAAACATTCTGTATCCTATAGCAAAAAAACAATTTACAATTTCTTTAACATTTACATTGTGGATTGTCAGTATTTTGCTATAGGAGAACGCCGTGCTGCAGGACTTTTCACTACGCGCCAGAATGCGCATTATCATGTTCATGGTCTGTGCGCTATTCTGTATTGCCGCAGCACTGGCTTTGTTTGGCTCACACCTTAGCCAGCAAAAATTCAGTCAACACATCGACCAAGAACAAATCGCCCGTTACAGCATCACCAAACTCTATGCCAACGGGCTGCAAATGGGACAAGCACTGCGCAATATCTTGCTCGACCCCAGCCATCCACAAGCTTATAAAAACTACGATAAAGCGCATGAAGTCTTTGAAAAAGAACTGAATGTGCTCAAAAAAGTGGGGGAAAGTTTGCCTCGCGCCGAACAAGAATGGCAAGAAATCAACCGCTTGTTCAATGCACAACATGCCCAACACGAACCGTTAATGGCGCTGATTAAACAAGGCGAATTACAACAAGCACAACAATTTCTCAACCAAAACGAAACCCCAAAATGGCGGGAATTGCGTAGTTATTTACTCGATAGTATTCAACGCTACGACCAAGACATCGAACAAATTCGTCAGCAGTTAGAACAAGATATTCAACGTTGGCAACAACTGGCGCTGTTGTTTATGGCGCTGGCTATCTTGGTTGGTATTGTGTTGGGCCGTTGGCTAGTGCGCCATGTTTTAGCACAAGTCGGGACCGAACCACGCAAAGCAGCTCGTATTGTCCACACCATTGCCGCCGGTGATTTAACCCAACCGATTCCTGATACCAATGCTGAAAGCGTGTTGACTGCGGTACAACACATGCAATCGCATTTAAAAGACCTGATCAGCCGCATTCGCAGCCATGCGAAGGCCTTGGCACAACAAGTCGAACAAGCCGATCAACAAAGCGTTGTCCTAGCCGATACCGCCCGTCAACAAAGCGACGCCGCGCAAGCGATGGCAGCAGAAGTCGAACAGTTGTCAGTCGCGATCACTGAAGTAGCAGAAAATGCACAAAAGGCGCGGGAAAAAGTGGACGATGCTGGTCATATCGCAGCAGAAAACGGCGCTGTGATTCAAAAATCTAGTCAAGAAATGCAAAGCATTGCCCAACAAATCCGCACCACTGCCGACGTCATCACCGAATTAAGCGAGGCATCTAATCAAATTTCGCATATCGTGGCGATGATTAAAGAAGTGGCCGAACAAACCAATCTATTGGCCTTAAATGCCTCCATTGAAGCGGCACGGGCGGGTGAATCGGGGCGAGGGTTTGCGGTAGTCGCCGATGAAGTACGCAAATTGGCAGAACGCACCCACGCTGCCACCGGCGATATTGTCAACACCATCAGCGCCATGCAGCAGCGTTCGCAAACCGCCGTCCAACACATGG
This sequence comes from Aquaspirillum soli, assembly GCF_054781915.1. Taxonomy (NCBI): domain Bacteria; kingdom Pseudomonadati; phylum Pseudomonadota; class Betaproteobacteria; order Neisseriales; family Aquaspirillaceae; genus Aquaspirillum; species Aquaspirillum soli. Next base: position 45,869 of record NZ_BAAGTM010000002.1, on the reverse strand, counting down.
AAGAAACCGTCAATCAGGTGGAGCATGGTGTCACACTGTCTAGCCAAGCCAGCCAAGCCTTTGCCCATATCCACACCGATGTGATGCAGATTTTGCAATTAGTGGCAGGTATTTCTCATGCGCTACAAGAACAGCGCAGTGTCAGTCAATCGATTGCCAACCATGTTGAAACCATCAGCAATATGTCGGTGAACACCAGCGCCGCCGTCAGCGAATCCGCCCAAGCGATGCACCAACTACACGGGCTGGCCGATGATATGCGCCAATCCGTCAACGCTTTTAAAGTGCATTAAAATGAGCAAGTTACATCTAGTCGGTGCTGGTCGTGTCGGTAAAACCTTGGCCTATTTATTACAACAACAAGGGGTGCAAATTGGCGGCATTGTTTGTCGTCACTTTACCCATGCCCAACAGGCTGCGACTTGGTTACAGCAAGGCCATGCCTGTGCTGATTTAACAGCCTTGGCCCAGCTGCCCCCTGCCAGCAGTGTGTTATTGGCAACTCCCGATGATGCTATCGCCGAACAATGTCTGGCCTTGGTACAACACGGCATTATTCGACCGAATATGGTGGTATGGCATGTCAGTGGGGCATGTAGCAGTGCCCGATTAGCGCCAGCACAGGCCGCTGGGGCGGTGGTGGCGTCAGCGCACCCCATCCGCAGTTTTGCCGATGTTGAACAGGCCATTACCCAATTTGCTGGGACTGCGTTTGCCCTCGAAGGGATGCCGCAGGCGTTGGCTTGGTTGACACCAAAAATCCAAGCTATCGGCGGTCAACCCTTTGAATTAACAGGGGATAAACGCTTATACCATGCCGCTTGCTGTGTGGCATCAAATTATGCCGTTGCGTTGGCGGATTTTGCCCTTCAGTTGGCACACCAAGCCGGCTTATCACCCGAAACCGCCCGCCATATTTTGCAACCGCTGGCCAGTCAATCGTTGTCCAATGCCTTTCAACTGGGGCCAAGCGCTGCGCTAACTGGGCCGATTATGCGCGGCGATATCGACACCGTGCGCCAACACCTGTCTGCTTTGATTTCAGTCAAAGAGCAACAGCGTTATCAGGTTTTGGGTCAAGTCGCCCTCGAATTGGCTGCACCACGGTTATCACCAGCGATTTATGCCGAATTACACACCCTATTATCTGCAGTGCACAAACCATAATTTAACGTATTTTTTAGCATTTTCTGTTTTTATTGCTGCGATGCAGCAAATGTTATGCTGAGTTTCTCTGTTTTTTGGTGAATGTGGTCAAGATTAACCAAATGTTGCATTCATGCAACAAAGTTGCGGCGATCACAAATTAAAACGGTCGTTTAGAATGCACATTTGAATGGCTCTGCTAGTATCTGTTCACTGGCTCGCGCCATTTTGCTGCTGAACTAGACACACCACAGGCCAATCAAGGCCGGAAAAAAGAGGAAGACTCATCATGAACATCAAGCCTATCAGCCTTGCTATCGCTGTGCTCGGCACTGGTTTCACTGTGTTGAGTGGGGCCAGCTACGCATCGGGTTATCACTTCGGTACCCAAAGCGTCTCCGCTCAAGCCACAGCCAACGCCAGCGCCGCCGAAGCCAACGATGCCACGACACTGTTCTACAACCCAGCCGGCATGACTCGCTTGAAGGGCACCCAGTTTTCGGGCGCCTTAAACTTAGTTGCGCCAAGCGTGAAATACTCCAACGCCAGCGGCAACTATCCTAACCAACCTGCACGTAATCCTGCCAATCCCTCCCAAGTCGGGATCAAACCGGGTACCGCCATTGCTGGCAGTACAGGCGGTAAAATCACCGATGATTTGATTGTGGTGCCACAAATGTACCTCACCCATCAAATCAACGACCGCATCACCGCCGGTTTGGGTATTTACGTACCGTTTGCGTCCGAAACAGACTATGAGCGGACATCGGTATTGCGCTACAACGTCAACCAAACCTCTCTCACCACCATCGACATCAACCCAACGATTGCTTTCAAACTGAATGATCAACACTCGGTGGCAGTGGGTTTGATTGCACAACGGGCAGAAGCCGAGCTGCGCCAATATGCTAACTTTGCCGGTGCGGTGTTAGGGATTCCTCACGGTGTAGCGGATGGCTATGCTGAAGTGGAAGGCGATGATTGGGGCTTTGGTTTTAACCTCGGTTGGTTGTGGGAAATCGACCAAGATACCCGAATTGGCCTGTCTTACCGTTCGCCAATCAAGCATACGCTAAAAGGCAAAGCCGACTGGACGACCCCTTCCTCCGGCCCATTTGCTGCCGTCGGTGCCGTGGCACAAGCGAATGGTTATATCGACAGTGATGTGTCAGTTGATATCAAAACGCCAGAGTCGCTTTCTTTACATGGCTATAAAAAGATTGACCCGAAATGGGCAGTGATGGCCGATTTGACATGGACGAAACACTCACGTTTTGACAAAGTCGATATTCAATACGCAGTACCGAAAAACGCACCATTCTCACAAGCCGTACATGGCGGTGTCCGTGCACCCGCGACAACATTAAATCCAAAGTGGGATGACACTTGGAAACTGGCTATCGGCGCGAGCTATCAATACAGCGATCCATTACAACTGCGTTTTGGTGTCGCCTACGATAAATCGCCAGTCCCAAGCGAAGATTTCCGCATGTCAACCATGCCAGATAACGACCGTATTTGGTTCTCGGTCGGTGGCCGCTATGACTTTGATAAGAAAAACTCGCTGAATGTGGCATATAGTTATGTCCACATCAAAGACTCCAAAGCCAAGGTCAATGGCTATTGCGGCGGAGCCACAGCGGGTGCAGTGAACTGCGTATCCAGCTACACCACAGGCCAAGCAGAATATAAGAGCCATGCACATATCTTAGGTGTTCAGTACAACTACCATTTCTGATCGACCTATGATGAGGAAAGCAGGGGATTTACTTCGCTGCTTTCCTGTGCTGCAATGCACCACACATTTTTTTGCTTATCGTTTCAAACAAACGTATGATTTTGTTTGTTGAACGTTGCCAACCGAGGAAACCATGTCTCAATCCAACTTTATTGTGCGTAAAGTCGCTGTTTTAGGTGCCGGGGTGATGGGGGCACAAATTGCTGCTCATTTGGTGAATGCCAAAGTGCCAACCATCCTGTTTGATTTGCCAGCCAAAGAAGGGGATAAAAGCGCTATCGCGAAAAAATCGATAGACGGATTGAAAAAGCTTAAGCCTGCCCCGTTCGCAGCCAAAGATCGCGCCGCCTATATCACCCCCGCCAACTACGATGAACACCTCGAGTTACTAAAAGAATGCGACTTGGTGATCGAAGCCATCGCCGAACGCTTAGATTGGAAAGCAGACTTATATAGCAAAGTTGCGCCTTTCCTCGGTGAGCAAACCATTTTCGCCACCAATACCTCCGGCTTATCGATCAATGCCTTGGCACAATCTTGCCCAGAGTCAGTTCGCCCTCGTTTCTGCGGCGTACACTTCTTTAACCCACCCCGCTACATGCACTTGGTTGAGATTATTCCTTGCCAAACCTCTGAAGCAGGGATGTTGGATAACCTCGAGCGTTTCTTAGTCTCGACTTTGGGCAAAGGCGTGGTCCGCGCAAAAGACACCCCTAACTTCGTGGCAAACCGCGTTGGGGTATTCTCGATGTTGGCAACCATCGCCAATGCCGAGAAATACGGTATCCGTTTCGATGTGGTTGATGATTTAACCGGCCCGCGTTTAGGCCGTCCAAAATCCGCCACTTTCCGCACCGCAGACGTGGTTGGCTTAGACACCTTTGCCCACGTTGTGAAAACCATGCAGGACACGCTGCCAAACGACCCTTGGCATAGCCTGTTCCAAAGCCCAAGCTGGCTGCAAACCCTGATTCAAAACGGTGCCCTCGGCCAAAAAACCAAGCGCGGCATTTATAAAAAAGATGGCAAACAGATGTTTGTCCTCAACCCAGCCAGCGGTGAATATGTCGAGGCAGGTCAAAAAGGGGATGATGCGGTTAAAAACATCCTCAAAGAAAGCAACCCAGCACTGAAATTCAAAAAACTGCGCGAAAGCCAACATCCACAAGCACAATTCTTGTGGGCTTGCTTCCGCGATGTGTTCCATTACATCAGCTACCACTTGGCCGATATTGCCGACAATGCCCGTGATTTAGACCTCGCGATTCGTTGGGGCTTTGGTTGGAGCGTTGGCCCATTCGAAACATGGCAAGCCGCTGGCTGGCAACAAGTTGCCACTTGGTTGCAAGAAGACATCGCCGCTGGTCAAACTTTAGCCACAGCCGCCCTGCCTGCTTGGGTGACCGAGGGTGATCGCGCTGGCGTGCATTTTGCCGATGGTTCTTACAATGCAGCACAACAAACCCTATCGCCACGTTCCACCCTGTCAGTCTATCAACGTCAACTGGCGCCGGCTCGTGTCTTAGGCGAAACCGCACCCGATTTAGGGAAAACCGTCTTTGAAAACGAAGGCGTGCGTGCTTATAGCAATGGTGATGGTGTGTTGGTGGTCAGCTTTAATTCCAAAGCACACGCTATCGGCCCACAGGTGTTAGAAGGCGTTAACAAGGCGTTGGACATTGCGGAAGCCGAATATCGTGCCTTGGTGATTTGGCAAACTGAAGAGCCATTCTCTGTCGGTGCTGATCTGCAGTCGATGATGCCAGCCTTTATGATGGGCGATTGGAAAGGTATCGAGAACATTGTCAAGAATTTCCAAGACACCTCGATGCGTCTGAAATACAGCCAAATTCCTGTTGTTGCTGCAACACAAGGCTATGCCTTCGGTGGTGGATGTGAATTTGTGATGCACGCCGATAAAGTGGTTGCCGCTTTGGAAACCTATATCGGTTTGGTGGAAGTGGGCGTGGGTCTGTTGCCAGCCGGTGGTGGATGTAAAGAATTTGCCCTGCGCGCTGCCAATGAAGCCAAAGGGGATGTGCTGGCGGCGGTGAAGGATTACTTCATGGCGATTGCAACGGCTAAGGTCGGCACCAGCGCGCTCGAAGGTCAAGAAATCGGTTTTATTAAGAAAACCGATACCGTGGTCTTCAATGCCTATGAGTTGTTGTATGTTGCCAAACAAGAAGCCTTGGCAATGGCAGAAGCCGGTTACCGCCCACCGTTAAAAGTCAAAGCTTTCCCCGTGGCAGGTCGTGCGGGTGCCGCTTCGATTAAAGGTCAATTGGTCAATATGTTAGAAGGCCAATTTATCAGCAAACATGATTTCACCATTGCCAGTTTGATTGCTGACATCATGACCGGTGGTGATGTTGAACAGGGCACCTTGGTTGATGAGCAGTGGATTTTGGACTTGGAACGCAAAGGTTTTATGCAACTGCTGCGTAACCCACTGACCCAAGCCCGTATTGCCAATATGTTAACCACGGGTAAACCACTGCGTAACTAATTCGGAGAACTGTGCAATGAGCAAGCAAATTCAAGAAGCCTATATCGTCGCAACCACGCGTACCCCTGTTGGCAAAGCCCCTCGCGGCATGATGCGCCATGTGCGTCCAGATGACATGCTGGCCCATGTGTTAAAAGGCGCTTTGGCCCAAGTGCCGGCCCTCGATGTTAATTTGATTAACGATGTGGTGGTCGGATGTGCGTTCCCTGAAGCAGAACAGGGTTTAAACATGGCACGTATCGGTGCTTTGTTGGCGGGTCTGCCCGATACTGTCGGTGGTATCACCATCAACCGTTATTGTTCTTCTGGTATCAACGCAGTGCAAATCGCTGCCGACCGGATTCGTACTGGTGAAGCCGATGTGGTGATTGCCGCCGGTGCGGAATCAATGTCCTTGGTACCGATGATGGGCAATAAGGTTTCGCTCAACCCAGCAATTTTTGCCAAAGATGAGAACTACGCTATTGCTTATGGCATGGGTTTGACCGCAGAAAAAGTGGCCGAACAATGGAAAGTCAGCCGCGACGACCAAGACGCTTTTGCCGTCGAATCACATCGCCGTGCTTTGGCGGCCATGCAAGCCGGTGCTTTCCGTGACGAAATCACACCGTTGGAAGTCACATATCGCACGCCAAACTTGAGCACCGGTGAAGTGGAAAGCCAAGTACGTTTGCTCGATAGCGATGAAGGCCCTCGCGCTGATACATCGTTAGAAGGCTTGGGTAAATTAAGACCTGTCTTCTCGGCCAAAGGCTCGGTCACCGCAGGCAATAGCTCGCAAATGTCCGATGGTGCCGGCGCAGTGGTGTTGGTCTCGGAAAAAGTGCTCAAGCAATTTAATTTGGTACCTTTAGCGCGTTACGTCAGCTTTGCTGTGCGTGGTGTGCCACCGGCTATCATGGGGATTGGCCCGAAAGTGGCCATTCCAGCCGCCTTGCAACAAGCCGGTATCAGCCAACACGATCTGAAATGGATTGAGCTGAATGAAGCGTTTGCGGCTCAGGCGTTGGCAGTGATGCGTGATTTGGAGTTGGATGGTCAAATTGTGAACCCTAACGGTGGTGCGATTGCCTTGGGCCATCCATTAGGCGCAACAGGTGCGATTCGTACTGCGACATTGGTTCATGGTATGCGTCGTCGCGGTGAAACTGGCTACGGTATGGTGACAATGTGTATCGGTACCGGCATGGGTGCCGCAGGGATTTTAGAAATCCTCTAATCCCAACAGTTGTAGGGTAGGCACCACAGTGCCTACCACATCGACCAACGGCAAAACATCACCGTATGTCATCCAGAACCGCCTTGCCCTGAATCGGGTGAGGCGGTTTTTTTTGGTGTTATGTTTTGGCGGTTTGCTTCAAGCCATTTTGCAAAAACGTATGCCGTAACACCGCAGGCGTAGGGTAGATAAGCGTAGTGCATCTACCAACCAACACCTATTGATTGTTTACGACAGGATTTCAGGCAAACATTGCTTGAACACCCCTTTTTAATTAAAGCCATTGTGATTTTATCGAACCAACTGAATTGCATTTGGCAGTGATTTGGTGGATGCGCTATGCTTATCTACCCTACTACTACTGCTTTCTCCATAAAAAAAGAGCGACCCCACTGGCTCGCTCTTTTCAATCCAACACACCCAACAGGCGCACCGTAGCGCGCCGTGATCTTTAAGCCAATGCTGGCGTTGGGCGTTTTGCCTCAGCAATACGCTGCTTAATATGCGCCAGCGCCTCTTCCACCTGATCAATCAAAATCAAACACAAATCACCCGCCTGCAACTGACCTAGCGCATGATCAATCGCCACAAACTCACCTCGCACCTCTTGCACATCACGCGTCCGCGTGGCATCGGCCAATCCCTCACGCAACAACGAAATCACCTCACCGTCGGCGCGTCCACGCTGGCAAGCATCTTGATACAACACCACCGTATCAAATGCATCACCCAAAATACGGGTTTGTTGACGTAAATCCTCATCTCGACGATCCCCCGCCCCACTGATCACCACCATCCGCCGCTGCGCTGGCATGGTCGCAATCGCTTGTGTCAGCGCGTTAATCGCATCGGGATTGTGGCCGTAGTCAGCAATCACCGTGGCTTCAGCATAACTAAACACATTAAAACGCCCCGGGGCGGTGTCGGCATCACTGGTAAACGAGGCCAAACCACGGCGAACTTCATCCCAATCACGCCCTAATGCCCATGCCGCACCCAAGGCCGCCATCGTGTTTTCCACTTGAAAGCCCAACAAACCTTGGCCGGTTAAGGGAATATCAGCGAGGGCAAAGCGTTGCACCACCTGTTCACCTTCGGCCAACACAATCTGCCCTTGCTCAACAAACACCACCCGTTTACCGGCGGCACGATGCGCTTGCAAAACGGGATGAGAGGCCTCGGAAGCAAAGAAAGTCACCTGTCCCGGGCAGTTATCCGCCATATTCGCCACAATCGGATCAGCCGCATTCAACACCGCCATGCCGGTTGGGGAGACATTTTGCACAATCACCCGCTTGACCACAGCCAGATCTTCTACTGTGCTGATATACGACAAACCGAGATGATCGCCTAAACCGATATTGGTGACGATGGCCACATCACACTCATCAAAGGCCAAACCTTCACGCAATACCCCACCCCGTGCGGTTTCCAACACCGCCGCATCGACATCCGGATGCAACAACACATTGCGTGCACTGCGTGGGCCGGCGCAATCGCCGGTATCAATTCGCTGCTCACCGATATACACGCCATCGGTGGTGGTCATCCCCACACAATCGCCGTGCATTTTCAGCAAATGCGAGGTCAACCGTACCGTAGTGGTTTTGCCGTTGGTACCAGCCACCGCCACAACAGGAATGCGGCCATTACTTTGATTCGGGAATAATTCGTTGATGATGGCTTCGCCCACTGCACGCCCCTGACCAAACGAGGGTTCGAGGTGCATCCGCAAGCCGGGGGCGGCGTTGACTTCAACAATGCCACCGCCTTGATCCTCTAAGGGGCGGTCAATCGCTTCACACACAATATCCACACCACAAATATCCAACCCCACCATCTGGGCCGCTTCAATCGCCCGTGCAGCTAATTCGGGATGAACTTGATCGGTGACATCGGTGGCAGTGCCACCGGTGGAAAGATTGGCATTATTGCGCAAGACCACTTTTTGCCCTGCAGCAGGAATCGAATCGGCAACAAAGCCTTGAGCCTGCAAGCGCGCCAGCGCAATATCGTCAAAACGGATTTTGGTTAAAGAAGTGGCATGACCTTCACCACGGCGCGGATCGGCATTCACCTGATCGACCAGCTGGCGGATGGTATGCACACCATCACCGATCACCAACGGCGGTTCACGACGGGCAGCGGCAATCAATTTATCACCCACCACCAATAAACGATAATCCTGACCCGGCAAATAGCGTTCCACAATCACTTCATCACTGATCGCCTCAGCCGCTGCATACGCACGCAGGAAATGGTCATGGTTGTCGATGTTCACCGCCACCCCTTTGCCTTGGTTGCCATCACGCGGCTTAACCACCACCGGCAAACCAATGTCCAACGCGGCTTGCCAACCTGCAGCAGCATCGGTGACTGAGCGTCCTTGTGGTACAGGGATACCAGCGGCGTGGAGTAAGGCTTTGGTCAAATCTTTATCTTGGGCAATCGATTCTGCCACCGCGCTGGTGCAATCTAATTCAGCGGCTTGAATGCGGCGTTGTAACTTCCCCCAGCCCAATGTCACCAAACTGCCATCGGTCAAACGGCGGAAAGGAATATGACGGGCTTGGGCCGCATCCACAATCGAGCCGGTGCTCGGCCCTAGGCGCAGGTCTTCATCTAATTCATGCAATTTGGCGATGGCGGCAGCCACATCAAAAGATTGCTGTGCTAACACAGCGGCAATCAATTGCTCGGCATACTCAAATGCCAACCGTCCGACTTGCTCTTGGGTGTATTGCACCACCACTTGATAGACACCAATCTCTACCGTCTGCGTGGTCTTACTAAAACGAATCGGCGAACCAGCGGTAGCTTGCAGATGAAATGCCACACGCTCTAACACTTGTGCCAGCGATACCGGCAAGGTTTGCCCTTCTGTTGCCAACTGTCCCAAACTGGGCAGCGTTTGCCGCAGGTTTGCTTCAAAATTTGCCAACAATGCCACATCACATTCATTGGGGGCACACGACACAATCGCTTCGATGGCGGTGTGGCGGCTCCACAGATTCGGTCCCCGCAGGGCACGCAGACGAGAGAGTTCCATAACAAACGAGTCCTTTTATACGGAGTAAGAGACAGACCAAGTTGGCAAAGCAGCCACCCGCTCAAGCAAGCTTGCCGGTGAAACATTCATTGCCCAAGCGGTGGTTAAAGCCGCGAGCTGTGCGATTGAGAACGACTGAGAGATGGCCAGCGATTGCGACTGCTGCCCCTCATGGAATACCAAGGTGTTGTGCTGCTGTTGCAATACCCGCCCACCTTCAGCCAGATGGGCAATTAAGGCGGGAGATAACGGCTGTTGAGTGAAGAACGACACCGCACCATCAGACAAACGGGCCATCTCTGCCACCAGCGCATCATCAGCGTTTAACACTGCCGCACCACTGGCCAGCACCACATCAATCTGACACCGGAAGATAGAAGAGACTTTTTCTGGGCTGTCGATATAGAACGGCCCCAGATGCGCATTGACGTCAATGTCGGTCAACACCCCAATATGACAACGATCATAAGAAAAGCCTTCACTCAACAAGCCCTCGGCTGTGTGCTCAATCACCGCCACATCAACAGCGCGGTTAATCAACAACCGTTGTCCCGCTTGCCATTGCCGTTGGTCGCCACTCGCCAAACAACGTTGGTTGAGATACAAGCCATTCGCGCCAGCCAGACCCACGACTTTTTTCGGGCTGTCTTGCAATAAGGCCGCTGTCAGCGCAGCCGCTTCGCTGCTGTGCTGCGAGCCCATCACACCAATCACCGGAATACGACCTTGTTCACCTTCCGCAAACAAATGATCGACAATGGCACGACCAACAGGGCGCGGTTGACCTGCCGCCGGTTTTAAGTGCATTAACAACCCCGGGCCAGCATTGACTTCGACAATCGCCCCGCCTTGTTCCGCCAATGGCCGCGAAATATCTTCTGCCACCAGATCGACACCGGCAATATCCAATCCAACTACCCGTGCCGCCAACGCCACCACTGCCGCCACGTCAGGGTGCACTTCATCGGTGCAATCAAACGCAACGTTGCCATTGCGTTGAATCAACACCGACTGTCCCAATGCAGGAATCGACTCACCATCGACAAGGCCTTGCCGTTTCAACTCTAACCGTGCCGCAGAATCAAGACGGACACGATTTAAGGGATGTTCTTCGCTGCTGCCGCGCCGAGGGTCGCTGTTCAGTTGACTGTCAATCAAGGCATCGACGCTAGACACGCCATCACCCACAATCCATGCCGCTTCACCACGTGCAGCGGCAACCACTTTTTTGCCAACCACCAATAAGCGATGTTCATTACCCAATACAAAACGCTCAACAATCACGCCACTGCCTTCTTCCACCGCAATGGCGTAGGCTGCTTCGACTTCTGCCTGAGTCATCAAGCAAGTAAACACGCCGCGCCCATGATTGCCGTCGTAGGGTTTTACTACCACCGGTAAGCCAATATCCTGCGCAGCATCCCACGCATCCGCCGCGCTTTCGACTAAACGCCCCTCGGGTACGGGTACACCACAAGCTTGTAACAACGCTTTGGTCAGGTCTTTATCACGCGAAATACCTTCGGCGATGGCACTGGTGCCGTCACTTTCTGCTGTCCAAATACGGCGCTGGGCTTTGCCATAGCCTAATTGGACTAAATTGGCGTCATTAAGACGGATATAAGGAATATCCCGATCATCCGCAGCATCAACAATGCAAGCGGTGCTTGGCCCCAAACACTCGTCATCCGCCAAATCGCGCAGGGTTTCCACTGCGTCGGCCAGATCGAAGCTTCGATCTTCAATCGCTGCCATCAGCAGATCACGAGCAAAGTACAAGGCGCGGCGGGTCAGCGGTTCGTGCCATGCCCGCACGACGACCTTATAAACGCCGCGAATTGGGGTTTCTCTGGCTTTACCAAAACCACCGGGGAAACCGGCTAAGGTTTGGAGCTCAAGCGTGATGTGTTCCAAGATATGACCGGGCCATGTGCCCTCTTGCACACGACGCAAAAAACCACCGCGTTCACCATAGCTACAACGGTGTTCAATCAACCCCGGCAACCAAGTGGATAAACGCTCGTATAAACCGGGAATGGTATTCGAAGGACAATCCTCTAAATCGCCAATATCAACCCATGCTTCTAATACGGGACGATATGTCCAAATATTGGGACCGCGCAGCGAAATAATGTTCAGAAATTCAATGTATTTCTTATTCATAGTGTTTTACCATTTTGCTATGGCTTTTTGCATCGCTTAAATACGCTTGTTTTAACAATATGTTTTTTTGCATTAACAGCTGTTGTACAAGCGCGTTGATTTGGCTGGCACTATACACTTTGCGCGCCAGCAATTAAACTGCGCGCTGTTTGTTACCAAAACAGACACTTTTTACACAAGCCATTGTTTTTACAAGATTTCTTTGTATTGAGCGTAGTTTTTACACAAATTGTTACATATTCGATGCAGTGCAACATGGTGCAAATCGCCTTTTGTAACAGAATGTAATGCAAAGTAATCGATTGAAAAGAAAAAACGGTCTGTTAATCGCTTTGCGCGAGCGTGTGCGGTAACATTTTCTGTGCAGAATCCGTGTTATAGGTAAAATAACGATGAAAATAACAACGGCAGAGCTAGTTAAAAGCTCGGATATCACTGCCTTATTCAATTCAGGCGAAAAAGTGATTGTCCGGTTAGAAATGGATTTAACCACTGACTTACATTTTGTCAGCAGTGAATTGATATTAACTAACCAACGCTTATTCAGTCAGGTGGCAGGACAAGCAGAATGGCAAGTCTGGCCACTCCATGAGGGCCTGCGCTTGGTACGCTCGGATCATGCGGGGGTCGGCTTGCTCGAATTGGGTACGGCGCAAGAGCGCTTGACCTATTGGCGCTATCGACTGGGCCGTGATGAGGCAGTCCGGCGTTTGGTTGACCAATTCGAACAATTGCAACATCAAACCCATCTTGATGATGGCAAACACTATTGTGATAGTTGCCATGCTGAATTGCCCGAAGGCGAAGACAGTTGCCCACAATGTGATAACCCCGAACTGACACCGCCTTCGACATGGACTTTGCTACGGCTGTGGCGCTTTGCCCGACCATATCAAGGCCAGCTATTGCTCGGCTTTCTGTTGACGTTAGCGTCCACCGCTGCCACCTTGGTACCGCCTTATCTCACCATGCCATTGATGGATAATGTGTTAATCCCGTTCCAAAACGGTGTGCCGATTGACCCTTACACCGTGATGTTGTATTTGGGCGGTTTATTGGGTGCGGCCTTGTTGGCGTGGGGTTTAGGCTGGGCGCGAACCTATATTTTGGCTTTGGTCAGTGAACGCATCGGGGCCGATCTACGCACAGAAACCTATGAACATCTCTTAAAGCTGTCGTTGGAGTATTTCAGCGCAAAACGAACTGGCGATTTGATGGCGCGCATCGGCTCGGAAACCGACCGTATCAACGTTTTTTTGTCTTTACATCTGTTGGACTTTGCCACCGATGTCTTGATGATCACCATGACAGCGGTGATTTTGTTCTCGATCAATCCGTGGTTGGCGTTGGTGACTTTGCTACCCCTGCCGTTAATCGCGTGGATGATTCATGTCGTGCGCGACCGTTTGCGTACCGGCTTTGAAAAAGTCGATCGTATCTGGTCACAAGTGACCAATGTACTCGCCGATACCATTCCCGGAATTCGCGTGGTCAAAGCCTTTGCCCAAGAAGAACGCGAAACCGGACGCTTCCGTGATGCCAACCAATACAATCTTGCAGTCAATGATAAGGTCAACCGCGTTTGGTCATTATTCACACCAACTGTAACTTTATTGACCGAGATTGGCTTGTTAATTGTCTGGGGGTTTGGGATTTGGCAAGTCTCACAAAATCAAATCACCGTCGGGGTTTTAACCGCCTTTTTAGCCTATATCAGCCGCTTTTATCTGCGGTTGGACTCGATGAGCCGCATTGTGTCGGTAACACAAAAAGCTGCCGCCGGTGCCAAACGGATTTTTGACATCCTCGATCATGTTTCCAGCGTGCCAGAAGCCAGCCAGCCGCAACAACTGGCCGAGGTCAAAGGCCAAATCGAGGTCAAACAATTGGGCTTCCGCTATGGCAATCGCACCATCTTGCGCGACATCAACCTTAGCATCCAACCCGGCGAGATGATCGGCTTGGTGGGCCACAGCGGGTCAGGCAAAAGCACGTTGGTGAATTTGATGTGTCGTTTCTACGATGTCTCAGAAGGCTGCATCAAACTAGACGGAATTGATATTCGCCAGTTGCCGATAGCGCAATATCGCGGCCAAATTGGTTTGGTGTTACAAGAGCCGTTCTTATTTTTCGGCACCATTGCTGAAAATATTGCCTACGGTAAACCGAATGCAACTCGGGCAGAAATTGTCGCTGCCGCCCGCGCCGCCCACGCCCATGACTTTATTTTGCGATTGCCTCAAGGCTATGACTCACTGGTGGGAGAACGTGGTCAGGCCTTATCCGGCGGGGAAAGACAGCGCATTTCGATTGCGCGTGCCTTGTTAATCAATCCAAAAATTCTGATTTTGGATGAAGCCACCGCTTCGGTGGATACCGAGACCGAAAAAGAAATTCAAAAAGCTTTGGATAATTTGGTGAAAGGCCGTACCACCATCGCCATTGCCCACCGCCTATCGACGCTGCGGCAGGCAGATCGCCTTGTGGTGTTAGATCGTGGGGAAGTGGTGGAAGTGGGGCAACACGATACCTTGTTGGCTCAACAAGGGCATTATTTCCGTCTTTATCAAGCCCAAGCCAAATTAAATGAAGAAGCCCATGCCAGCTTACAGGGCGCCACCGAATAACCTAGGAAAGTCATCATGATGCACGATCCTTCGATTGCTGATTATCTAGCGCTCGATTTTGAGTTAAACCGTAATAATTTTGGTCAGTTGGTTCTGACTACCAATGATGAACAAGTGCATATTGGTGTCGTGCCGGTGCGGGCGTTTCCGATTGAAGCACCCGACGAGGGCATTTCTTTGGTCAGCAGTGATGGCCATGAGTTGGTATGGATTGAACGCCTGACCATGTTGCCGCCGCGCTTACGCAGCTTGGTATTAGAAGAGTTGGCACAACGTGAGTTTATGCCGGAAATCCGGCGCCTGTTGGCGGTATCGAGCTTTGCCACGCCTAGCACGTGGCAAATTGAAACAGACCGAGGCACAACAGAGTTAACATTAAAAAGCGAAGATGATATCCGCCGTCTTGGTCGCCACCATCTTCTGATTAGCGACCGCCACGGGGTGCAATTTCTGATTCGCGACCTCAATCAACTTGATCGCTATAGCCGTAAATTATTAGATCGCTTTTTCTAATGGAGTTGTTTCTGTAATGAGTTTGTTAGAAACCTTACCCGCTACGTTGTATTTTGAAGATTTTGAAGTAGGGATGGTATTCACCAGCCCTACCCGCACCACTTTGAGCGAGGCGGACATTATCGCCTTTGCACAGCAACATGACCCACAACCGTTTCATACCGATCCGATTGCCGCTAAAACCACGTTTTTTGATGGTTTAGCCGCCAGTGGCTGGCAAACCGCATTGGTTGCGATGCGGCAGTTTGTCGATATGTTGGCTCATCGTGTCGCCGGTGGTTTGATTGGGATGTCGATTGACCAATTACGTTGGCCGCGCCCAACGCGGCCCGGTGATACCTTACAAGCCAGTGTGGAAATTTTGGGCAAGAAAGCCTCTCGTTCAAAACCCGGATTTGGCAGCATTCAGCTGCGTTGGGTGGTACACAACCAACATGGCGAGTTGGCCATGTCGTTAGAAAACTCGATTTGGCTGCCTTGCCGTCCACAGTCTTAATCAGTTTGTCGGCGGCGGCGGAGCAAAACCAATACCGCACCACCGCCGGCATCTTCACAAAACGCCAAAACTTCTGGATGTCGCGACAACCACTGTCGCACCAAAGGCTTTAACACCGGCGCACCGGCTGCCGAACCCATCCCCAAACCGTGAATCACCCGTACCGCTTGACCGCGTTGTTGTGCCAAAAACAAAAAGGTCAACAACCGTTCCTCCGCCTGATGACGGCTTGCCCCATGCAAATCAATCTCGGCCACCACCGGCCAATGCCCTGCTCGTAATTTACGCAATACCTGATGTTGGATACCCGTTCGCAAAAAGTGTGGCGGCACTGTTTCAGCATCAAAATAGTCAAACGCATGTGCCATTTCAGCATGAGAAGCAGGAATCGGTGAATGAACCGGACGTTGGCGAGGATGCGGTGAGGGGCGTGGAGATGGATGTTGCACCCGTGGTTCAACCGCCAACGGCACAACATCAGCAAATAACTGTCGAAACTCAGGCTCAGGAGGCGGCGGCGCGACGGGCGGAGGAGAGGGGGAAAGGCGCACAGCGCGCAGCGCCGCTTTGAACGGAGAATAGGCCACTGTGCGCTTGACCATTATGCCGAAGCAAGCCCATCAAGATAGCGCTCGGCGTCCAGTGCCGCTTGGCAACCGGAGGCCGCCGAAGTAATTGCTTGGCGATAGATATGGTCTTGCACATCACCGGCGGCGAAAACACCGGGTAAATTGGTAGCAGTGGCTTGGCCTTGATGACCGCCTTGGGTCACGATATAGCCATTTTCCATCGTCAGTTGATCGACGAATAAATCAGTGTTGGGTTTATGCCCAATCGCGACAAAGACCCCAGCCAAATCCAGTTGTTTGGTGCTGTCATCTGCGGTAGAGCGTAAGCGAACACCCGTTACGCCGGAAGCATCGCCTAACACTTCATCTAAAGTATGGTTCCACTCAACAGTGATTTTGCCTTCGGCCACTTTCTGCATCAGTTTATCGGCCAGAATTTTTTCACAACGGAATTTATCGCGGCGGTGTACCACGGTCACATGATCGGCAATATTCGCCAGATACAAGGCCTCTTCCACGGCTGTATTGCCGCCACCAATCACGGCCACTTTTTGTTTCTTGTAGAAGAACCCGTCACACGTCGCACATGCCGACACCCCCTTGCCTTTGAAGGCTTCTTCCGACGGTAAACCCAAATACTGCGCTGAGGCACCGGTGGCAATAATCAGGGCGTCACAGGTGTATTCCCCTTGGTCACCGATCAGGCGCATCGGCTTTTCAGTCAGTTTTGCGGTATGGATATGATCGAAAATAATTTCAGTACCAAAACGCAAGGCATGTTTTTCAAATCGTGCCATCAATTCTGGCCCCATCACACTGTCGGCATCGGCTGGCCAGTTATCAACATCGGTGGTGGTCATCAGTTGGCCGCCTTGCGCCATGCCAGTGATAATCACTGGATTGAGATTAGCACGAGCTGCATACACTGCAGCAGTATAACCCGCTGGGCCAGAGCCGAGGATAAGAAGGCGTTGATGGCGAACTTGAGTCATGGCGAAATCCATTTCTTGGCAAATAAAACATCAGAAAAACAGCTAGGATGCCGATATGGGGCTAGAAGATCGGGCTTAAAGCCCCTATTCTGGAACAGAGGCCGATCATTGTCGTTTCACCGTTAACCAAGGGATGTGCAGCATGAATACCATCGATACCCAAACCCAAGCCATGAATGTTCTCGATCCAGCGCCTTCTCCTGCATTGAAAAAGGCGGCGGAAAACCAAGAACAGGTTGCAAAACAAGCTCAGGTGCAAGCACAACAAGAAGCTGAACCGAAAAAACCAGACAACCCTAACATTGGCAGCAATATCAACTTGAAGGCCTAACACGTCGACAACCTCGCCACGGCATTGGCAAAGAAAAACGCGGGAACAACCCGCGTTTTTCTTTTTATGTCGCACCGAATTAAACGGCTTGCTCGCCCATCTCGCCGGTACGAATCCGCACCACTTGCGCCACATCGAACACAAAAATTTTACCGTCGCCAATTTTACCGGTGCGGGCACTGTTCACGATGGCTTCGATGGCCTGTTCTAATAAATCGTCAGCCAGCACAACTTCAACTTTCACTTTTGGCAGAAAATCCACCACATATTCTGCACCGCGATAAAGCTCGGTATGGCCCTTTTGCCGACCAAACCCTTTTACCTCGGTTACGGTTAAACCATTGACACCCAACGCAGACAGGGCTTCACGCACCTCATCTAATTTGAATGGTTTGATGATCGCTTCGATTTTTTTCATGACCTACTCCTCAATAAATGATACAGCCTGCCTCAGCCATGGCTGAAGTGTGGCGGGTTTTCAGGTATTATGAACGCCTTTTTTCGATCCGTGTGTGCGAGTCTCGCCATGTCCCCGATTCTGAAGCTGCGCGGTCGCGCTGCCCTTTCCCCTTTTCGTTTAGAAAAATTACTGGCTAGTGCCCGTGAGGCCAACCTACCTGAGCTGACGCTTGCCGCAGAATTTTGGCATTTTGCCGAAGTTACGGCGCCGCTGACAGCGCAAGAACAATCCACCTTAGAAAAAGTGTTGGATTATGGTGATTATCCTGCGCTAGCCACGCCAACAGCCGATGCGCAATTATTTTTAGTTCTACCCCGCTTAGGCACCATTTCGCCTTGGTCTTCTAAGGCCAGCGACATTGCTCGCCTGTGTGGTTTAGAGAAAGTGAAACGTCTCGAGCGCGGCATCGCGTTCTGGATTCACGCTGATACACCACTTGATGCTGCGACAACGCAACAACTGACAGCATTGCTGCATGATCGGATGACCGAGCAAGTGGTCTCCGACTTGAATGCCGCTGACGCTTTGTTTACTCACATCGCGCCAGCCCCCCTCGCGCATGTCGATATTTTACAGGCTGGTCGCGCCGGTTTAGAACAAGCCAACCGTGAAATGGGTTTGGCTTTATCTGAAGATGAAATCGATTATCTGCTCGATAACTTCACCCGTTTGGGCCGTAATCCAAGCGATGTTGAGCTGATGATGTTTGCACAAGCGAACTCGGAACATTGCCGCCATAAAATTTTCAATGCCGATTTTATTATCGATGGCGAAGCACAAGCGAAAAGCTTGTTTGGGATGATCCGCGACACCCACAAGGCGTGGCCACATGGCACACGCGTGGCGTATTCAGATAATTCCTCGGTGATTGATGGTGCAACCATCGACCGTTTCTACCCACAGCCGAACACAGCGGCCTATCGCTATCATCACGAACCCACCCATATCATTATGAAGGTGGAAACGCATAACCACCCAACGGCCATTTCACCGTTCCCCGGTGCAGCAACAGGTTCTGGCGGTGAGATTCGTGATGAAGGGGCCACTGGTCGTGGTTCACGTCCGAAAGCAGGCTTAACCGGCTTTACCGTATCGAACTTGAACATCCCACACTTCAAACAGCCGTGGGAATATTACAGTGCCGACCAAAGCGAATACGGCAAACCCGGCCGGATTGCCTCTGCCTTAGACATTATGATTGAAGGCCCGATTGGTGGCGCAGCGTTTAACAATGAATTTGGCCGCCCTAATCTGACTGGTTACTTCCGTACCTTTGAGGAAGAATTCCAAGGTCAAATGCGCGGTTATCACAAGCCAATCATGATTGCAGGTGGCTTGGGCAATATCCAAGAACAGCAAATTGAAAAAGCCGATATTCCGCTTGGTGCACTGGTAGTGCAGCTTGGCGGCCCCGGCTTATTGATTGGTTTAGGCGGAGGCGCCGCTTCGTCAATGGACACCGGTGCCAACAGCGAGAATCTGGATTTTGACTCGGTACAACGTGGTAATCCAGAAATTGAACGCCGTTGTCAGGAAGTGATTGACCGTTGCTGGCAGTTGGGCAGTGATAACCCTGTGTTATCGATCCACGATGTCGGGGCCGGTGGTCTTTCTAATGCCTTACCCGAAATCGTACACGGTAACGGTCGCGGTGCCACTATCGCCTTGCGTAACATCCATATTGAAGAATCGGGAATGAGCCCGATGCAAATTTGGTGTAACGAATCGCAAGAGCGCTATGTTTTGGCAGTCAAACCTGATGCCATCGACACCTTCCGTGCGTTGTGTGAGCGTGAGCGTTGTCCGTTTGCCATCCTCGGTGTGACCGACGATAGCGGCCAATTGATCGTGCGTGATGATTTATTCGATAACCGGCCAGTGGATATGCCGCTGGAAGTGTTACTCGGTAAACCACCGAAAATGACTCGCCAAGTCAATCGCCAAGCACATCAACCGAGTGTGTTTGATGCCTCTCGTTTTGATTTGCGCGAATCGGCCTACCGCGTATTGCGTCTGCCAACCGTTGCCAGCAAAAACTTCCTTATCACCATCGGTGACCGTACAGTGGGTGGGATGACTGCACGCGATCAGTTTGTCGGGCCGTGGCAAGTGCCGGTGGCAGATGTGGCAGTCACTACCATGGGCTTTAACACCTATTTAGGTGAAGCGATGGCAATGGGTGAACGTACCCCAGTGGCGTTGATTGATGCACCAGCTTCAGGCCGGATGGCAATCGGTGAAGCAGTCACCAACTTGGCAGCGGCTTATGTCGGTGATTTGGGCGAGGTCAAGCTCTCTGCTAACTGGATGGCGGCGGCAGGTCATGGCGCAGAAGATGCCAAACTGTTCGATACAGTGAAAGCGGTGTCTGATTTGGCACAAACGCTGCGCTTGTCGATTCCGGTCGGCAAAGATTCGCTGTCGATGAAAACCGTCTGGCAAGAAGAGGGTGAAACCAAATCTGTTGTCGCGCCGCTGTCTTTGATCGTGTCGGCCTTTGCACCGGTCAAAGATGTCCGCCGCACCGTAACACCACAGTTGCAAGCCGACAGCGATACCGATCTGTTGTTAATTGATCTTGGCAATGGCCGTTGCCGCTTAGGTGGATCGGCCTTGGGTCAGGTGTGGAAATCCGTTGATGGTTTAGCACCCGATTTAGACCAACCCCAACAGCTCGCAGCCTTATGGCAAGGCGTGCAAAGCCTGCTGGCAGACCAGCTGTTACTGGCCTATCACGACCGTTCTGATGGTGGCTTATTCGCTACCCTCGCTGAGATGAGCTTCGCTGGTCATTGTGGTATTGACATTGATATTGATGAATTGGTCATTGGCCGCAAACAAGCGCAAATGGTCAATGATGACTTTATCCAAGCCGATCCGGCTGCTGCAGAATACGCCCGCGTCATCCGTGTGTTGTTCAACGAAGAATTAGGCGCGGTCTTACAAGTCAAAAAAGCGGATACCGCCAAGGTATTAGAAAGCTTACAACAAGCCGGCTTGTCACGCGAAGTGTATGTATTAGGCAGCCCAAGCCAAGATGATAAGCTGACCTTCCGTCGTGGCGAGCTGCAGTTGTTTGCAGAATCACGTGCTGAGCTGCAACAAGTGTGGGCCGAAACCAGCTACCGCATTCAACGGCTGCGCGACAATCCTGCTTGTGCTGAAAGCGAATTCTTGTTGTTAAGCGATAAACAAGATCGTGGCTTATTTGCTGAATTGTCTTTCAACCCAGAAGATAACCCTGCCGCACCGTTAATCAATGTTGGTGCCCAGCCACGCATTGCGATTTTGCGTGAGCAAGGGGTCAACGGCCAGATTGAAATGGCAGCCGCTTTTGACCGTGCCGGTTTTGCAGCAGTTGACGTTCACATGAGCGACATCATCGCAGGGCGGGTGTCTTTGCAAGATTTCCAAGCCTTGGCTGCCTGCGGTGGTTTCAGTTATGGCGATGTGCTGGGTGCGGGTGAAGGATGGGCAAAGTCAATCTTGTTTAACCCACAAGCCCGTGCTGAGTTTGAAGCCTTCTTTGCTCGTTCAGATGTGTTGGCCCTTGGCGTGTGTAATGGTTGCCAGATGATGTCTAATTTGAAAGAGATCATCCCCGGTGCCGAGCATTGGCCGAAGTTCTTGCGTAATGTATCGGAACAATTTGAAGCACGGTTTGTGATGGTGGAAGTCGCCGACAGCCCATCATTGTTCTTCCAAGACATGGCCGGCAGCCGCTTGCCCGTGGTGGTCAGCCACGGTGAGGGTCGCGCCACCTTTAACAGTGCCGAGCAACAAGCGCAGGCACAGGTGGCAATGCGTTACATCGATCATCAAGGCCAAGCCACTGAGGTATATCCACGCAATCCAAATGGTTCGCCACAGGGGATTACGTCGGTGACGACTGCTGATGGCCGTTTCACCATCATGATGCCACACCCAGAACGGGTGTTCCGTAGTGTGCAAAACAGCTGGTATCCATCCAGTTGGGGTGAAAATGGTGCATGGTTCCGCATGTTCGCCAACGCCCGCCGTCATTTTGGTTAATCATTCACCACCAAGAAAAAACAGCGCAGCATGATGTTGCGCTGTTTTTTTGTCATGTATTAGACCTAGTTATTCTTCCTGATAACATGCTATTCTCTTTATGCATAACAAGAATTTTTCTGTTGAAAAGAGGTGAAGCATGACGTATCAGTTTTCTTATGGTGGCCACAGCTACGAGTTAGTACCCACTGCCAAAACGTGGTCTGAAGCCAAAACCGCCGCTGAGGCCAGCCAAGGCTATTTGGCGATGATTGAATCACAGGCCGAAAATCAGGCGATTGTGAATGCCATCAGTGCCTTGAACCTGTCCTTTCCCACCGCAGAGGATGGCGGCGGGGCGGCTTATGTATGGCTTGGCGCCAGCGACCGCGTGACCGAAGGGAATTGGCTGTGGGTTAATGGCAGCAATGTCAGTAGTGGCTATCAAAACTGGGGCAAGGGCAGTTTGGGCACCGAACCAGATGACTTTGGTGGTGCTCAAGACAGTTTGGCCTTGGGCATGGGCAAATGGCCAGCGCCCACAGGGGGGATCGGTGAGTTAGGCCAATGGAACGATGTCAACAGTGATAACAAACTGTATTACTTAATTGAGAAAAATAGTACCAGCACCGTGCATACTGGTGGGTCAGGTATCGATAGCAAAACCTTTAGCAAAGCGTTTTCTCAGTACACAGTAACACGCGACGGTACAACACTGACTGTTACCAGCAGTGAAAGCACAGAGAAACTGGTGTCGTTTGAACGATTGGTATTTGCCGATCAAAAACGCGCTTTTGACCTTGATGGCAATGCAGGAACCGTCGCCAAAATTCTGGCGGCGACGTTTGGTGCTGAATCGGTCAAGAATGCTGGGTATGTTGGCATTGGTTTGAAGTTCTTAGACGAAGGTGGCAATGCAACCCAACTGGCAAAATTGGCAATTGATGCACGAGTTGGCGCGAATGCAAGTGCTAAAACGGTGGTAGAAACCTTGTATTTTAATGTTGTCGGTACCGCCCCTTCAGCTGCAGACCTCAATCATTTCCAAGGACTGTTAGACAGCGGCGCCCACAGCGCAGCTAGCCTGACTTTATTAGCCAGCGATGTGGCCAGCGGTAAAATTAACCTCACCGGATTGGCACAAACAGGCTTAGAATTTGTGTAATTCCAACTAGCGCAACCAAAAAGAGGATGTCACCATGACATCCTCTTTTTTTCATGCTTACAAACCTGCGGCACTAAACCCTTGTTCTAACCTTGCTACGGCTTGTTCTGGTGCATGGAGCTTATCTAAACCAAACAGGCCAATGCGGAAAGTCCGGAAGTCAGGGCCTTCGTCACATTGCAATGGCACCCCTGCGGCAATTTGCACCCCCGCTGCGATCAGCTTTTTACCTGTTTGAATGTCAGGGTCGGTGGTGTAACTCACCACGACACCGGGAGCTTGGAAACCTTCAGCCGCAACACTGGGGAAACCACGGGCCACTAAGAAAGCGCGCACCTGACGACCCAATTCTTTTTGCTCTTCGCAAACCTTAGCAAAACCATAGGCCTCAGTTTCTAACATCACATCACGGACAGAGGCCAAAGCATCCGTTGGCATCGTCGCATGATAAGCATGGCCACCTTGTTCAAAGGTTTCCATGATTTGTAGCCATTTTTTCAGATCACAGGCAAAACTCGTACTTTGTGTGGCCTCAATGCGCTGGCGGGCGAGTTCGCTTAACACCACAAAACCGGCACATGGCACCCCACTCCAGCCCTTTTGCGGTGCACTGACCAACACATCCACACCCGTTGCCGCCATATCAACCCAAACCGTCCCCGATGCGATACAGTCCAACACCATCATGCCATCCACGGCATGTACCGCATCCGCGACGGCTTTGATATAGCTATCTGGCAAGATCATGCCGGATGAGGTCTCAACATGAGGTGCAAACACAACAGCGGGACGTTGTTCGGCAATCGTAGCCAGCACCTCTTCTAGCGGAGCAGGCGCAAACGGCGCTTGTGCCCCTTCACCTTGTTGTCGGGCTTTTAAGACGGTACAAGCGGAAGGGATCGAACCGGCTTCAAAAATTTGCGTCCAACGGTAACTAAACCAGCCATTACGAATCACCAAACACGGCTGGCCAGTCGCAAACTGCCGCGCCACCGCTTCCATCGCAAACGTACCGCTACCCGGCACAATCACTGCGCTGTGGCCGTGATAGACTAATTTTAAAATACGAGAAATATCACGCATCACACCTTGAAAGCGTTGTGACATGTGATTCAAAGCACGGTCGGTATACACCACAGAATATTCCAGCAAACCATCTGGATCGGGATGAGGCAATAGAGCAGGCATGAGATCTCCTAGACGCTTCAATAAAAGCGTTAAGCATAACGACAAGCGCGCAGCCTTGCTAGCGGCAGCTTGGTGATAAAACAGAAAGGTGAAAAAAATGAGTTTTAGAATTGGACAAGGATGGGACGTACACCGGTTGGAAGTTGGTCGCCCGCTGATTCTTGGTGGCGTCCACATTCCCTATGAAAAAGGCTTGGCTGGACACTCGGATGCCGATGCGCTGTTACACGCCATCACCGACGCGCTGTTGGGCGCAGCAGGTTTAGGCGATATTGGACGACATTTCCCAGATACTGACGCAAAATATGCCGGTATGGATAGCCGCATTTTATTGCGCGAGGCATATCAGCGTGTGTTGGCGGCTGGCTGGGTTTTAGCCAACCTCGATTCAACGATTATTGCACAAGCGCCAAAAATGGCCCCACATATTGGACAGATGCGAATCAATATCGCCGCCGACCTCGGTGTTGAGCCAGAACAAGTGAATATTAAGGCCAAAACCTCGGAAAAACTCGGCCATTTAGGTCGTGGAGAAGGCATTGCCGCTGAGGCAGTGTGTTTATTAACCGCAAAACCACGCCCAAGCTTACAGCGCAAAACACAATAAGCTGCCGCTTGTGGGATAATTAGCGAATAGTCGCCCATTCACTCAGGAATAATGTCATGGATCAAAATACGCTCAAACGCAACGCTGCCCTAAAAGCCCTCGATTTTCTGCCCGAGAAGCCGTCTATTATTGGCGTTGGCACCGGTTCAACCGTCAACTATTTTATTGATGCTCTGGCACAACAACGCGATCGTATCGATGCAGCTGTGTCAAGCTCAGTCGCCAGTACCGAACGCCTCAAAGCAGCTGGAATTCAAGTATTAGAGTTAAATGCCGTGGGTGATATCGCCCTCTATGTCGATGGGGCAGATGAAATTAACCATCACATGCACATGATTAAAGGGGGTGGCGGTGCATTGACCCGTGAAAAAATTGTGGCAGCCGCTGCAGAGACCTTTGTGTGTATTGCCGATGAATCAAAATACGTCAGCAAATTGGGAGAATTTCCTGTCCCTGTTGAAGTGATTCCAATGGCGCGTAGTTTGGTAGCGCGACATTTGGTCAAACTCGGCGGTCATCCTGAATGGCGGCAAGGGGTGGTAACGGATAACGGCAATGTGATTTTAGATGTTCACGGCTTAGATATTCAAAAACCGGTGGAAATGGAAGAAGCCATCAACCAGATTCCCGGTGTCGTGTGCTGTGGTATCTTTGCCCGCCGACACGCAGATGTGCTGTTGTTGGGCATGGCCGATGGCAGTGTAAAAGAGTATAAATAAACCAAAACGCACCAAACAGCGCGGGCGCAACGTGGTCGAGCAAAATTTTTGCTGCAATTCGTCAGGATTGTCACGTTTTCGTCATAGCATCCTGCTAGGGTAACGCGTTACTTTCCCCTGAATCCACACGGAAACGTTACGATGCCTGAACACATTTCTAAACAGTTCGATCTCGAACTGGAATCCATTCGCACCCGCGTGTTACAGATGGGCGGCTTGGTTGAACAACAAATTCGCAATGCTATCGATGGCTTGGCCCGTGCCGACCGCGATACATTAGAGCGTGTGATCGAAACCGATGCCCAAGTCAACTCAATGGAGATTGGCTTGGATGAGGAATGCCAGCTCATCATTGCACGCCGCCAACCTGCCGCCGTTGATTTACGGATGGTGTTGACGGTGATTAAAACCATCACCGATTTAGAGCGTATTGGCGATGAAGCGCAAAAAATCGCCCGCATGGGTCGTCTGATTCTCGATGCCGACCGTGTGCATGTGCCGCGTTTGCGTGAAATTCATAAAATGGCAGAAGTCGCGCTTTCCATGCTACGTCATGCTTTGGATGCCT
Organism: Aquaspirillum soli; assembly: GCF_054781915.1. Taxonomy (NCBI): domain Bacteria; kingdom Pseudomonadati; phylum Pseudomonadota; class Betaproteobacteria; order Neisseriales; family Aquaspirillaceae; genus Aquaspirillum; species Aquaspirillum soli. Next base: position 19,799 of record NZ_BAAGTM010000002.1, on the reverse strand, counting down.
TTGCGCGCTTGGATGTCTCGGCCGCGATGGATGTTGCTAAGCAAGATCGCTATCTGGATGAAGACTTCAGCGCCAGCTTGCGCCAGCTGATTACCTTTATGATGGAAGACCCGCGCACCATCTCAATGTCAATCGACACGCTATTTATCAGCAAAGCGATTGAACGTATCGGCGATCATTCAAAAAATATCGCTGAATATGTCGTCTATTTGGTTAAAGGCAAAGACATTCGCCATTTAGCCATTGAAGATGCTGAACGTGCCGCTGGCCTATAATATTTTGTCGTTGATCGACCAGTTGTAGCGAGAAACGGGCGGCATTCAGTCGCCCGTTTTGTGTTTATTTACCAACCTTTTTGATAGAAAACGTGCCGTACCTTGTCAGCCTGATGATCAAGCCGTTTTCTCAGTGCAGGAGCATAACAGGGTGAATCAGCCGCATTTTCAAACCCTTGCTGCCGTTGATCTCGGCTCAAATAGCTTTCGCTTACAAATCGCCCGTATCGTGGACGATCAGATTTATACCCTCGATAGCCTGAAAGACACCGTCCGTCTTGGTGGGGGGTTGACCGAAGACAACTATCTGGATGAAACCACCCAAGAACGCGCATTAGCTTGTTTGGCCCGCTTTGGTGAACGCTTACGGGGTTTTAACCCTGATGCCGTACGTGTTGTTGGTACCAATACCTTACGGGTCTCTAAAAATGCTACGGCCTTTATCGCCCAAGCCGAAGCATTATTAGGTTTCCCAATTGAAATTATTGCCGGTCGTGAAGAAGCGCGATTGATTTACCTTGGCGCCGCGCACAGCCTGCCGAGCAGCCGTGAAAAGCGCTTGGTGGTGGATATTGGCGGTGGTTCGACCGAGTTTATTATTGGCAGTGGACACAAAGCCCTCCGCACCGAGAGTTTAACCATGGGTTGTGTCAGCTACAGCCGCCGTTTTTTCCCCGATGGCAAAATTGGCAAAGCCCAATTCCGTGAAGCAGAAGCCGCTGCCGGCAATAAAGTACAAACCCTAGTCCATGAATTTGCTCAGGCCCATTGGGACCAAGCCATTGGCACTTCTGGAACAGCCCGTTCCTTGCGCGATATTTTAGAAGCCAATGAAATCAGTGATGGCGAAATTACCCTCGCTGGAATGGAATGGCTAAAAGAACAGTTGATTGATGCAGGGCATATCAAAAATGTCAGTATCGAAGGACTGCGGGCAGAACGGGTACCTGTCATTTCAGGTGGGCTGGCAGTGATGTTGGCCGTCTTCCAAGGTTTAGGCATTGAACAGATGCAGGTTACCGATGGTGCACTGCGCGAAGGGGTGTTGTACGACATGCTGGGCCGTCATCATCATCGCGATATGCGCGAAACCACCGTAACCCAATTCAAACGGCGCTACCATGTCGATCTGCCACAAAGTCAGCGAGTGGCAACCTTAGCCTGTCGCTTTGCCATGATGTTAAATGACGGCACAGTCAGCGATCTGGAACGGATGAAACGGATTGAATGGGCAGCCAAACTCCATGAAATCGGTCTGTCGATTGCTCACAGCAGCTATCACAAACACTCGGCTTATATCGTTGAACAAGCCGATATGCCCGGCTTTTCACGGCGCGAGCAAAAACATCTGGCGTTTTTGGTGGTCAGCCATAAAGGTTCACTCAGCAAATTGTTAAACTGGGACATTGGTGAGATTGATTGGCCAGCGGTATGTGCATTGCGTTTAGCGGTGATTTTCTCACGCAGCCGCAGCGACTTAACCTTGCCGGATCATATCGGCCTCACATTTGATGGCAAACGATTTAGTCTGTCTTTACCAGAAGATTGGTTAGAACAAAATCCCCTGACAACCAGTGCGCTACGTCAAGAAACGCAGTATTGGAAAGGTGTTGGCATGGCGTTGGCGATTAACGCTTAACCGACTCCACCCCATCGTAGCACCATCAAGTCCCTAACCGTTTGCTTAGGGACTTTTTTTACCACCAAAAAATAGCAAGCCTCGCTTTGATTACCTATATAAACTTAATTTCTGGTATTCCAAAAAAATTTTAGCCTGAATCAAAATCCAGATTGTTCACTATGGTACAGTGCGGAAGGAAGGCGTTGTTAAATTTTAATTGATACAACTGTTTGATTTAATAGGGAGATTATTACCATGAGCGCAGCCACCCATCTCGCCAAGTTTGGCGTGAGCCTGAATGCGGCAAAACAGTTTCTTTTAGACAACCTATCACAGCCAGCACAGATTCACAGCGTGTGTAAACAATTCGGTGTGACTAATGCAATGATCGCCGAGATTGTGGGCGTATCAGAGAACGATGTGGTCAGCTTCTTCTCGAGTCGAGGGCTCAATGCAGCGGAGCTTAACGGCACCAGCCAACCCACCACAACCACATCGGTTCTGAGCAATTTCCCCGCCACCTTGAGCAGTCTCATCACCTACAACACCAATAGCGGCACACTGTCTACCGAATCTTTACGGGCGGATATCGTCAGCAAAGTGGGACAAGCCAATTACAATACGGCGTTTGGCAATTCCACTGATGCAGAGTCACAAGCTTTTGGGACTTTGATTCGTATTATGAAGTCGATTGATATAAACGAAGCCATGCAAATCAGCAGCTTTATCATGCAAAATCAAGCTGGCTTTGCCGCACAAGACCCAACTGTATTAAACAACTATCTGAATTTAATGGGGAATATCTACTCCACCCCCGCCAATCCACAACTCATTCCCGACACGGTCATCCACACCTCATTGGTGAATAGCTTTGCCCAGATGATTCAAGTTGTCGGATCAGGGCAGTCGGTTGATTGGAATGGTGTATTTGCAGGCTTTAGCGGTTTCTAATTTTTGCATACTCAGCAAAAAAGCCGCCTTCGTCAGGCGGCTTAGTCAACATCACGGTACAAAGATCAATGCACTTCGACTTGTTGCGCTTCGGGATCCACGCTACTGATAAAGAAAGGAACGCCATTGACTTCATTGGCTTGGATACCCGGGATTAAGCGAACATCGCTTACTTGACATTCCTTCATCAGTGCCGAGAAATTCTCAACAATATGGGGCACAGAATCCAAAGCCGCCAAGGGCCAAGCATAGGCAGCCATGTGTTTTGCTTCACCCGGGGTGCTGATGGTGAAACGCAATTCGCCGCCTTCGTGCGCACTGGCAATCGCCACAATCGGCAAATTATGTTCACGCAATTTGCGGATAATGCCACTGGCAAACACCTGCATATTCACTTCTAAGCGGAAAGCGGCTCCCTGACGTAGCGCCTCGGGTAATACTTGAGGTTGAATCGGGATCGGGAATAACGTCACTTGTGGATGGTGCAATTGGGTTTTAAGTTGCTGCATCACTTCCATTGCCCACGCACCATGACTTTGTGGCCGCAATACCGGTGGTGCACCGACAGGCTGCATCGCAATCCCCAACACATAGCGAACAAACACCGCCTCATCTTTTGCAGGGACTGGCGCCGGCAAACGCTCGAAGGGCAACCCAAGCTCAACATCATCAATCGTCTCAGCGTAACGATATAAGTCGGGCATGCTAATCGCTGCCAACGATTCTGGGTGGAGCAATTCGGGGAATAGATGACACACAGCGCCTTCGGCAATCAAACCATGCCGCTGCAGGGTTGCCAACATACTGGTCGTGTCGGTCAACGTACCTGACAGCGTCGTTGTCTCTTTACTGCCTACTACCAAAATCACCGGCAGCGCAAATACCACCGCCGTTTGGCGACCATCGGGGAGTTGAGTCAATACATCACACAGGGCGTGCCACAGGGTTTTATAAGCTTCCTGTGAGGGCGCAAATTGCAAGGCCAACGCCAGCGATTGTTGGTCCCGCATCATTAACGTTTCCGCCACTGCCATCTGTAAGCGTTGCTGTGCAGTGGTTTGTTCAGCCTCGGTAGCGGTTAAGACAGCCGCGACTAAATCGAGTAAACCATTTTTAGGGGGAGTTAATACACTGGGACGGGGATCGGGCAACATCATAGCGACAGGTTCTCACAAGCAAGATAAACAAAGCGGTGATTGTCGCACAAAGCTTTATACACCGCAGGAACAGGTGAATTTTCGTTACATTTCGTTTCCGAACTGAAATATGGTCTATTTTTCGACATCTATTTATATTTTTGATTCATTCCGAACAATCGAGGTTGACATTGCAGTGCAGCATAGCCATAATACGCATCATTGAGACGCAGCGATTGCTTCTTGATAGTTTCTCCTCTATTTCTCCTTTGTAGATTCAGCCCAAGTCTTCACCGACTTGGGCTTTTTTTTATTTTTTATTCGGCATAAAAATCAGATAGTTAGCAAAAACCATCCGGTTTCAAGCAAACCTTTTTTCTCGATTCAATGGAAACGGCACCGCAAGCATGGCTTTACGTTGACGTAAAGCTGTGGCAATCGCTCAATGTTCGATATCGAACATTGAGCCCTCGTTAAGCCTGTTCTGGATTCTCTTGTTGCAAACGCCACAGTGCTGCATAGGCACCATCGCGAGCTAAAAGTTCACGGTGGGTTCCTGTTTCAATGATCTTGCCACCATCCATCACCGCAATTTGGTCGGCATCAACGACGGTTGAGAGACGATGAGCAATGATTAAAGTAGTGCGATTCGCAGAGATTGCCGCCAGCTCGTTTTGAATCGCTTTTTCAGTGCGGGTATCTAGTGCGCTGGTTGCCTCATCGAAAATGAGGATAGGCGGGTTTTTTAACAAGGTACGCGCAATCGCCACTCGTTGTTTTTCGCCACCCGACAATTTCAAACCGCGCTCACCCACTGTCGTGTCATAGCCATCGGGCAAACTCATCACAAAATCGTGAATATGCGCCGCCTGTGCAGCAGCGATCACCTCCTCACGACTGGCTTCAGGACGTCCATAGGCAATGTTGTAGTAAATGCTATCGTTAAATAACACCGTGTCCTGCGGTACGATCCCAATATGGGCACGCAAGCTCGCTTGTGTCAGTTGGCGAATATCGTGGCCATTGATACGGATGCTGCCATGATTGACGTCATAAAAACGGAACAGCAACCGCGACAGGGTAGATTTCCCAGCACCCGACCGCCCCACCACCGCTAACGTCTTACCGGCTGGAATATCTAAATCAATACCCTGCAAAATTTCTCGTTTACCGTCGTAAGAAAAAGCCACATGCTCAAAACGAATACTGGCCTGTTGTGTCTGTAATGTCACCGCATCGGGTTTATCATCCACTTCACGTTCGACATTTAATAAGGTGAACATCCGTTCCATATCAGCAAGGGAATGCTTGATTTCTCGATAGACAAAACCAAGAAAGTTCAACGGCGCATACAGTTGGATGAGATAGGCATTCACCAACACCAAGTCACCCACGCTCATACTGCCGTCCACCACCCCAGAAGCCGCCAACCACATTAAACCAGTTACCCCAGCCGCAATAATCGCGCCTTGCCCCGCGTTGAGCAGGTTAAGGGACACTTGATTTTTAATGGCGGAGTGTTCCCACGCTGACAAACTGTTGTCGTAGCGTTGGATTTCCCAGCGTTCATTACCAAAATATTTGACGGTTTCAAAATTCAATAAGGCATCAATCGCCCGACTATTGGCCTTAGAATCCAAGTCGTTCATGCTGCGCCGAAAGACCATCCGCCATTCGGTGACCCACAGGGTAAAGCCAATATAGCTGGCGATGGTAGCAAACGTGACAGCCGCAAATGACCAGTGATACTTACTGAACAAAATCGCCGCGACTAAGGTAATTTCTAGCAGCGTCGGCAGAATGTTGAATACTGTGAAATTGAGCAAAAAACCAATACCCTTGGTTCCTCGCTCAATGTCACGGCTCATGCCACCGGTTTGACGATTGAGATGAAAACGTAAAGAAAGTTGATACAGGTGTGTAAAGACTTCTAACGCAACCCGATGGATAGCTCCCTGCACCACTTTGGCGAATACCGCATCGCGCAGCTCACCAAATAAGCTGGTTGCCAACCGTGCCAAACCATACGCCGCCACCAAGCCCAACGGCACCGCCAACACCACATCTCGGGTACTTAGCGTGTCGACCACATCTTTTAATAACAGTGGCACACTGACGTTAGCCAGTTTTGCCCCAACCAATAAAGCAATCGCAATGGCCAATCGGCCTTTAAATGCCAATAGATAAGGCACTAAAGTCTTTAGCGTCTGCCAGTCGTGCCGCCCCGTGGGTGCGGGGCCGGAATGAGAAAAGCGCATGACCCATAGCCTCTCAAAAAAGATTACACATTGAGGGCTAACGGTAAATCACAAGGGAGCAGCCATGATTAAGCCCAAAGCCAAGCCCCACATAATGCAGCCAGTGATCGCATCCAAAATCCGCCATGCCAAGGGGCGTTGAAAATAGCGAGTTAGATAGCCTGCGCCAAACCCCAACACAATAAACCACAGCAAAGAGGCCGTCATAGCGCCGAGGGAAAACGATAGCTGGGCATATTCTGGTAATTTACCGCCAATCGCTCCCAACACCACCAGCGTATCTAAATACACATGCGGATTTAACAGCGATAGCGTTAATACAGTCAGGGCAGCTTGCCAACGGTTAAGCGGTGCTGCTTGATAGGTGGCCAAACTGCCGCCACCCTGCCAACACGCCCGCCATGCCCGCCAACCATAAGCCAATAGAAACAACGCCCCACCCCAATGCGCCAGCTGTAATAACAGGGGGTTTTCACTGATTAACAACCCCATCCCTGCTACGCCCAACCCAATCAGGATGATGTCCACCAAAATACAGAGGGCCACGGTGATTCCCACATGCTGCCGTTGCAGGCCAACCCGCAAAACATGGGTACCTTGAGCCCCAATGCTGATAATTAAACCAGCGCCTAATGCCATGCCCTGAAAATAAGTAGGTAATAACAACATCATGCGTTCCTTTGCTATTCACGAAGAAGATGACTTAGTGTCTAGCAAAGGCGCAAAAAGCTAAATAAAGTTTAATATTTGATGGGATAGCTTAATTTTTCTTCATCTACACCCGCTTTTCAGCGCGCCAGCTGTGCGCGCAATTCTGCTTCAACCCGTTTGACCGACACTGGGTAAGGCGTTTTCAACTCTTGGGCAAACAACGACACGCGCAATTCTTCTAATTGCCAACGCACGGCCAACAACCCTAGGCTGGCCATCCCTTGTTGTTGTGCCACCGCGCTTTCCCACTCACGCCACAGCCGTTGAATGTCTGCCGCATGTTTTTGATCGCGGGCGGGATTGTTGCGGTATTTGTCCATCCGCAACCCCATTGCCCGTAGATAACGCGGCAGTTGTGCCAGCTGTGACCACGGTGTCGTTGATAAAAAGCCCTGATAGATTAGTGTCTGTAATTGCTCACGCAGCGCCGATGCCAAAGGATGTTTCTCCAGCGACTGCGCCACCTTTTGATATTCGCCAGCAATATCGACACACAGTGTCGCCACCGCCTGTTTAACCGCCGGCAGGCGCGCCCGAGCGCGAGTTTTTTGTTCTTCAAAGGCGCGTTCGTCACGCGGCAACACATCTTCACCCACCAGCGCCCGATCACAGATGGCAGTGATCGCATCGGCCAATAATGCCTCGCGATTGATCACCCCACGCAATAACAACGCCGTTTGGGTTAGCTCAGGCCAGCCTTTTTGCAGCTGTTTCATCTGTTCTTTTAGCTGTAATTGCAATAAACGAATCACCCCTTGCCGATGAGAGGCGTCAGCAGCCAGCTCCGTATCGAACAAACGAATGGCAACGCGCTCACCTTCAACCGCTAACGCCGGATAGCCGGTGAGTTGTTGACGTCCTCGGGCAAACTGAATCACCGCCGGTAAAGCACCAAAATCCCACGCGATGACTTCATCGCGTTCCCATTCCAAAGAACTTTCACGGAAGGTCAGCTGTGCCACCTCGCCAAATTGCTGTTGCAGCTGTGATAAGTCACGCCCCATGCCCAACTCTTGCCGACCGTCATCCAAAATGCGAAAGTTCATCCAACAATGCAGCGGCAGTTGCCCCAGCACAAAATCGGCTTCACTGAAACTGTGTCCGGTGTCTTGCTGTAAAAAACGCACCAGTTGGGACAATAAGCTGTGCTGTTTATCCAAAGGCGAGGATAAAAAGCGTGTGACACAATCCGGCACCGGCACACATAAGCGGCGCAAGCCCTTGGGCAAACTTTTAATCAACAACGTGACTTTTTCACGCAACATCCCCGGCACCAGCCATTCGAAAGGTTCGAGTGGCAATCGATTCAAAATTGGCAGCGGAATATCAACGGTTACCCCATCGAGAACATGATTAGGTTCAAAACGATAGCGCAATTTCAAACGACCATCTGCAGTGTCAAAATGGGTGGGGAATTGTTCCTCTGTGACATGCTCGGCGGCATGTTGCATTAAGTATTCGCGACTGAGATATAACCGGCGCGGTTCGGTTTTTTGTATGTCGTCTAACCAATGTTCAAAGCTAGCAGTATCAAAGACATTAGCTGGAATGCGCTCGTTGTAGAAATCAAACAATGTCTGCTCATCCACCAACACATCTTGTCGCCGTGCCTTATGTTCCAACTGTTGCACTTCACGAATCAGCGTTTGATTGTGGCGGAAAAACGCTGCTCGGGTCTGAAATTCGCCCACCGCCAACGCTTCACGAATAAAGATCTCACGCGCCTCTTCTGGATTGATACGGCCATAACTGACTCGTCGCCGCGCCACAATTGGTAAGCCATACAATGTCACTTTTTCTGTGGCAACCACCTCGCCACGGGCTTTTTCCCAATGGGGTTCAAAATAGTGACGCTTCACCAAATGTTCGGCCAAACCTTCAACCCACTCAGGTTCAATTGCAGCAATACAACGACCATATAAGCGTGTGGTTTCGGTCAATTCAGCAGCCAATATCCATTTAGCCTTGGTTCGCCGCAGCCCAGAACCAGGGAAAATATGAAACTGAATCCCCCGTGCGCCTAAATAACCATCGCCTTCCAAGGTTTTCATCCCAATATTGCCAAGCAAACCGGTCAATAAAGCACAATGAATTTGCTCAAAAGTGGCCGGAGTGGTGTTGTCACGCAGACCGAGTTCATCTGCAATATTTTTCAGTTGGCCATGTAATTCACGCCACTCACGCAACCGCAAATAGGACAAAAAGTGTTGATGACATAAATTAATCAACTGACGGTTAGAGGTCTTGTTGGTCAGGGCTTCATGGAAAAATTGCCATAAATTTAAAAAGGCAAGGAAATCAGACTTTTCATCTTTAAAACGGGCTTGGGCACGCTCTGCTGCTTCTCGCGCTTCAAAGGGGCGTTCACGCGGATCTTGAATCGACAGTGCCGCTGCCAAAATTAAAATCTCATGCACACAATGAAATTGTCGCCCAGCCAACAACATCCGACCGATTCTCGGATCAACCGGAATCCGCGCCAATTCATTACCAAGCGGCGTTAACTGCTGTGTATCATCCAACGCCCCGAGTTCATGCAATAGCTGCACCCCATCGGCAATCAAGCGCCGGCTTGGTGCTTCAATAAAGGGGAATTCGTCAATAGCGCCTAACCGCAGGCTGGCCATTCGTAAAATCACCGCTGCCAAGTTGCTGCGGATGATCTCAGGATCGGTAAAAGCGGGACGAGCGTTAAAATCTTCCTCACTGTATAAACGAATACACACCCCTGCCTGCACGCGACCACAACGGCCTGCGCGTTGTCGAGCAGCGGCTTGACTGATTTTTTCAACGTGTAATTGCTCGACTTTCGCACGCGGTGAATAGCGTTTTACCCGTGCCAAACCAGTATCAATCACATATCTAATACCGGGCACCGTCAGCGAGGTTTCCGCCACATTCGTGGCCAATACCACTCGACGACGCTCACCCCCTGTTTGAAAAATTCGGTTTTGCTCTTCATTCGATAGCCGCGCAAATAGCGGCAGAATGTCATACCCCGCACCGCGATTCATTTGCCGTAGGGCATCGGCAGTATCACGAATTTCCCGTTCCCCTGGTAAAAACACCAACACATCACCGGCACCGTGGGTCTGTAATTCTTGCACTGCCTCGACAATCGCCTCTTCCATCTCCAATTCCGCTTCGTCTTCGTCGCGTTCTTGCAAGGGCCGATAGCGAATTTCCACCGGATAGGTTCTCCCCGACACTTCCAACACCGGTGCACCATTGAAATGTTGACTAAACCGCTCAGCATCAATGGTGGCCGAGGTCACAATCACTTTTAAGTCGGGACGACGAGGTAAAATCTGTTTTAAATAGCCCAATAAAAAATCAATGTTCAACGAACGTTCATGCGCTTCGTCAATGATAAGGGTATCGTATTGATTGAGATAACGGTCGTTCTGCGTTTCAGCCAATAAAATGCCATCGGTCATCAGCTTGATATAACTGCGATCCGAGCTGTGATCGGTAAAACGCACTTTAAAACCGACTTGTTCGCCGAGTTTGGTTTGCAGTTCTTGTGCAATACGCTGCGCGACTGAGCGCGCAGCCAAGCGACGCGGCTGGGTATGACCAATCAAGCCACGCACACCACGGCCTAATTCCAAACACAACTTAGGTAACTGTGTGGTTTTGCCCGAGCCAGTTTCACCACAAACAATCACCACTTGATGTTGGCTAATCGCCTGTTTGAGATCCTCTAAACGCTGATTAACAGGGAGAGCAGGGTCAAATTGCGGTTGAGGGAGGGCAGTTAAACGAGATTGATAACGCTGATGTGAGCGTTGTATATCACGTTCTAATTCAGCAAACATCCGATCCGCAGGTTTACCGGCTTTCAGACGCTGTTGTAATTGACGTAAACGGGCTTTAAGAACAGGAAAATCTCGGGTCATCACCTCGGATAGGAGCTGATGTAATGTATGCGTAGGCAAAGCAGCCATGAAAGAACCATATCAAACCACAAAGGCCGATTCTAACAAAAAGCCCCGTTGCTGGGGTTATTGAGCGGCTCGCTTCTGTTGGCGAAAATCCCACGGCGGGGTGGGATTGGCTTGTTGCCATAATCCTGTGCCTTGCTGCTCGGCAAGCTTTTGTGCCTGTTGATAGCGGGCATAGTCACTGCTCGCTTGTTTTTTGGCATATTGCGTGTAATGCCATGCTAAACCTTGCCGCACCATGTCATAGTTCACATCGGCTCCGGCCAAGCGTACCCGACCCACAGTGCGGCCATAGCGGTCTTTCTCGATCACATCAACCGTCACCGTTTGCCCGAGCACCTGTCCAGATAAATGCTGTTTAGCCTCGTCGCCATGCGGTTGTGCTTTTTCTGGCGCATCAATAAAAGCCATTCTAATTCGGTGTTGCGACATGGTGATATCCTGCACCGTCACCGTGTCGCCATCGGCCACCGCAACCACTTTGCCTTGAATCGTATCTTGGCTAGCCGAGGTACCAAACCACCATCCCAGTACAGCGGTGAGCAACACCACCGCCGCTGCCAATTTTTGTTGAGGCGATGCCTGACCAAACAAAGTCAACACCGCTTGAATATGTTTGGCCTGCAATCTCATTGATTGGATACCTCCGGCGGTTGCGGTTTTTGCCACATCACTTCTTGTCCACCTTCATGGCGGTTCAATAACCGCGCCAGCACAAACAAGGCATCGGATAAACGATTCAGATATTGCTGTAGCCGTGGTGAAACACCCGCTTCTTCTGCGGCCAAGGCCACGACACTGCGCTCGGCACGCCGCGCCACCGCACGCGCGACATGGCTTAATGCCGCACTGCGACAACCACCCGGTAAGATAAATTCCTTCAATGGTGGTAGTTCGGCATTCATTTCAGCCAACCAATTATCTACACGCAACAAGGCAGCCTCTTCCAACCAGTGAAAGCCTGGTACAGCCAATTCACCCCCGACTTGGAACAGCTCATTTTGGATGGCGGTCAGCTGCACACGAACGGTATCAGGCAGCGTTTCACATAACAGCAACCCCAGTTGGCTGTTTAATTCATCCACATCACCCAATGCCACCACACGTAAAGCATGTTTGGGGACACGGCTGCCATCACCAAGGCCGGTGCTGCCATCATCGCCGGTACGGGTCGCAATTTTACTTAAACGGTATCCCATGTTCTTTCAGTCTGTTACTCGGCCCTTAACCACGGCCTGTCATATCGTGATACACAATCTCGGCCCCTAATTGCTTATAGTGCCGAGCCACTTGCCGTGCTTGTGCTAATTCCGCATCATCTGCACTGGCAATTTGCAAAATGCGTTCAAATTGCTGTGCTTCAGGCAATGGCGACAAGCGTAAGTTCAACAACACGCGCCCCGTCACCACCGGCGGTAACTCGGTTGCCAACCAAATCGGTGTTTGATTGGCATACGTCGCAGTCGGTGCACAATGCGGAATAAAAGCTTGTGGCTGAAATGTCCACAATAACTGGTCAAGTGCCTGACACTGTGCAGGATCAGGCACCAATACCATCAGCTGACTGCCACGTTGCCATGCAGTCTGAATTAAACGACAGCAAAACGGCAACGGGCGGGTAACGTGGTGGTAAAAATCAATCCGCATCGTCTGCAGCGCTTTCCTCATGATCGCGACGTGGGCGGCCACGGCGTAAAGTATGACCACTCAAGGCATCTGCTTTGTCCTGTAAGAATTGCACCAAGAGAGGAACGGGGCGGCCTGTTGCCCCTTTATCTTTGCCACTTTTCCAACCGGTACCCGCAATATCCAAATGTGCCCAATCATAGGCCTTGGCAAAACGCGCCAAGAAACATGCCGCCGTGATTGAACCCGCTGGCCGACCACCGATGTTGGCCATATCAGCAAATGGGCTCTTGAGTTGTTCTTGGTATTCTTCAAATAAGGGCATCTGCCATGCGCGATCCCCAGCTTCTTCACCTGCGGTGACTAACTCACGCGCCAGTTGATCTTGGTTGCTGAAAACGGCTGTTGTTTGATGACCTAAAGCAATAATGCAGGCACCAGTTAACGTCGCCACATCAATCACGGCTTGAGGGCTGAAGCGTTCCACATATGTCAACGCATCACACAGAATCAGGCGGCCCTCGGCATCGGTGTTGAGAATTTCAATGGTTTGCCCCGACATCGATTCAATAATGTCACCGGGCTTACTGGCACCACCGGAGGGCATGTTTTCGCACGTCGCCACCACCGCGATTAAGTTTAACGGCAGCTGCATTTCAACCGCAGCACGGAAAGTCCCCAATACGGTTGCCGCACCCAGCATGTCATATTTCATTTCATCCATGCCTTCGCCCGGTTTGAGCGAAATGCCGCCCGAGTCAAAGGTAATCCCCTTGCCCACCAACACCACCGGTTGCACTGTGGCTGACGCGCCTTGATATTTCAACACAATCAGACGAGGGGGCTCGATACTGCCTTTGGCGACAGAGAGAAAGGTACGCATCCCCAACGCATGGATGGCGGCTTCATCCAAAATCTCAGCCGCAACGCCATATTCCGTCGCTAATTCTTCTGCGGTTTGTGCCACATAACGCGGCGTACATACATTGCTTGGTAAATTGCCCAAATCGCGGCACAGTTTCATCCCACCGGCAACAGCCAAACCACGTGCTAAACCAGTTTCACCTTCGGCCAAATCACTGCGGCGAGAAACCGACAATGTCAACTTACGCAATTCGCGTGGGTGTTCTTCCACTTTGGTTTTAAAGCGGTCGAATTTGTATAACACATCCAGCGTTGCTACCACCGCTTCTTGCACCATCCATGTTACATCATGCTTTTTCACTGGAATTTCTGTGATGTAACTGACAGCCTCAACAGCGGCAGTCGCCCCTAAAGCACGCACCGAGGCTTTAATCGCTTCACGATATTCTTTTTCGCGAAAATCACGTTCCTTACCCAAACCAACCAACATCACACGGTCACATAAGGTATGAGGCACCGCATGTAGCACCAAAGTGGTGCCTAACTTGCCATCCATATCACCACGTTTGAGCACATCACTTAAAAAGCCATTGGAAATACGGTCTATTAAGTCAGCGGCAAAAGAGAGTTTGCGCGATTCAAATACCCCAACAATCACACACGCCACACGCTGTTTTTCCGGGCTACCGCTTTTTATGCTAAAGTCCATGTTCGTGATTCCTTATGTTTATTGACATTGAATGACATCCAAAAAATATGCCATAGCGTAACACCACTCGCTCCAGTTATACCCCATTTTCTAGAGTATTTGCGACGCTTGGTCTGATTTCTTCGATTTTAGACCGATTCCGGCATTTTTCCGCTTCCTGCAACATTATCACTAGCATTTCAGCGGGATGTCAAAAAGGCACATTTTATGATTTTTCAACGTAGTCTCGTCCGCGAACTGACCTCGGTCACCTTCGCGGTTTTTTTCGTGCTATTGGCCATTATGTTGACTACGCAAGTTGTGCGTTTGTTCGACAAAGCCGCCGCTGGCGATTTAGCCACCGATGCCATCTTCGCCATGATTGCATTTACCGCGTTAGCGTCATTTGGCACCTTATTGTCGATCACAGTGTTTGTGGCCGTTCTCGTGGTATTAACGCGAATCTATCGCGACCACGAAATGGTGGTATGGCTGGCAGCAGGAGTATCGCCCACCCAATGGATACGTCCAGTGTTAATGTTTGCCGTCCCCATTACTGTCATCATTGCCAGTGTTACCCTTTGGATTGCGCCGTGGGCACATAAAAAAGGCAATGAGTATGCCGACTTACTCAAACAACGCGAAGAAGTCAGCGCCCTTGCCCCCGGCATCTTTAAAGAATCAAAAAGTGCCGACCGCGTTTACTTTGTTGAAAATTTCTCCAGCGAAAACGGTTCAGCACAAAACATCTTCGTTGAATCTTGGGAAAACGGCGTGCTCTCTACGATTTTGGCACGACGCGGTTACCTACATACGACAGAACAAGGTGAGCGTTATCTGATTTTAGAAGATGGCCGGCGTTATGATGGACAACCAGGGCAGGCCAATTATCGTTTGGTTGAATTTGAACGTTATCAAGTCAAAATCGACCAAAGCCTAAGACAGCCCAATGCCACCGCTGCCAAACAGCGCACCACCCCAGAGTTATGGCAACGTAATCAATCCGATGACCGAGCAGAGTTAGCATGGCGAATTTCTATGCCTATTGCTACGTTGATTCTCGCCCTGCTAGCCATTCCTCTTGCTTATTACAATCCACGCAGTGGACATACCTTTAATTTGTTAATCGCGTTGTTAATTTATCAACTCTATTACCAAAGCATGAACGTAGCACAAAAATGGATTGGTAACGGCAAACTGGAAAGTGTTTTTGCTATTTTGCCGCTGCATATTGTTATGTTGGCATTGTTCGTGCTTTTACTCACCTTGCGCCGTAAGCCACTACGCTTGTTACGTCGCCAACTGCAAAGCCGGTCTTTATCATGAGTTTGATCGCACGTTATCTTATCGGCAATATTGTCCGAACGACCTTATTTACCTTATTGGCTTTATTGTCGCTATTTGCCTTCTTTGATGTTCTAGGAGAACTGTCTGCCTTAGGTCGTCATCATTACGACTGGAAAACCATGCTAACCGTGGTTGCCCTATATATCCCCGGGCATGTTTATCAACTTTTACCGCTCGCGGTGTTAATTGGTTCATTAGCTGCATTAACACTTTTGGCGGCCAGTTCAGAATATGCAGTGATTCGAACCTCCGGTGTATCAGCGCGCTATATCAGTCTTATTTTGCTAATGGTAGGTGGTGGTTTTGCTGTTGTGACATTTTTAATGGGCGAGTTTGTTGCACCAAAAGCAGAACAAGAAGCCGAACGCTTATATCTACAAGCCACCCGTTCTGTGGTTGCCCAAGATTTTCGGTCTGGATTGTGGGTAAAAGACGATAACCATTTTATCAACGTCAAAACTATGTTACCGGACAACACTTTGTTAAATGTTCGTATTTATCAATATGACCAAGATTACCGACTTACGGCAGTGCAAGAAGCCAATCGTGGGTTATATCAAGGTGAAGATAAATGGCTATTACAAGAAGTCAGAACCACTTATTTTGGTGCCGACTCAACTCGTATAGAACACCAAGCTGAACGTATTTGGCAATCGGTATTACGACCTGAAATCTTAGATGTCTTGCTGGTCGTACCAGAAAAGATGTCAGCGATGAATTTGTTCTCTTACATTGAACATCTGAAAAATAATAAACAGAAAACCAGCCGCTATGAAATAGCATTATGGGGAAAACTATTTTATCCCTTAGCCTGCTTATCGATGGCAATTATTGCAGTGGGTTTCACCCCTGCTAATCAACGCCAAGTGAGCTTAGGCTATCGCTTGTTTATTGGGATTGTGATTGGTCTCTCATTTCACTTTTTAAATCGCTTAATTGGTCATTTAGGTTTACTGTATCAATGGCAGCCTATTTTGATCACATTAATGCCGACAGTGCTGTTTTTAACCGGCGGCCTCGCACTGCTCTTCTATCGCGAAAGATATAGCGTATGACCTCAGAAATTAGTTTATGGCGGGCAGCATTAAGCCAAACACGCAAAGACCTAGCACAAGCATGGAATGAGCACCGCAACCCTAGCCTATTACTACAACAACATTGCGTTGCAGTTGATGAGGCAATCCAAAAAATATGGGCAGCACATCATTTTGATAACCAAGCAGCTTTATTAGCTGTGGGAGGATATGGCCGTGGTGAGCTTTTTCCTCATTCTGATATCGATATCTTAGTGTTGCTCCCCGATAGTGCAGCAACAACGCTACAAGAACAAATTGGTCAGTTAATTCCGCTGTTTTGGGATATTGGCCTTGATGTTGGGCACAGTGTCCGTACTGTCAGTGAATGTTTAGCTGAAGCACAAAATGACATTACAATTGAAACCACTTTACTAGAAACACGCCTACTCTGTGGCAATCAAGACTTATATCAACATCTGGTGAATGAATTAGAACGACATCGTGATCCTGTCGCTTTTTTTGAAGCCAAAGTTTTAGAACAGCAACAAAGACACGCCAAAGCCTTTGGTGTGACGAATAACTTAGAACCGAATATCAAAGAAAATGTTGGGGGACTGCGCGATTTACATACTTTAATTTGGGTTGCTAAAGCAATTGGTCTTAACAGTGAATGGCAAACCATGGTCGAGCAAGATATTCTGACTCGATCCGAAGCGCGTTTATTAAAGAATGCACAACAACGCCTGCAAACCTTACGTATCGACCTCCACCTCACGGCACATCGACGCGAAGATCGTTTAATTTTTGATCTACAACAAAAAGTAGCCTATCAATGGGGATTAACAGACAGTAAAGAATTGCGCGCCAGTGAAAAACTAATGGAGCAATACTATCGTGCTGCAAGAATTATTCATCAGTTAAACGGTATTTTATTGCCTAATCTGCGTAATCGCTTATTTTCTCAAGCAAAACAGAATGTGGTCATTCTTAATGATCGTTTCAAATCAGTGAACGGTATGCTTGCCTTACGCCGGTTAGATTATTTTGACAAACATCCCAGTGCTATTCTCGAAACTTTTTTATTGCTTTCACAACATCCCGAACTGAATGGTATTGCACCGCGCACACTGCGGGCATTGTGGCATGCACGCGGTTTGATTAATGATCGTTTCCGACGCGATCAAACTAACCGCGATTTATTTATTCAACTCTTTACCCAACCACAGGGTTTAACCCGTACTTTACGCCGTATGAATCTCTATGGTGTGTTAGGACGTTATTTACCCGCATTTGGCAAAATTGTTGGCAGGATGCAGCATGATTTATTTCATGTTTATACTGTAGATGAACATATCTTAATGGTCGTGCGTAACCTGCGCCGTTTTGCCATTCCCGCTTTTAATCACGAGTACCCCACTTTAAGTCGGTTAATTGCTGATTTTCAGAAACCGGAATTACTCTATTTAGCTGGGTTGTTCCATGATATTGCCAAAGGACGCGGAGGTGACCATTCTGAACTCGGTAAAAGCGATGCCAGAGAATTTTGTCTGAATCATGGATTTAACGAGGAAGAAACAGAATTAGTGGAATGGTTGGTGCAAGAACATTTGACGTTCTCGAGTATCGCACAAAAGCAAGATATTTATGATCCGGCTGTGATTGCTGATTTTGCCCATCGTGTACAAACACCACGCCGTTTGACAGCCTTATACCTGTTAACCGTGGCAGATATTCGTGGCACCAGTCCAAAAGTGTGGAATGCATGGAAAGCAAAATTATTAGAAGATTTGTATCATTCTACTTTGCGTTATTTAGGCTCAGGTAAACAACTTGATTTAGATTCTGCATTGGAAGAACGAAAACACGAGGCAAGAATTCTTTTGCGTCTCAATATGGTGCCAGATGGTGCAGAAGAAGCATTATGGCAACAACTTGATATGGTTTATTTTTTGCGCCATGAAGCACGAGAAATTGCTTGGCATGCGCGGGTATTAAACCGCTTTGCACGCAGTGAACAGCCTTTGGTTAGAGCCAGATTGTCTGATGATCGCGAAGGCATTGATGTTTTGGTTTACACCCCAGACAAACCAGACTTATTTGCACGGATTTGTTTGTTCTTTAATAAAACCGCTTACAGCATAGCCGATGCCAAAATCTATACAACAAGACATAAATACGCTTTAGATACATTCCATGTTTTCGTACCAGAAAATGGCGGTGATATCAGCTACCGTGAGATGATCAATTTCATTGAGTTTGAATTAACTCATGCGATTGAACGTGGTGGCGATTTGCTATGCCCACCTTCACAAGGTCGCATTAACCGCCATTTGAAACATTTCCCTATCAATCCTCAAGTCAATATTCGCGCTGATGATAAAGGTGATGGGTATGTATTATCGATTGTAGCGGGAGATAAACCGGGGTTATTAGCACGTGTTGCCTGTGTCTTATCAAGCTACAAGGTCAGTGTGCATTCTGCCAAAATTATGACTTTGGGAGGCCGCGCCGAAGATGCTTTTTTACTCACCGGCGCGGCGTTAAATGATGCGAAAAGTTTATTGATGATGCAGGCCGAGCTATTAGACGTGCTCAGAATCTAATTAAGTTGGCTTCGCAGTAGCATTGGACTCGAGCGTTAATTCTGCAGGTGTTTGAACTTGAACAATATTGCCATCAGTTTGAACATCTGCAGTTAAGCCAAGAATTTGTTCTGTCAAACGATTACGTGCATTTAAATGTTGATCTAAACGCCAATCGTTCATCAATTCCAAACCGAGCTCAAAATAACGCATATCAATTTCATACAGCTGGCTAATATCAAATAGCTTTTTCATTTCTAAAGCTACCGCCAACTGCTTTAATACTTCCATTTGTTGTGGATCACGACCCGACTCAATGAGCTTACGGATTTTTTTTGCTGCATTCATAGGTTCCCTCTTTCAAGTTGCCGGTGTTAAGTTTCACCGTACCATGTGATGGATGAACGCTATGCTAACGCAAACTAATGGTAAATAGGTGACAACAAAAAAATTTCATATTTTTGCAACAAAATTTTTTATGCAAAACAAAACCCCCTGCTACTTGGTAGCAGGGGGTTTTTTATGGGGAGCTTGGCGGAGACCTACTTTCACACAGGGATCTGCACTATCATCGGCGCTGAGTCGTTTCACGGTCCTGTTCGGGAAGGGAAGGGGTGGTACCAACTCGCTATGGCCGCCAAGCAAAAAGGGTTTGAAGAAGTAAAGACAAGGGTTAGATTGTAGTAAGTGTCGCAACTTATAGGATCAAGCCACACGAGCAATTAGTATCGGTTAGCTTAACGCATTACTGCGCTTCCACACCCGACCTATCAACGTTGT